>JAEYTB010000237.1 GCA_023434205.1 Planctomycetota bacterium | reverse complement strand
CCGTTCCCAGCAGCAGCCCCAGCCCCGCCGCCGCGGCGCACCCGCCAGCCATCCCCGCCCCGCCCCAGAACGTCCCCCGCAGGGCCACCCACACCGCGAGCATCGCCATGAACGCCGTCAGGCATTCCGGCATCGCCGTCCGCTCGTACGCCAGCAGCACCGGGTCCAGCCCCACCACCACCATCGCCAGCGCCGCCCACGGCCCGCTCAGCATCGATCCCACGCACCGCCCCGCCAGCCACGCCGTCACCACGCCCAGCACACCCTGGGCAACCCCGAGCCCGAAGTTCCACCCGTGCAGCCAAGCCACGAACGGCGCCAGGAACACCGAGTACCCCGGCAGCCGCCACGCGTTGAAGTGCTCGAAACTCCCTGTCTCCAGCAGCACCTTCGCGTTCACCGCGTAATCCATGCTGTCCGGGCAGTACAGCAGCGGCGCCCGCACCGCCATCCACGCGTGGACCGCCACCACCAGCAGTAGCGCCGCGCGCTCCGGCGTGTACCACCGCCCCCCGTCGCCTACCCGCACCAGCCCCCACACCGCCGCCGCGCCCATCAGCAGCAGCCCGTACACCAGCGCGATGTCCAGCACCTGCGCCACCGTCAGCGCCGGCATCCGCCACGCCACCATCCCCTCCTGACCCTCCGCGATCCACACGCCTTCGCGCAGGACCGCCGCGCCCTCGCCCGGCCGCAGCGCCGTCCGCGATTCCCACCACAGCACCCGCTCGACGAGCGTCGCCGCGGGCGCATCCGCGACCCGCACCCCGGCCCCGCTCCACCGCAGCCCTAGGCACTCAAAGCCCCGGTTCGCAACCGGGCCCTCCAACCGCACCGCCCCCTCGCCCACCTCCACCCACCGCCCGTTCACCACCGACCCATCGGCCGCCAGCCATACCAGCGACCACTCCGCGCCCTGCCCCTGCACGCTCGCCTCAATGACCGCGCCCCGCGTCAGCAGCAGCGGCCCCGCCGCCGCCCACGCCGCGACCGCCAACGCCAGCAGCACCAGCGGCGTCGCGATGAACCACTTCTTCCTCACGCCCGCACCTGCGCGCCCGCCCGCTCGGCAAGCTCCACCACGCGCGCCGCGCTCTCCTCCACCCGCCCCCCATCCTCCCCGCACACCGTCACGTGCCCCACCTTCCGACCCGCCCGCGCCGCCTTCCCGTACACGTGCAGATGCCCGCCCGCGCTCAGCACCTCCTCCACCCGCGGCACGTCCCCGATCAGGTTCACCATCACGCTCCGCCCCCGCGGTGCGGTCCGCCCCAGGGGCATCCCCGCCACCGCCCGCACGTGGTTCTCGAACTGGCTCGTCTCCGCGCCCTCGATGGTCCAGTGCCCGCTGTTGTGGACCCGCGGGGCCATCTCATTCGCCAGCAGCTCCCCGCCCACCACGAAGAACTCGATCGCCAGCACACCCACGTAGCCGAGCCGCTCCATGATCGCCCGCGCGTACCCCTCGCCCCTCGTCTGCCATTCCCGCGTCCACCCCGGCGCCGGCGCCCGCGACACCCGCAGAATTCCCCCCCGGTGGACGTTCTCCACCAGCGGGTACGCGCAGAACGCCCCGTCCTGCCCGCGCACCGCGATCACCGACACCTCGCGCTCAAACGGCACGAACTTCTCCACCAGCGCCGGCACGCCCCCCAGCGACCGCCACGCCGCGCTCACGTCCTCCGCGCCCGCGCCCTCGCGAAGCACTATTTGCCCCTTCCCGTCGTACCCGCCCCGCCGCGTCTTCGCCACCACCGGCAGCCCCACCCGCCGCACCGCGTCCTCAAACTCCGCCCCGCTCCCCGCCGCGGCGTACGCGTGGACCTCCAGCCCCATCTCCCGGAACAGTTCCTTCTCCGCCAGCCGGTCCTGCCCCACCTCCAGCGCCAAGGGCGGCGGGAACATCGGCACACGCTCCGCTACCCGCCGCGCCGTCGCGACCGGCACGTTCTCAAACTCCCACGTCGCAACATCGAGCCCCGTGCAGAACGCCCGCACCGCCGCGTCGTCCTCAAACCCGCCCACCACCTGCTCGCCAACCTGCCGCGCGGGGCTTCCCGGCGTCGGGTCCAAAAAACGGAACCGCAGCCCCAACGGAATGCCCGCCAGCGCCAGCATCCGCCCAAGCTGCCCCGCGCCAAGCACACCGATGAGCATGGGTTAGTCCTTGACGGCCTTTCGCGGGTCCCGCCCCTTCAACACCGCCTCCGTCTGCTCAGTACGCCACGCCCGCAGCCGCTCCCGCAGCCCCGGCACCGCGTCCGCCACGATCGCCGCCGCCAGCAGCCCCGCGTTCACCGCCCCGCTCCGCCCGATCGCCAGCGTCCCCACCGGCACCCCCGCCGGCATCTGCACGATCGACAGCAGCGAGTCCATCCCCTTCAGCGCCTCGCTCATGATCGGCACGCCCAGCACCGGCACGATCGTCTTGCTCGCCACCATCCCCGGCAGGTGCGCCGCCCCGCCCGCACCCGCGATGATCACCCGCAGCCCGCGGCCCTCAGCCCCCGCCGCGTACTCGAACAGCCAGTCCGGGGTCCGGTGCGCCGATACCACGCTCACCTCGTGCGGAACCCGCAGCTTCTTCAGCGTCTCCGCGGCGTGCTCCATCGTCGCCCAGTCCGAGCGCGACCCCATCACCACGCCCACCAACGCTCCCGCCTTTGCCGCGCGTTTCGCCATAACCCTCACTCTACCAGACTCACTTCCTCGCCATCGTTTCCCACCGGTCCGACAGCACCGCCATCAGCTTCCCCGTTGCCATCGCCGCGATCTCCTCCGCACGCCTGCTCAGCGTCCCCTCTTCCACGGGCGCCGCGGCCTCCACCTCCACCCGCTCCAGCACCCCGCCGCTCGCGACATCCCACGCCCGCACCACCAGCCGCACGCGTCCGCCCGCCGTTGTCGCCACCCCGCACACCACCACGTCAACCCCCGCCTCGCGCCCCAGCGCCATCGCCAGCTCGCGGTCGTCCCACACCCTGTCCTTGAACTCCGCCCCCGTGGCCAGCCGCTCCTGCGCCGCGTTCAGCGGCCGGACCTGCACCCCCAGCTGCGTCAGCCGTTCCGACACCGACGTCTCCAGCATCACCATCGCGTCCCCGCCCGCCTGCGCCGCCCCCGTCACGCTCTCACGCCCCGGCCCCGCCGGCACCGCGCGGCTGCGCTCCCCAACCTCCACCCGCACCCCGGCGTCCTCCGGCGGCAGCGCCTCACCGCGGTTGAACATCACCGCCACCTTCGGCGAGCCCGCGTTCGCGTAGGCCAGCGTGAGCCGGTCCCGCTGCGCGCTCACGCGGTTGGTCTTGCTCCCGCCCACCAGCATCTTCTCCCGTGCGTTCAGCGCCAGCGGCCCAACCCTCACCGCCACCGCGCCCTCGCGCCCGTCCACCGGCTCGCTCACCATCCCCATCTGGTCGATCACCGTGCGGTGGACCAGCCGCCGCAGTTCCTCCGCGTCCCCGCCGAACACCACGTCCAGCGTCGCCACGTTCAGCTCGTCGCCCCGGTCCTCGGCCCGCACCACCACCGAGCCCGCCTTCACCCCCGGCGCGGCGTTGAGCCCCTCCCGCAGCGCCGCCAGGTCCTCCGGCGCATACGCCCCCGCCACCCGCACGATCGCCCGCCGCGCGTTCGCAGGGCTACCCCCCGGCGGGTACGCCCGCGCGAAGTGATCCGCCACCCGCGACACGATCACGCCCGCCTGCGCCCGCACGGCGCCCGCCGCCACGCTCCCATCTTCTTCCGGCACCATGTCCCACGCGTGCCGCCCCAGCGCCAGCCCGCGCCGCAGGTCCGCGAGTACGCTCGTCCCCGTATACCCCGCCCCCGCCGTCTCGACCACCCGCAGGTACAGCACCACATCCGCGTCCGCGGCGTTGCCCAGCAGCCTTGCCCCCGCCAGCGAATCACCCGCCCGCAGCACCCGCACCTGCTCGGCGTCCAGGGGCTTCATCCCCCGCGCCATCACGACGCCCGGCTGCGTCAGCGCCCGCTCCACCTCCGCGCCCAGCGACCGCACTGCCTGGGCTCCCGCCGCGGCCGAAGCCGAAGCGCCCCCGACAAAGTCCGCGTACACCAGCATCCGCGGGCTCCCCGCCCGCTTGTACGCCGCGACGAAGTCCGCCGTCATCGGCTGCGACGCCTTCGGCGCAGGCTGCTGCCCCAGCGCGGGCGCACACGTTGCGCACACCATCAACGCCCCGAGCACCCAAGCCCTCATCACGCCCACCTTTCAGCGGTGCGGCCGGATCTCCAGCCGCCAGTCCACCGCGTTGCTGTCCATCGAGTTGCCCTGCAGGAACACCTGCTGCTGCGGCTCCAGCGTCTGGCTCTGCCAGTCCGGCTGCACCGTCAGCGGCACCGTGTGCTTGTCCAGGAAAATGTACCGGTACTGGACCTTCGACCACTCCCCCGGCCGCGACACCAGCCGCACCGGCGTCGTCACCTTCATCACACCCTCCTGCACCACCGTCGGCGGCGAGAACACCAAGTACCGCGACAGGTGCGCCGTCGTCGTGATCTTCGGGTAGTGCTCCACCGGGATGTAGTCCGGCGCGGGCGTGAACGGCCCCCGCGGCGTCGCACACCCACCCACCCCCGCCATGACCACCGCCGCCGCCAGCATCACACGCTTCATCACCGACCTCCTTCTGCTTCGGTCCCCTGGTTCCTGTCGGATTGGTTCCTCAACGTCCCGCTCAGCTCCCGCAGCCACCGGCTCCTGGGCTCGTACGGCGGGTGAAGCTGCCCGAACAGCCGCGCATACCCCGCCGTGCCCGCCAGCGGCGGCACCAGCGAGTCACCGCCCTCCAGCACGTGCCGGCGCGAGGCCCCCCGCGCATCGTCAACACTCAGCGCGATGCCCTCTTCGCGGTACAGGTTCTCAAGCTCCACCGTCGTGAAGTCCGTGAGCCAACCCGCCCGCTGATACCGCTCCAGCACCCGCGGGCTGGGCAGCGACACATCCCGCCCCCCCAGGATGTACGGCAGCGTGTCCCCGTCCACCACGCCCCCGTACTCGTCGTTCCCGTACATCACTCGCCCGCCCGTCGCCCACTCCCCCGAGCCCCGCGCCGTCAGCCTCACATACCGCAGCTGCACCCGCCCATCCGCGGGCGGGTCCAGCGCCGGCAGCACGATCCGGGACGACGCGTCCCCGGCCACTTCCAACGTCACCCGCGCGTCCGCTTCATCGATCTGCACCGGCACCACGTACACCCGCTGCGGCAGGAACTCCGCGTGGCGCGTGTCCGCCGTCGCCGTGGCCTTCATCAGCAGCCCCGCCAGCGCCACGCCCAGCCCCGCGTACTGCGCCTCCTCATCGCGGCTGGTCCCCGCCACCGCCAGCCCCCCCACCACCATCGCCGACCCGATCGCGCTCTTGGCGACCCGCACATCTTCCAGGTTGTTCCACATCAGGCTGCGCGCCATCGCGTTGATGTCCTGCGCCGGCGGCACCTCCGCCAGCACCGCCGACCCACCCTCCACCACCGCACGGATCGGCCGCCCGTCGCTCGGCCAGTTCTCGACATACCCCGCCAGCGCACCGTCCGGCCCCGTGGCAATCTTCGTCGGCCCCACCCCGTAGTCCACCACGAACACCGTGTTGTACCCGCCGCCCTCGAGCGCCCGCGCCAGCGGCCTCAGCGACTCGCGCACCACCCCCGCCTCGTGGAAGTTGTCCGCCGCCTCGTCCTCCCGCCCCATCGCCCTGTTCGCGACGCCGTTGAGCAGGTACCCCAGCACAAAGTTGGTTTTGATCGGCGTGTAACCCCGGTTGATGTACCGGTCCCCCGCCCCCCCGCCGCGCCGCGCATCTTCCTCCGCCGCCCGCCGCGCCAGTTCGAGGCTGCTTACCTCGTCCCCGCGCTCGTTCTCACCGAAGCTCTTGAGCAGGAACAGCGACGACCCCGCGGCCGCCCGCGCGTTGTCCCACTGCCCAAGCTGCGCCTTCTGCATCGCGATGTACGTGTACGCCAGCGCCTGCTCGTACGGCTCGCCCTTCCAGATCTTCACGCCCTCGTTGAACACCACCGACGCCGTGGTCCGGTCCGCGTTGAGCCCCTGCGTCCGCAGCAGCCGGTACGCCTGGTTCGCCACCTCTTCCCCCGCCGCGGGCTGCCCATCCGCCAGGGTCAGGATCAGCAGCCGCAGCCGGTCCAGGATGTACGACCGGTCCCCGGGGTTCTCCGTCAGCCGCTTCTGGATCGCCACCCGCGCCAGGGAGTACCGCCCCGCATCAACGTCGGCCCGCAGCCGCGGGCTCACCTGTTCCTGCGCACACCCGCCCGCCAGCGCCGCCGCGCCCGCCGCGCACCACATCCATGGACGCACGCCCTTCATCGACCATCCTTCAGTCGTACGCCAGCCCCGCCGCGGCACGCTTGAACTCGTACATCCCGTTCCACTCCAGCCCGCCCGTCGCCAGGTTGGTAATCCGGTACTCCACCAGGTACGCGTCCGTCCGGTCCTTCCCCGCCAGCCGCGTCCCCGAGTGGAAGGTCGCCGCCATCTCGTGCGTGGGCTTCCGCCCCGCCGCGAACTCCTCCGGCAGCGTCCCCCGCGACCGCCCCTCCCGCAGGTGCTCCGCGGGGATCACGAACGCGATGTTCTTCTGCTTGCCCAGCTCCACGATCGGCAGCGAGCCCTTCACCCGCTCCATCAGCAGCCACTGCTCGCCCACCGGGATCATGTCGCTCGATAAGTTCTCGACCTTGCTGATGGCGATCACCATCCGCTCCGACGCGGGCCCGCGGTCCGCGAGAAACCTGCTCCCCGCCAGCTGCTGCGCCATCGCCGCCGTTGTCGCATCCAGGTCCCCCGACGTCATCTGCGTCGACCGCGGACTCCCCGCGCACCCGGCCAGCACCACGCCCACCACCACGGACCGAAACAGCCGTCCCATCACCGGACCTGCTTCACTTCGTAGGGCACGTTCTGCCACACGATCTCGCCCGTGTCCATGTTCGTCAGGTTGTACGACATGAGGTACTCGTTCACCTCCTCGTACGCCCCGCGCGTCGCCCGGTACATCTCCCCGTTCAGGAAGAACGTGTACCGCGGGTCGAACTGCGCCCCGCTCCGCGGCGCCTCGCCCGTGCCCCCCGTCCCCTCGCGCCGCCGCAGGTCATCCAGCCGCGCACGGTTCTCGATAAACCGGATGTTCCGAAGCACGTGCTGGCTCTGCATCAGCTTCCCGCGCACCCGCATCCGGAACCCCTCAAACTCGCTCGTGGGCACCACCCCCGTCTTGTTCACGATGTCCCCGAACACCACCGTGTTCCGGTACCCGTGCTCCGTCAGCGCCGGGATCTGCTGCAGGTCCGCCGCCAACTGCTGCGCCACCCGATCCGAGAACTCATGCTGCGCCGTCAGCTGCACCTGGGGACTGGCCTTCTCCGCCGGGGTCGTATCCGTCACCTCCACCCGGCCCGTGTTCTCCCCCCGCGGCGGCTGATTCGCACACCCACCCACCACCGCCGCCACCAACGCAAGCCCGCACACAGCCTTGAGCATCATCGCCTCCTTCAAAGCAGGCCTCCACGGCCCACACCCCACATCTTAGCACTTCCTAACCTCGTCTCCTCCCCACTCCTCCCCCAGCTCCGCGGGGTCTCCACTCCTCCCCCGGCTCTGCGGGGGAGGTGCCGAGGCTCTGCGAGGCGGAGGGGGCCTTCCAACTCCCTCCCTCAGAACCTCTTATGCACCGGCCTCCCCTCCGCCTCCTTCAATCCCAGGATTGCCCGCGCCAGCCCCAAGTCCCCTGGCCGCGTGATCTTGATGTTCCGCGCCTCCCCGTCCACAACCACCACCCGCACCCCCAGCCGCTCCACCAGCCCCGCATCGTCGGTGCTCGTCAGGTCCGCCTGCGCATACGCCCGCCGCAGCAGCCCCGCCTCGAACACCTGCGGCGTCTGCACCAGCACCAGCCCCCGCCGCTCCACCGTCCCCTCCACCACCCGCAGCGGCTTGGCGCTCTCCGCCGTCTCCCCCAAAATCGCGGCGACACCATCGTCCCCGCCCATCTTTTCCCCCGTCTCCTTCACCCGCTTCACCGTGTCTGAAACCTCCACCGCCGGGATGGCCGCACCGTGCCGCCTCGCCGCGCTGAACACCCGGTCCAGCAGCTCCATCGAAACGCACGGCCGCGCCGCGTCATGCACCGCGATATGCGTCGCCTCGCTCCCCACCTGCTCCAGCGCCGCCCTCACCGTCTCCCACCGGTGCGTAACTCCCCCGCGGCAGACCCTCGCCCCCAGCAGCCCCAGCCGGTCCGCGTGCCGCTCCTTGAACTCCGCAAACTCCGCCTCCCCCGCCGGCCCCGCGACGATGATCTCCCCCACATCATCATGCTTGGTGAACAGCTCCACCGTGCGCTGCAGCACCGGCTTGCCGCCCAGGTCCTCGTCCAGCTTGGACCGCAGCCCCCCCGTCGCCAAGTACCTCGACGAAGCCCCCGCCGCCGGCAGAATCACAGCCACTCGCATCCCCGATGATACGGGTGCCACGACCCCGTCCTCGGGCCGTGCGGCTCGTCACGATTCACCCAGCCGAGCCCTACGCCGCCATCGGCAGGCTCTCGTCATACCGCTCCCGGATCGCGATGCACCGCGCCCCGATCCGCGCGAACGCCCGCACCAGCTCCGGGTCAAAGTGCGTCCCCGCGCCGTCCTCGATCATCGTCATCGCCAGCTCATGCCCCACCGCCGGCTTGTACACCCGCTTTGATGTCAGCGCGTCGTACACATCAGCGATCGCCACGATCCGACCCGCCAGCGGGATCTCCTCACCCTTCAGCCCCAGCGGGTACCCGGTCCCGTCCCACCGCTCGTGGTGGCTGATCGCAATGTCCCGCGCCAACTCCAGAAACTTCACCCCCGGGAACGCCCGCAGCGCCGCCTCCAGCGTCTGCGCCCCCAGCGTCGTGTGCGTCTTCATGATCTCAAACTCGTTGTCCGACAGCCGCCCCGGCTTCAGCAGCACCGTGTCCGGGATCCCTACCTTCCCGATGTCGTGCAGCGGGCTTGTCAGGTACATCAGGTGTACGAACGCCTCATCGACCACACCCGCGTACCGCGGCGTCCGCGACAGCTCCCGCGCTAGTTCCCGGCAGTAGCACCGCACCCGCTCCAGGTGCGCACCCGTCTCCGGGTCCCGCGACTCGGCCAGCTTCGCCATCGCGAAGATCGCCATGTCCCGCGTTTCCAGCGACAGAATCCGCACCCCCGTCCGAACCCGCGCCAGGAACACCCCCGGATCAAACGGCTTGCCCACAAAGTCGTCCGCCCCCGCCGTCAGCCCCTCCACCGTGTGCGCCGCGTTGTCGTGCGATGTCACCAGCAGCACGTACACGTACCCCGGCAGGTCCAGCGTCCGCACCGCGCGGCACAGCTCCACCCCGCTCATCCCCGGCATCTCCCAGTCCGTCACCACCAGCCGCGCACCCCCCTCGCGCACCTTCACCAGCGCCTCCGCCCCGTCCCGCGCCGTGTCCACGCTGTACCCCGCCTGCGTCAGCACCGCCTCCATCAGCGTCAGCGACACCTCGTTGTCGTCCGCCACCAGCACCCTCATCCCGCGCCCCCCTTCCCCTGCAGGTGCTCTCTCGCCCGCGGCAGATACGCCAAACACCGGTCCACCTCCGCCCGCAGCCGCTTGAGCGATGCCGCCGCCTCCTCCAGCCGCTGCTCCCGCGCCAGCCCCTCGAGCTGCGCCGCCAGCGTGTGGACGCCCGTCGCCGCCACCGCCCCCGCCGCGCCCTTCAGCGCGTGGACCGTCTTCGCGAGCTGCGCGCAGTCGCCCGAAGCGAGCTGCCCCTGCATCACGCCCACGTCCGCGTTGAGCTGCTTCTCGAACTTATCCAGCAGCATCGATGCCATCTGCGCGTTCCCCATGCACCGCCCTGAAAGCTCGGCGACATGAAGGGGCTGATTGGTTGCATCCTCGCTCATGATCCTCCTCACGCCGCGCGGCGGCCCTCGCTGCGCCGCGACAGGTACGGCTCCATGGTCTTCAGCAGCTCCGCGGGGTTGACCGGTTTGCTCGCGTAGTCATCCATCCCGCACTCCAGGCACTTCTCCCTGTCCCCCTTCATCGCGTTGGCCGTCAGCGCCACGATGGGCAGCCGCGAACCGCCCGGCCCCAGCGGCCCCATCCTGGCCTCGTGCTCGCGGATCGCCCGCGTCGCATCGAACCCGTCCATCTCCGGCATCTGGCAGTCCATCAGCACCAGGTCATACCCGCCGCGCCGCGCCGCCTCCGCCGCCAGCTTCCCGTTCCCCACCACATCCAGCGTGAACCCCGACTTCGTCAGGATTTCCGTCGCCACGATCTGGTTGATCTCGTTGTCCTCAGCCAGCAGAAGGTGCCCCTGCATCGTCACGGGCGCCCCCGCCCCGGGCACACCCGCCACGGGCTCGGGCAACTCCGGCGACGGGTCGCGCTTCGCCGCCGCGATCGCGTCCATGACCGCGTTGAACAGGTTCGACTGCCGCACCGGCTTGGTGATGTGCCCCGAGAAGCCGACCTCCCGCAGCTTCGCCGCGTCCCCCTCCTCCTCCACGCTCAGCATCGCCATCAGCACCGTCGGCGCGATCGCCGCACGCTCCTTCACCGCCTGCGCCAGCTCAAAGCCGTCCATCCCCGGCATGTCCCCGTCGATGATCGCCACGTCGTACGGCGTCCCCGCCTCCGCCGCCTTCAGCAGCGCGTCCAACGCCGCCTCCCCGCTCTCCGCCGTCCCTGCCACCAGCCCCCAGCTCGTCACCTGGTCACGCAGCACCTCCAGGTGGACGCTGTTGTCGTCCACCGCCAGCACCCGCAGAGACCTCGGGTCCATCCGCGTGCCCGCCCGCGCCGCGTCGTTCTCCGCGCGCACCTCGAACGGGATCGTGAACCAGAACGTCGACCCCCGGCCAGGCTCGCTCACCGCCCCGATGCTCCCGCC
>JAEYTB010000075.1 GCA_023434205.1 Planctomycetota bacterium | reverse complement strand
GGTGGGGGATGCCGCGGCGTTCATCGGGGGTGGGTTTGGCGGCGCCGATGTTGAGGCCCCGGTAGATGAGCATGGAGTCGGCGGAGATGACCTCGGCGGCTGAGCGGCCCCGGGCCCGGTTGATCGCCAGCGCCACGTCGACCGCGAGCGCGGTCTTGCCCCCGGCGGTGGGGCCGACGATCACGGGATAGCAGGGCGGGGTGGAAGGGGGCGGCACGGCGTGACTGTACGGGTACTCTTGCAGCGTGCCCCCGCTGCCCGCCCTGAAGAACGAGCCGCTCAAGAGGCTCGAGCAGTCGATCCGTGCGATGGAGCGCGGCGCGGTGCTCGCGTGCATCGAGCGGGCGGAGTCGCTGGCGCTCGACCTGGACCCCGCGGTGACCTACCCGGAGGACTGGCTCATTTTCCGCGTGACGGGCCTGAACGGCGCGGCGACGCAGGGGACGCTGGTCCAGGGAGCGGAGCTGCGCGCGGCGCTGAGCCCGTTCGTCGAGCGGCTGTGCGCGGGGGTTGGGCTCCAAGCGGGGGAGGCCGAAGGGGAAGACGTGAAATCCCTCGCTCTGCGGTGGAAGGTCAGCCGCGTGTCGCTGGACCGGATGCGGAAGCGGGGACTGATCGCGCGCAGGGTGGTGGATGAACGCAAGCGGGCGAGCCTGAGGTTCGCGCCCGCGGTCGTCCGCAGGTTCGAGGAAGCCAACGCGGCGGGCCTCCGCCGGGCGGGCGGATTCACGCGCGTGAACGCGGACCAGACGGCGGCGATGCTGGAGCGGGCGGGCCGGCTGCGAGCGCAGGGCCTGACGGTGAGCCAGGCCGCGGCGGAGATCGCCAGAGAGATGGGTCGCAGCCACGAGGGGGTGCGCCAGGTGCTGCGGCGGGCGGCGAGGGCGGGGAGCGCCGGGATGCGCGAGGCGCCGGCGCTCAACGCGCGGAAACGGGCGGTGCTGTACCGGGCGTGGCGGCGGGGTGTGGACTTGGCGCTGCTTGCCCGCCGCACGCGCCGCTCGCGCGGCGCCGTCCGGAGGGCGATCAACATGGAGCGGGCAGCGCGACTTCGGACGCTGCTCGAGAGCGGCGCCCTGAACACGCCCGACACCAAGCGCGGGCAGGCGGGCGCGGTCCTGGCCACCCCGCCGGTGCGGACGGGGCTCAGCGCCGCGTCGCCGGTCGATGTCCCCGCGTTCCTGCGCGCTGCGAGGAAGATGGGGCCCCCCATCGGCGCGGAAGAGTCCGCCCGGCTCGCGGCGTACCAGGTTCTTAGGTCGGAGGCCGCGCGTCTCATCCGCAGGCTCGACCGCCTCCAGCCTTCCCCCGCGAGCGTGGACCGTGCGGAGACCCTGCTGCGGTGGGCGGCGCGGCTCAAGGCCGAGCTGGTGCGGTCCCAGTTCCGCCTGATGCTCGACACCCTCGCGGCGCGCCTGGGCAAACCGGTGGAAGAGCTGGGTGCGGCGGGCGTTGTCCGTGTGCTCGCCGGCGCCATCGGGGTCATCGGAGAGGCCGTCGACGCCCACGACGCGGCCAAGGGAGGACGGCTCGCGGGGGCCGCCGGGCTGGCGCTGGACCGCTACGCGGCACAGGCGGCGCGGGAGCTTGCGCAGCCCTCGCACGCGCCGCGGCGTGCTGTTGCGGTGATCCCGGCCGGCCAGCCGATGCCCGCGTGGGAGCGGCAGGTGGCCGCGTGGCAGGCATTCCTCGAGCCCGATGCACGCCTGCTCCCCGCGATCCGGGCCGGGCGCGTGCCGGTCCCGGATGCGGCGGTGCTGCTCAAGCGTTACGGCTGGGACGGCGGCCCGCCCAGGACGCTCGCCGAGCTCGCGCCCGAGCTGAAGGTGAGCCGGATCCGGGTGATGGAAGTGGAGCGGCGGGCCCTGGCGACGGCCCTGCGCGTTGTGAGGGGCGCGCCGGCGAAGTAGAGTTCCAGCACATGCACGCGACGCTCGAGGACATCGTGGCCGTCCAGTTGGTGGTGGGGCTCGAGGTCCATATCGAGCTGGCCACGCGCACGAAGATGTTCTCGCGCGCCCCCAGCCCCGCGTGCAGGGAGTTCGACGGCGCCGCGCCTAACACGCTGATCGACCCCACGGTTCTGGGCCTGCCCGGGGCGCTCCCGGTGGCCAACCGCGCAGGTGTTGAGATGGCGATGATGGTGGGGCGTGCCCTGGGGTGTGTCATCGCCGACACGACCAAGTGGGACCGCAAGAGCTACTTCTACCCCGACCTGCCCAAGGGGTACCAGATCAGCCAGTACGACCTGCCGCTGTGCTTCGACGGCGCGGTGGACCTGCCCGCGGTCGATAGCGCGGGCTTCCCGGTGCTCGAGGGCGAGCACCGCACCATCGGCATCATCCGCGCACACCTGGAGGAGGACGCGGGCAAGCTGCTGCACGAGGCTCCGGGAGGGCACCCGATTGACTTCTCAATCCTGGACCTCAACCGCGCCGGCACGCCGCTGCTGGAGGTGGTAACGCAGCCGGACTTCCGCAGCGCCGAGGACGTGGTCCTCTTCGCCCGGCTGCTGCGGAACATCTGCCGCTTCCTGGGCGTGAGCGAGGGCGTGATGCAGAAGGGGCACATGCGGTTTGAGCCCAACATCAACTGCGTGCTGACGATGCGGGACGCCAGCGTCGTAAAGACGCCCATCGTCGAGATCAAGAACCTCAACTCGTTCCGCTCGCTCAAGGCCGCGGTCGAGTTCGAACACGCCGAGCAGCCCCGGCGGTGGGCCCAGGACCGGCGTGTGCTGGGGAAGGGAACCAAGATCACCCGCGGCTGGGACGACACGCGATCCGTCACGTTTGTGCAGCGGGAGAAGGAGGATGCGCACGACTACCGCTACTTCCCCGACCCCGACCTGCCCGCGGTGGTGATCGACAAGGCCTGGAAAGAGCGGGTGAGCGCCGCCGTGCCCGAACTGCCGATGGCACGGTTCCGGCGGTTCGCCAGGGACTTCGGTCTGTCGGTGAAGGAAGCCTGGGCCCTGGTGGAGGAGCGGGACACCTGCGTCTTCTATGAGGCGTGCGTCGAGGGGCTCGTGGCACGGCACGTCGAGCGTTCCCGCGCGGGGCGCGTCGCCGCGAACATCATTCTCCAGGCCGGTGCCAAGAGGGCCAACGAGCGCGGCACGGAGGTTCACGCCCTGGGCATCACGCCCGCGGGCGTCGCGGCGGTGGGGGCCCTCCGCGAGCAGGGGAAGGTGAGCGCCCAGGGGATGGATGAACTGTTCGGCGTGCTGTGCGAGCGCGGCGCGGCGGGTGACGCGGATGTAGAGGCGATCGCACGCGAGCGTGGGCTGCTGCTGGTCCGGGACGACGCAGCGATGGAGCGGTGGGTGGACCAGGCCATCGCCGCGAACCCCAAGGTCGCGGAAGATGTCCGGGGCGGCAAGATCGCCGCGGCGGGCCGGCTCGTGGGCGAGGCCATGAAACTCGCAGGCGGCGGGGCGGACGCCAAGGCCGTGCGCGAACTCATCCTGAAGAAACTGGGACAGGGGTAAGAGCCCCTCGCCCGGGTGCTGTTACACAGCAGTGACCAACGCTAGGGAACTGGTTGGGAAACCTTCCCGTATCCTGCCCGTGACGGCAGTGGGATGGACGATCTCCACCCGGCCGGTCACCTGGAATCGTGTACTATCCCCGCCCCCCGGCACGCCGCGGGGGCTGCACACGAGGGTTCACCATGGCTTCTTCAGTCTGCTGGGGTATTGAGATCGGCGCCGCGGCCATCAAGGCGATCAAGCTGGAGGCGGTGGGCGACGGGAATGTGAAGGTGCTCGACTTCGCGGTGATCCAGCACCCCAAGGTGCTGTCCACGCCCGGGGTCGACGCCAACGACGTGCTCCGCGTTTCGCTGGGGGCACTGGCCAGCCAGTACGACCTGTCCAAGGCGGCGATCGCGGTGTCCGTGCCCGGGCACTCGGCTTTCGCACGGTTCGCCAAGCTGCCGCCGGTGGAGCCCAAGAAAGTCCCGGACATCGTCAAGTTCGAGGCGATGCAGCAGATCCCGTTCCCACTCGAGAACGTGGAATGGGACTACCAGACGTTTGTCAGCCCCGACTCCCCCGATGTGGAGGTGGGGATCTTCGCCATCACCCGCGAGAAGGTGACCGAGCGGCTGAACATGCTCGCGGATGTGGGGATCTACCCCAACTACGTGGTGCTCTCCCCCATCGGGGTGTACAACGCGCTCGCGTACGACCTGAACTTCGACAGCAAGACGCCCGGCACGATCATCGTGGACGTCGGCACAACCTCCACGGACCTGGTGATCGCGACCCCCGGCCGCATGTGGATCCGCACGTTCCACACCGGCGGCCACCAGTTCACCGAGGCTCTCGTCAACCAGTTCCAGCTCAGCTACCCCAAGGCCGAGAAGCTCAAGAAAGAGGCCGAGGACACCAAGCACGCCCGACAGGTCTTCCAGGCGATGCGGCCGGTGTTCACCGACCTCACGCAGGAGATCCAGCGCTCCATCGGCTACTACCAGTCGATCAACAAGGATGCGCAGCTCACCCGGCTCATCGGCGTGGGCAGCACCTTCATGCTCCCGGGCCTGCGCAAGTACCTCAAGCAGCAGCTGGGCATGGATGTCTACCGCGTGGACGCCCAGACCCCCTTCAAGCGGGCCACCATCGAGGGCGACAAGGCCGCCCTCTTCACCGAACTTTCCACCACGCTCGTGACGGCCTACGGCCTTGCCCTGCAAGGGCTTGGGCTCAACGCCGTGGGCGGCAACCTCATGCCCACCACAGTCCTCCGCAAGGCGATGTGGAAGGAGAAGGTCGGCTGGTTCGGCCTCGCGGCGGGCATCGCGGGCCTGGCCAGCGCGGTGATGTTCATCCGCCCGGTACGCAACCACTTCGAGGCGACGGGCCGCATCACCGACCCGATCGTGGCCTCGACCATGAACAACGGCAACCAGCTCCGGGCGTCGGCGACGGACGCGAAGGTGACCGACGCCGGCGAGCCCGACATGCGGGCCGCGAACATGGTCGGCCTGCTCGAGCGTCGCGCCATGTTCGAGCACCTGACCAACGATCTGAAGACGCTGTTCGCCTTCAGCGACAGCAAGGTCGATGGCTGGGAGCAGGAAACCCGGATGCCCGCGGTCCCGGGCCCCGCCTACTCGCTCGTCTCGTTCACCACGCGCTACTACCCGCCCAACGTCCTCGCGGCGGATGCGCCCGAGCCCGACCCCAATGCCCCGCCGGCGGTGGACGCCGACGGCAACCCGATCCTGACCGATGATTCGTTCCCCCGTGTGCGCTGCGAGCTGGTGGTGAACACCTCGCAGCCGCTGGTCCGGCGGTTCATCGAGCGGACGCTGGATGTGTGGTTCGCGGAGGCCCAGAAGCGCACCAACCTGCCCTTCACCGTCACCAAGCCCACGATCAGGTTTGAAGAGGTGAAGCAGGAGGAGGCCGCGGCTCCCGCCGCCCGGCAGCCCGCGCCCCACGAACACACGGGCGGGCGGCTTGCCCGCCGCTCCTCCCGCGTCGAGTACGGCGAGGCAACCGGTGGCCCGGCGGAGGGCGGCCCGGGCGCCGGCAGCGGCCCGGCCCCCGGCCAGACGGAACTCGACGCCGTGGCCCCGATCACCGCGCCGCCCCAGAGCGGCCCGCCCACCACGGGCATCGTGACGGTGAACTGGTACGCGGTCTTCAAGCCCAAGCCCGCGCCCGGCGCGGATGAGACGGGAGGTTCCAAGTGAAGCCGGTCATGGACTGGGTCAAGAGCAACGTCCTTATCGTGGTGTTCAGCGCGCTGATCCTGCTGATGCTGCCCACGGCGTGGTACTTCAGCACCGCGTGGGACGCCAAGATCCGCGCCAAGCAGTCGAAGGACGCCACCGATGCGTACAACAAGCTGCAGGGCCTGAAGATCAACTACACGCTCCCCGTGATCGAGGCTTCCGGCCAGCCGATCACGATGAACGAGTTCCCCAACCAGAACCTCATCAACTGGTTCCGCGAGCAGCGGGAAGTCATGCTCCAGCAGGCCGAGTCGGTCGTCGCCAAGGCCGAGGCCTTCAACAAGGGCGTCGGCCCCGACGCCGCGGGCGTCGGCCGCACCGAGCATGTGCTGCTGGTTGAGGGCGCGTTCCCCGCCGGCGGCCAGGACATGCTCAACCGCATGGAGGACGCGCTGCTGGGCAACCGCGGCGCGACCAACCCCTACCGCGCTCTGCTCGCCTCGGCCCGGGCCGGGGCGCCCGCCGACCCCGCCACGCTCGCGGAGTCGCTCCAGTCGTTTGTCATCAGCGAGAAGGAAAAGATCACCGCCAACAAGCGAGACCTCACCGCCGAGGAGCAGGAGAAGCTCGCCAAGCAGCTCGCCGAGCGCCGCCTGGGCGAGTACCAGGGCCGCGCCCAGGCGATCTCCGTCTACGCGAGCATGGAGTCGCTCCCCAGCAACACCCGCGGCGTGTTCGTGCCCACCGGCCGCAATATCGATCCGCGCTTCATCAACCCGCAGGACATGTTCCTCTTCCAGTGGGACTACTGGGTGATGCGGGACATCTTCGCCGCGGTCAACCTCGCCAACTCCGCCGGCGGCCGCCTCGCCAACGTCGATCAGGCCACGGTCAAGCGCATCGAAAAGATCGAAATCACCCTCCCCTCGGGCGTCGTCCGCGCCGGCGCGCGTGAGACCGACGCGATGGACAACTACCGCGGTCCCCACGGCGGGATCGACCCCGCCACGGGCCTGCCGATGGCGGCCGCCGCGGACACCGCCGCGGCACCGGGGATGGCGCCGCTGGACTTTGACCAGTCCATCACCGGCCGGCGCGCCAGCAACAGCGTGTACGACACCCGCGTCGTCACGCTGACCTGCGTGGTCAGCTCCGCCCGCCTTCAGGACTTCCTCGCCGCGATCGAGCGCACCAACTTCATGACCGTGACCGACATGGACCTGCAGGAGGTCAAGGTGTGGGACGACCTGCAGCGCGGCTACTGGTACGGGCCCGAGCACGTCGTCCGTGCCACGATCGAGATCGAGACCGTCTGGCTGCGGAGCTGGACCACCAAGTTCATGCCACCCAGCCTCAAGTCAACGCTCAAGGTGCCGGACCCCGCGGCGGACCCCAACGCCGACCCCAATGCCACCCCGGACCCTAACGCCCAGCCCACCGGCGGCATGGGCTGATCCACGCGGAACACGAAAGCGACGCACACACGCAGAGGTACTCCCCATGAAGCTCAAGGGCATTTCACCGCTGGAACAGAACGTCGACCGCATTGTGCTGGGCGTCGTTGGCCTGGTGTTCCTGGGCGCCATCGGCCTGCAGTTCCGCCCCGAGACCAAGGTCAAGATCGGCCCGCGCGAAGAGCGGGCGACCCAGGCCATGGCCATCGTCGAGGGCGAGGCCAAGGTCATCGCCGGCCGCCTGGACTCCACCACCGTCAACCCACCCCAGGTCCCGGCCTTCTCCCTCGCGGACAAGCTCGCCGTGGGCGCGGCCGCCCCGCGCATCGCCGCGGCGGCGGGGAATGTCTCGCTGGGTCCCGCGGCGGCCCTCACCGGCATCGCCGCGATCGTCCGCCAGGAGGACGACCGGTTCGCTCTGCCCGCTGTGCCCGCCCCGACCGGCGGCTTGGCCAGCATGGTGCAGGTCACCATCAACCCGGCCGAAAAGATCCGCCACCCCGAGCTTGGCAAGCTGCTCCCGGAGGCCCAGCCCTTCGACAAGGCGCTCATCAGCGTGGAGTTCGGCTTCAGCGGCGCGGCCCTGCGAGAGGCGTTGATCGCCGACCCCGATGGCGACGCCGGCCCGCTCCGCCCCATCCCGCTGAACTGGTGGCGCGATCAGGGTGGCATCGGCAGCGCAGACCTCGTCGAGATCGTCGCGGTGCAGTATGAGCGCGAAACGATCACGAACGCCGACGGAACGACGCCCGCCAAGCCCGAGGCCGTCATCATCCCCGCGCCCCCGGGGCGCGCGTGGAAGCTCGACGAATGGAAGCAGCAGGTTAAGTCCGCGGGCGATGTCGCCCAGGTCATGCTCCCCGCGGTGCAGGACGTCGCCGAAGAAATCCAGCGCCCGCCGTTCTACTCCATCGTCGCCGGCCCCGACTGGCAGCCCCCGGCACGGGCCGCCGTCGCGGGCAACGCCGCGGAGAAGCTCGTCCGCATCAACGCGCTCAACCGCCGCCTCGCGGAGGTGACCCGCCGAATCGAAGATCTGGAGATCCGTCTCGCCCAGGCCCCGGCCGCGGAACGGGAGGACACGCGTGAGCGTGCCCCCGAGCCGACGCGCCGCGGCGGTCGAGGTACCGGCCCCGGCCAGACCGCCCCTCAGCCCAAAACCGCCCCGACCACCAGCACGGGCGACCGCGCCACGATCGAGGCCCAGCTCAAGCGTCAGCGCACCGAGTGGGAGAGCATCGCGCAGCAGCTCACGGAGCTGGGCGAAGTGGTGCAGGGTTACCAGGGAGCGCCCGCCGCGGCACAGCAGGCCTCCACCGCCGGCCCGGCGCTGCCGATGCTCGAGAACGCCGATGTCCGCGTGTGGACGCACGACCTGACCGTCGTGCCCGGCGCGACGTACCGCTACCGCGCCCGCGTGGTCATCAACAACCCCCTCTACGGCCGCAACCTCCGGCCCGAGCAGGCCTCGCTCGCCGCCCAGTCCCTCATCGAGGGCCCCTGGTCCGACTGGTCAGCCCCCATTAGCGTCGACCGGCCCAACTACTTCTTCTTCACCTCCGCGACCGAGGCCAACCCGCCGCTCTCTTCTCAGCCGCTGGCCTCGGCGGAGATGTACGTGTTCAACTACGGCTACTACCGCCTCGCCAGGGCCCAGCTCACCCCCGGCGACACCCTCTTCGGCAAGGCCGACATGCCCAAGAACCTCAAGTACGCCAACATGGACCAGCTCCGAGCCCTGGTCGAGTCCCCCGACGACGCCGCGGGCCAGCCCGCGCCCGAGGCGCCCGCCCCGGGCGGGCGCGGTCCCATGATCCAGCCCGGCAAGGGCGGCGGTCACGACCATGGCGCCCCGGCGCCGCAGCCCGACGCCACGGGCGGTGCGCCAGTCAGCCCCGAATCGATCGACCCAACGTGGAACATCGAGGTGCCTGACAACCTCGACCTCCTCGTCGACGTCACCTTCCTTGACGCGGCGACCGTGCCCGTGTCCCAGAGAGACGGCCTGGGCGGTCAGCAGGTCCAGCACCAGGTCGTGCTGCGGGATGAGGCGGGCCGGATTCTGGTCCGACACCCGGCCGCGGACCGCGACAGTGAGATTTACAAGCGGGTGTCGGAGTCGGCGAAGGCGGGAGCGACCCAGGGTGAGGTGAAAAAGGTGGAGCTGGCGCCGCGTCCCCGTCCCCGCCAGCTGCCCGACCGCGACCGCGAGCAGCCGGCTCCCCGCCCCGCGCCCCGCGGCGGCGGTGGGGGTGGCGGCGGCGGCTGAGCAGCCCTGGCACGAGCATGAGCGAGCCGACGCCACCGGAACTGGTGGCGTCGGTCTTTTTGGGGCCGGTGCGGCCCACGGGCGGGGGATCTCCGCAAGGTTCTGGGGAGAAGGAACTTGCGGAAGGGTGATGAAAACGGAAACCCGACAGCTTGACTGCCTTGGGGTCCGGTCTAGACTACTCCCCACCCCAAGCCGCGAGGCTGAAGGGTGAAAACGGCACCGAAAACCGGGGAAACTCGGGAAGAAGTGACGGCTCTTTGACAACCGGATACGGATGAACATGTCCCCCAGCCGGTACTGCGGAATGGGCGGGAGCGTCGTCGTGGCTTGCCACGCCGGGGTTTCAGCCGGTTCAGCAGGGGTCGCCGGGTGGGGGAACAGAAAGCTGCAAGAAAGTTGAATGCAGCGCGCAAGGCGAAAGTGCTGTCCCTCCTGATCAACCACTAGTTCCGGTGGATCAGGGGCGAGATGGGTGGGCCCTCCCTTAGGGGCACCCAGGTAGGCCAGCCGGTCAAAGCGGAGGAGTCGGGGGCAACCCTGACGAGGCCGCGGCGTCCGGTTGGTATGACCGAGCATAAGGGCACGTGATGGATGTCTTGGTGTCGAGAGGCGATGAAGGACGCTGGAACCTGCGATAAGCCCAGGGGAGCTGGTAACCGAGCTGTGATCCTGGGGTTTCCGAATGGGGCAACCCACCCGCAAGGGTACTTCACTCTGAATGCATAGGGGTGAAGGGCGAACGCAGAGAACTGAAACATCTCAGTACCTGCAGGAAAAGAAAACAACCGTGATTCCGTGAGTAGCGGCGAGCGAAAGCGGACAAGCCAGCGGAAGAGCGAAGCGTTTGAATGACGCACCGGAGAAGGTGAAAGTCCTGTAGCCGGAAGCTGGTTAGCCCATAGATTAGACTCGGGCTCGGGAAACCCGGGTTGAAGATGGGGGGTCCACCCTCCAAGGCTAAATACTCCTCGACAACCGATAGTGAACCAGTAAGGCGACTGAACGATGAAAAGCACCGCGATGAGCGGGGTGAAAGAGTTTCTGAAATCACGTGCTTACAAGCGGTCGGAGCCCTGCAAGGGGTGACGGCGTGCTTTTTGCATAATGAGCCGGCGAGTTAGTCTGTACGGCGAGCCTAAGGCCTACCAGGCCGGAGGCGGAGCGAAAGCGAGTCCGAATAGGGCGCTAAGTCGTACGGGCTAGACGCGAAACCTTGTGATCTACCGTTGGCCAGGCTGAAGGGCGGGTAAAACCGCCTGGAGGGCCGAACGGGTGACCGTTGAAAAGGTCTCCGATGAGCTGACGGGAGGACTCAAAGTGTAATCAAACTGGGAGATAGCTCGTTCTCTCCGAAATAACTTTAGGGTTAGCCTCAGGTAGCAACCGTTGGGGGTAGAGCTACTGGATGAGGTAGGGGGTCTACCCGACTACCCTCCTCAACCAAACTCCGAATACCAACGGCCAAGGCCTGGGAGATAGACGGCGAGTGACAATATCCGTCGTCAAAAGGAGAACAATCCAGACCACCAGCTAAGGTCCCAAATCTCTGCTCAGTTCGAAAGGAAGTTGGATTGCTGTGACATCCAGGATGTTGGCTTAGAAGCAGCCATCATTTAAAGAGTGCGTAACAGCTCACTGGACGAGGAATCCAGCGCCGATAATGATCGGGAATAAGCAGAGAGCCGAAGCTGTGGATAGGGTAACCTATGGTAGGAGAGCGTTCCAGGCAGCGGCGAAGCCGTCCCGGAAGGGTAGGTGGAGCGCTTGGAAGTGAATATGCCGGCTTGAGTAACGATTAACCAGGTGAGAATCCTGGTCGCCGAATATCCAAGGTTTCCTGGGGAAGGTCATTCCGCCCAGGGTTAGCCGGGACCTAAGACGAGGCCGAAAGGCGTAGTCGATGGACATCAGGTTAATATTCCTGAGCCAGTGCAGAGGACGGATCTCAAAGTTCCACGGGACTGTTAGATGTCCAGGCCCTTGAGGCCGATGTGGGATGGCGGGGTTCCTAGAAAAGCCTGCACAATAAGCCCGTACCAAAACTGACACAGGTGGATGTGGCGAATAGCCTAAGGCGCGCGAGAGAACGGTCGTGAAGGAACTAGGCAAATTGACCCCGTAACTTCGGGATAAGGGGGCCCTCCTCACTTCGGTGAGAGGGCGCAGAGAAAAGGATCTGGGAACTGTTTATCAAAAACACAGCTCTGTGCTAAGACGCAAGTCGACGTATACAGAGTGACGCTTGCCCGATGCCGGAATGTCAAGAGAGCGGGTCATCGCAAGAGAAGCTCGCAATCGAAGCACCGGTGAATGGCGGCCGTAACTATGACGGTCCTAAGGTAGCGAAGTTCCTTGTCGGGTAAGTTCCGACGCGCATGAATAGCGTAATCACTGGATCTCTGTCTCCACGACCGACTCGGTGAAATAGTAGTGGCGGTGAAGATGCCGCCTACCCGCAGCAAGACGGAAAGACCCCGTGGACCTTCACTATAGGTCCCTATTGGCCACGAGCATATGCTGCGTAGCATAGGTGGGAGGCTTTGACGGCTGGGTTCCGGCCCAGCAAGAGCCAAAGGTGAAATACCACCCTGTGTAAGTTTGTGGCCTAACTCTGATTCCCATGAATCTGGGCAGAGGACAGTGGGTGCCGGGTAGTTTGACTGGGGCGGTCTCCTCCAAAAAGGTAACGGAGGAGCGCAAAGTTCGGCTCAGCACGGATGGAAACCGTGTTTCGAGTGCAAGAGCATAAGCCGGATTTACTGCGAGAGCGACGGCTCGAGCAGTCTCGAAAGAGGGCTCTAGTGATCCTGCGATCCCGTGTGGAAGGGTCGTAGCTCAACGGATAAAAGGTACCCCGGGGATAACAGGCTGATCGCGCCCGAGCGTCCATAGCGGCGGCGCG
>JAEYTB010000186.1 GCA_023434205.1 Planctomycetota bacterium | reverse complement strand
GGTTCCCCTGGCGGAGCGCGGCGATGTAGGGGTCGCTGTTGACGATGGAGGCGGGGAGGGAGGTTTCCCAGCTCTTGGCGGGGGTGAGGTCGGAGGGGAGGTTGATGGCCTCGAAGACGACGGGGGTGTAGCCCCAGGCGGCGTAGCGGCGGAGGTCGTTGATGACGTAGGCGGGGGAGGGGTCGATGTTGAAGAAGCGCTTGTGGAGGTCGTAGCCAAGGCCGGCCCAGGTCTCGTGGCCGGGGACGAGGAAGTCGGCGAGGATGTCGGGGCCCTTGATGGCGTAGATGTCCTGGACGGTGGCGGGGCGGTCGCCGGGGGCGAGCTCGTAGCCGTTGACCCAGGTGGCGGCGACCAGGTGCATGATGTCGCACATGGAGGGCTCGGTGATGAAGCGGATGCCCTCAAAGCGGGCCTTCATGTCGTGCAGCCAGGGGATGCCCTTCCAGATGGGCGTGTACTTGTGGCAGAAGGTGTCCATGCCGATGACGCGGGCGCCCAGGTCGTACATGGCCTGCATCTCGCGGAGGGCGAGGTCGTAGTGCTCGGGGATGGTGGGGTCGAAGGGGGTGGCCTCGGCGGTGTCCCACTGGCGGGTGATGAGGGAGGAGAAGCCCCACCAGATGCCCAGCTCGCGGCCGGAGCGGGCGACGGCGGGGAAGCCGGTGGTGGGGTCGAAGGCGGTGGCGAGCTTGGGGTGGTTGCGGAGGGGGCTGGCGGTGAGGTAGGGGAGGTTGCGTTCACGGTGGTTGCGGTGGAGGCCCGAGAGGGCCCAGACCATGACGGTGGGCGCCTGCACGCGGTTGAGCTCGGCGACCATCATGTTGTAGCCGCGGAGGTCGGGGCGCATGGACTCGAGGAAGCCGTAGGGGCTGCTGGCGGAGAGGTTGACCTCGGCGGCGGCGGTGAAGCCGCGGACGGGGTTGGTGTTTCGCTGGTACTGGACGCCGCCGTACATGGCGCGGAAGTAGTTTCGGTAGGGGGTGAGGGTGTGGACCCACTGGTCGACGTCGCGGGTGACGCGGACGGACATGACGTAGGTGCGGCTCTCACCGGGTGGGATGATGAGGGAGTGGGCGAGGCG
This sequence comes from Planctomycetota bacterium, assembly GCA_023434205.1. Taxonomy (GTDB): domain Bacteria; phylum Planctomycetota; class Phycisphaerae; order Phycisphaerales; family UBA1924; genus JAEYTB01. Next base: position 7,286 of record JAEYTB010000186.1, on the reverse strand, counting down.
GTTGAAGTTGTTCTCGCCGCCGAAGTTGGCGGTCTGGTAGGAGACCATCCAGCCGCGGCCGGCGGGGCCGCTGGTGGAGCCCGAGGGGCTGCCGACGACCATGTAGAGGTCGTGCTGGTAGTCCATGACGGGGTACTGGATGGAGACGCCGATGGCCATCTGTCCGTTGCGGATGACGGTGAGGGGGGAGTAGAGGTCGTCGGGGTACATGCCGCCGGCGGTCTGGCCGGGGGTGATGGCGCGGGGGGTGGTGCGGGTGCGGAAGTCGAAGTACTCGACGTTCTGGCCGAGGTTCATGATGCCGACGGTGAGGGTGCCGCCGCGTTTGGGCTGGTCGGTGGTGTTGGTGAGGGTGACGACGACGTCGGCGCCGGTGGGCTGCTGCTGGAGGGTGATGTCGGAGGTGACGCCGGCGGGGAGGTGCTGGACGAGAGGGTGCTGCTGGTCGGCGATGATGTAGGCGCCGGTGGCGGCGTCGCGCATCTCGAGGGAGTTGTTGACGAGGCGCGAGTTGACGCGTGTGGGGCCGGTTTCGGGGGCGGGGATCTGCTGCGCGTGCGCGGCGGAGGCGGCGAGGGCGAGGGCGATGAGGGCCCGGTGGGTTCGTCGGAGCGTGTTCATGGAGCGGCCATCCTCCCGGTGAGCGGACACGGCCCCGTCGGGGGGCTTACAGGAATTATCGTCGGGCGCGGGAGGATGATGCACGCGCGGCGTGGAGATGGGGTCTGGGGCGGGTTTCCCAAGCCCCCCGGGCGGCATGTCCTGCGCGCGGTTCAGAACCGGCACAGGCGGATCGGCCGTGAGATTTTCTGGCGCGATGGGTTGGCACGTCAGGACGTACGAACGCCCGCACGGGAGGGTGCGGGCGTTCGCGGTTCTGAGCGTGCGGGCGGGGTTCAGGCGAGGTCGAAGAGGAGGAACTCGCTGTCCTTGGCCGCCTGGATGGTGAGGGAGGGCTCATCGGAGGCGGCGGCGGCGTCCCCCGCGTGGAGGGTGTGGCCGTTGAGGGTGAGGCTGCCGCGGGCGAGCTGGAGCCATGCGTGTCGGCCGGGCTCGAGGTTATGGGTCAGGGACTTTCCTTCGGAGAGGAGAGAGGCGAAGAGGCGGGCGTCCTGGTGGATCTTGATGGAGCCGTCCTGGCCGGTGGGAGAGGCGACGAGCCTGAGCTGGTCCTGCCGGGTGTCGGCGGGGAAGTGGGTCTGGCTGTAGCCGGGGGTGAGGTTGCGCTCGCTGGGCTTGATCCAGATCTGGAGCAGGTGGACGGGCTCGGTTTTGGAAGGGTTGAACTCGCTGTGGTGGATGCCCTGCCCGGCGGTCATGTGCTGGACATCGCCGGGGCGGATGGTCTCGCCGCTGCCGAGGGAGTCTTTGTGTGCGAGGGCGCCGGAGAGGATGTAGGTGATGATTTCCATGTTGTCGTGGGGGTGCTCGGGGAAGCCGGCGCCGGGGGCGACGAGGTCCTCGTTGATGACGCGGAGGGAGCGGAAGCCCATGTGCTGCGGGTCGTAGTAGTGGCCGAAGCTGAAGGAGTGGGCGGTCTTGAGCCAGCCGTGGTCGAAGGTGCCGCGGTCGGCGGACTTGCGGATCGTGATCATGGCGATTCTCCGGAAATGCTCTCGCAGGGGCGCAGGGGACGCGGAGAGAAACGATCTGACTGCGTGCGCTGCGCCGCTGCGGGAGCGGGTTTGGTTACGTGGTGCGTGCGGGCTTCTTCATCAAGAGGGCCTGGAGGGAGTACTTGCCGGGGCCGGTGAAGATGAGGGCGAGCGAGGCGAGCGCGAGCATGAAGGGGAAGTCGTGGCCGCCTTGGGCCTTGAGGAAGCTGGCGTTGTGGCCCATGACCCACGCGACGATCATGGTGAAGGCGAAGGGGACGGCGACTGGGCGGATCATGAAGCCCAGGAGGATGAGGATGCCGCCGCCGAACTCGGCGAGCGCGGCGAGCCAGGCGTTGAGGACGGGGAGGGGGACGTTGAGCTTCTCGAGGTAGCCGGCGAAGCCGGAGATGCCGTGGCCTTCCCAGATGCCGAAGAGCTTCTGGCTGCCGTGGAAGATGCCGACGACGCCGATGCCGACGCGGAGCAGGAGGATTCCGAGGTCGGGCTTGTGGAGGAACTTGAGGGGCGCGGGGACGTAGGCTTCCATCGGGAACTCCTTAGGTGTGTGCCGCGCCGGAGCGCAGCTTTTCGAGGGTGCGGATCAGGTCGGCGAGCTCGGCCCGGGTGAGGGGTTCGAACTGCTGCTTGTGCAGGTCGCGGAGGGGCTGGTCGAGCTGATTGAGCAGGTCGAGGCCTTTGGTGGTGATGCGGATGTTGACGATGCGGCGGTCTTTGGTCTCGCGGCTGCGCGAAGCGAGGCCGGCCTTCTCGAGGCGGTCGATGAGGCGGGTGACATCGGGGACGCGGGCGACCAGGTCGCGGCCGACTTCGGAGCAGGGGCGGCCGTCGCCGCTGGCGCGGAGGATGCGGAGGGCGTTGTAGGTGGACTCGGAGAGGCCGTGGGCCTTGAAGAGTTGTTCGATGGGCTGGGCGAGGATGGAGGTGGTTCGGAGGAGGCTGAGCCAGGCTTCCTGCTCTGGGAGGTCGAAGGGGCGTTTTTTGTTGAGCTCGGCGGCGAGGCCGCGGGGTTGAGGGCGGGGTTTGAGTGGAGGTTGGGGGGGCTTGGGTTTCATGGTGGTGATTGTTGGGCTGAAGGTTGTTTGAACAGACACTGGTTCGGTGGGGGTTGGCGTGCCGGATTCAGCCGGCGGGCGTTTTCCGGGTGGCAGAGCGCAAGAGGTTATTTGGGAGCGGGTTGTGGATGGGCGGCGGCGGGCTGCGGGGGACGCGGCAGGTACCCTAAACTCCCAGCCCACAGACGGAGGACCGCCTTGCCCTTCACGATCAAGCCTGATGATGCCATCACCATCGACGCCGAGTCCACGGAGTACCTCAAGGAGCGCGTGGACAGCGGCGACCGGTGGGTGCTGAACTTCGGCCCGCAGCACCCGGCGACGCACACGACGCTGCGGCTGGTGCTGGAGCTGGACGGGGAGCGGGTGGCGCGGTGTACGCCGCACATCGGGTACCTGCACAGCGGGTTTGAGAAGCAGGCGGAGGTGCTGGACTACAACCAGTACGTGACGATCGTGTCGCGGATGGACTATCTGAGCCCGATCGCGAACGACATCTGCTGGCACCACTGCGTCGAGAAGCTGTTTGGGATTGATCTGACGCCGCGGTGCAAGGTGGTGCGGACGATCATGGCGGAGGTGGCGCGGATCCAGAACCACCTTTTGTGCGTGGGGGCGGCGGGGCTGGACCTGAACGCGTTCACGGGGTTCATCTACGCGTTCAACGTGCGCGAGAAGATCTACGACCTGTGCGACTTCATCAGCGGGCAGCGGTTCCACGCGGACTGGACGCGGGTGGGCGGGGCGATGATGGACCTGCCTGATGAGGAGATGTTCAAGACGCTGGTGAAGAAGCTGATCCGGGAGGAGGTGCCCGGGGCGATCCGCGACCTCGAGAACCTGCTGAACCGCAACCGGATCTTCATGGACCGGACGCAGGGCATCGGCGTGATGACGCACGACGAGGCCATCGCGTGGAGCCTGACGGGGCCGAACGCGCGGGCGAGCGGCGTGAAGCGGGATGTGCGGAAGGACGAGCCGTACCTGTGCTACGCGGACAACTGGGACGGGATGGGGGCGGAGGCGGTGAAGTTCCAGGTGCCGGTGGCGTATGACGGGGACACGTACTGCCGGTACCTGGTGCGGATCGAGGAGATGAAGCAGAGCCTGAAGATCATCGAGCAGCTCATCGACAAGATTCCGGGCGGGCCGATGGACACGTTCGCGGACAGCAAGATGGTGAAGCCGGCGAAGAAGGACGTGTACGGGTCGATCGAGGGGCTGATCCAGCACTTCGAGCTGATCATGACCAACCGCGGGTGGAAGGCGCCGATCGCGGAGGTGTACGCCTGCAACGAGACGGCGAACGGGGAGCTGGGGTATTACATCGTGGCGGACGGCTCGCCGCGGAGCTGGCGTGTGAAGACACGGCCGCCGAGCTTCATCGCCTTCCAGGTGGTGAGCAAGATGCTGGAGGGGCACCTGCTGAGCGATACGGTGGCGGTGGTGGGGTCGCTGAATATTGTGGCGGCGGAGCTGGACCGGTAGGGGCGGGGCGGGCTCAGGCGGTAGGAGTCATAGGAGTCATGGGACCTATGAGGCGCGGCCGCGTTGGTTTCGGCGCCATTCGCGTTCGGCCTGGACGGCCGCGGCGGCCTGAGCGATGGATTCTTCTATGGTGCCGTTGACGAGGAAGACGTTGTAGACGCCGCAGTCGCGGGCGGTGGCGATTTCCTGGCGGGCGGCCTGGAAGCGTTTCTGGATGCCGTTCTCGTCCTCGCGCTTGCGGGCGCGGAGGCGGTTGAGGAGGTCGTCTTCGCTGGGGGGGAGGACGAAGACGCCGAAGGCCTCGGGGATGTGCTTCTTGACCTGGATGGCGCCCTGGACGTCGATCTCGAGGATGACGAGGCGGCCGCGTTTGAGCTGCTCCAGGACCCAGGCCCTTGGGGTGCCGTACTTCTTGCCGTAGACGCCGGCGGTCTCAAGGAACTCGCCGGCGGCCTTCATGCGTTCGAACTCGTCGTCGGTGACGAAGTGGTAGTCGACGCCCTCGACATCGGCGGGGGTCTTGGCGCGGGTGGTGGCGGAGACGGAGAAGACGGAGTCGGCGATGGAGCGTTCGACGCCGCGGGTGATGGTGGTTTTGCCGACGCCGCTGGGGCCGCTGATGATGAGCAGCATCCCGTCGTCGGTGTCGGTGGAGAGGCGGTGGTCGGGGGCGTGCATGGTTGGGGAGGGTAGGGACTAGAGGATGGCGCGCTCGAGGACGGCCATGCGGACCAGGACGCCGTTGGTGACCTGGCGGAGGATGACGGAGCGGTCACCGTCGGCGACGGGGGCGTCGAGCTCGATGCCGCGGTTGATGGGGCCGGGGTGCATGACGATGGCGCCGGGCTTCATGAGGCGGGCGCGTTCGGGGGTGAGGGCGTAGAGCTCGCGGTACTCGCGGATGGAAGCGATGGGTGAGGACTTGGGGGCTTCGCCGGCCGGGGGCTTGGCGTCGGTGTAACGCTCGAACTGGATGCGGAGCATCATGACGGCGTCGACGCGAGGGAGGAGGGCGTCGAGCTCGTGGGTGACCTGTGCTCCGAGCGAGGCGATGGAGCGGGGGACGAGGGCGGGGGGGCCGGCGCAGACGACCTCCGCGCCCAGTGTGGTCATCGCGGCGATCGCGGAGCGTGCAACGCGGGAGGCGGCGACGTCGCCGACGATCGCGATGCGCAGGCCGCGGAGGTCGAAGGCGCCGAGTCTGCCGTGGGCCTGCGCGAGGGTGTAGGTGTCGAGGAGGCCCTGGGTGGGGTGCTCGTGGCGGCCGTCGCCGGCGTTGATGACGGGGCAGGAGACGTGGCGTGCGATGAGGGCGGCGGCGCCGGACTGGCGTGCGCGGACGACGAGGCAGGCGACGCCCATGGCCTCGACGTTGCGGGCGGTGTCGATGAGGGTCTCGCCCTTGCTGACGCTGGAGACGCCGCCCATGAGGTCGACGACCTCGGCGCCCAGGCGCTTGGCGGCGACGCTGAAGGAGGTGCGGGTGCGGGTGGAGTCTTCGAAGAAGAGGTTGGCGACGATGCGGCCGGCGAGCGTGTGGCGCGGCTCGCGCTGGGACATCGCCTGCGTCGCGGCGAGCAGGGACCGCAGCTCATCGGCGGGCATGCCCTGGAGGCCCAGGAGGCTGGCGGGGGCGTGGGTGGCGGGCATGCGCCGATATTAGCAGCGCGGGGTTACTCGCTGTCCTGCTCGCGGGCGACCTTGTTCTGGGGGGTGACGATGGGCTCGGGCTTGCTGAGGAGCTGGAGGTCGTAGGCGTTCTGCTCTTCGGGGGTCATGGCGGTGGAGTACTTGAACTGCTCGATGCGCTCGAGGTCGGGGAGGTAGTAGAAGGGCGGGGGCTCGTCGGCGCCGGGCTCCCAGGCGCGGGCGTGGACGACGCGCCAGGGGCTGAAGCCGCCCTCGAGGCGGAGCGTGACCTTCTGGTAGACGGTGCCCTGCGGCCCCTTGCCGAGCTGGGTCATGGGGCGGAGCACATCGACGGTGCCGGAGTTGAAGCGCAGCCAGACGCGGGTGACGTGGTAGATGGGCAGCGAGCCCTGCTCGACGATCTCGGGCGTGAGGGGCTTGACGTCGGGGCCGACCTTGGTGGGGATGCGCTCGTAGAAGCTTTTGCGCATGCCGGCGGGCATGTTCACGGCGAAGGGGAAGTCGGCGTGGAGCTTGTTGGCGTCGTCGGGGGCCTTGGCGTAGATGCCGCCGTGGGGCGGGAAGCGCGTGGCGACGTACTGGAGGCTGGCGACGATGGCGGCCTCGGTGGCGGGGTTGTTGGGTTCTTCGGGCGTGCCTCGGGCGGTGGCGACGCTGGGGTAGTTCTGGTACTTCTGGCAGGCGGGGGTGAAGAGGCCGAGCAGGGTGAGGGCGGCGAGCAGGGCCTTGCAGTGGGTGTTCATGAGAGCGACTCCGTTCCAGGGTGCGCAGGGATTGCGCACCTTCCATCCGCGGCGCTCCGCGCCGTGTGGCGGACATGGTACCCGAATCCGGCGCGGGCGGCTGTGACGTACCATCGGAGCGATGCAGCCCACGGCTTCAGGAACTGGGGTGGTGAACGCAAGGCGTTTCGTGGTCGGCATTTCCGGCGCGTCGGGGGCGTGCTACGCGCTGCGGCTGCTGGAGCTGCTGCTGGGCGGGGGGCATGAGGTCCACCTGGTGGTGAGCGAGTATGGGCGGCGGCTGCTGTTTGATGAGGCGGCGGTGCGGGAGCTGGTGTTTGAGCAGTTGGTGCCGGGGCTGGTGGGGCGTGAGGGGGAGGCGGGGGCGCGGCTGCGGCTGTTCGTGCATCCCAATAAGGATGTGGGGGCGGTGATCGCGAGCGGGAGTTTTCTGCACGATGGGATGGTGGTGCTGCCGTGCTCGTCGGCGTCGCTGGGGGCGATGGCGACGGGGAGCGGGAGCAACCTGCTGTGCCGCGCGGCGGCGGTGACGCTGAAGGAGCGTCGGCCGCTGGTGGTGTGCCACCGCGAGATGCCGCTGAGCCTGATTGATATCAGGAACATGGAGACGCTGGCGCTGGCGGGTGCGACGATCTGCTCACCGAACCCCGGGTTCTATCTGATGCCCAAGGGGATCGGGGACCTGGTGGACTTTGTGGTGGGGAAGGTGCTGGACCACCTTGGGGTGGGGCATG
>JAEYTB010000171.1 GCA_023434205.1 Planctomycetota bacterium | reverse complement strand
CTCGGCGGTGGGGTGGGGCCACTGGGAGAAGACGATGCGGGCGCCGAAGGCGATGCCGCGGGTGTCGTTGGGGAGTCCGGCGTCGCCGGCGAAGGTGCCGGCGACGTGGGTGCCGTGGGTGTCGTTGATCTGGGGCGCGGTGTAGAGCAGGATCTTGCGGTGGTTGGGGCCGATGGGATTGACGGGGTCGGAGAAGGAGCAGTGGGTGATGGCGATGCCGCCGTCGATGACGCCGGCAACCTGGCCCGCGCCGGTGAGGCCGGCGTCGTACAGGGGGCGGAAGTCGGGGACGTTGGACTGGATGACCCAGCTCGTCTCGAGGTTGCCGGCGCGGGGTGTGAACTCGTTGCAGTGCTCGGCGAACTGGACGCTGGGGATGTCGGCGAGGCGGCTGGCGTCCGGCGCGGGCATGATGACGGTGAGGCAGACCGAGCCGGCGATGGTCTCGGTGAAGTTCACGCGGGCGTTGGGGATCTGGTGGATCGCCGCGGCGGCGGGGTCGGCGGGCTCACCCCTGAAGAGCCAGACGTTGGCGGCGACGAGGCCCTGGTCGGCCATGGCGCGGCGCTCGACGGTGGTGAACGGCCTGCCGTGGGCTCCCGCGGCGAGGGCGGGGTCGAGCTTCCACTCGCGCCGGAACTCGCCGGCCCAGGTCACAAAGGGGAGGGCGCGGAGCTGGGCGGGGGAGGACTTGGAGACGTCGGCGATGAAGGCGTTGGTGGGGAGGTAGTCGCCGGGGGTGACGCCCGCGCCGGCGAGGGCCGCGCGGCGGTCGGGGGTCATGGGGCCGTCGAGGAGGACGACATGGTGCCTGGGGGCGAAGGCGGCGGCGGTGAGCACGTTGCCGGGGCCAAGCTCGACTGTTCCGGTGCGCAGGTGCAGGCGGCCGGGGACGACGCCGTCGGCGGAGACCGTGCCGGCCATCAGGAGCAGGTGACCCGCGGCCACCGCCGACACCATCCCCCATGGGCCATGGAACGCCATTCCTCTGCTCCGGGTATGCACCAAGTCTTCTATCGGGACAACGGGCGTGGGACTACGCACGGCGGGAAGCCGGTCTGCGGGGCTATACGCCCGGAGGCGTCCCGGGGGTTCAGTTTTCGGGGTTATGAGACGGGCCCCGGGGGTCAGGCGGCGCGGCGGTGGGGGGGGTGGACGGGGATCGAGAGCATCCGGGCCACGGCGAGCCGCCAGGGGGCGACCGTCGCATCCTTGTTCATGGCAAGGGCTTCGGACGGGCTGGCCGCCAGGTGCAGGCGGCGGCTGAGGCCGGTGCTCTTGAGCAGGCGGCGGGAGTCGCGGCTGAGGCCGACAACGACGACCTGCCCGCCCATGCGGGCGGCCCGCTCGGTGAGGGTGATGAGGGCGTTGATCCAGGCGCAGGAGAACTTGGCGACGCCGGCGACATCCACCACCAGCGTGCGGCCGCGGTTTCGCTCCACGATGTCGGCGAGGTAGGTGGAGAGGACGGAGGCCTGCCAGTCGCGGACGGCGGGGCAGGCGAGGGTCACGACGGCGGCGTCTCCCTGGCGGCTGAAGCTAAACACGGTGTCCAGGGGATTTTGCGAGAGTTCCGCGGTGGTCATGAAGGCCCGTCCTTTCCACGCTGGGGCGTGCCCGTGGGTACACACACGGCACCCGCCGAACAAGCCCGGGTGGAAGGTGAAAAACAGGCGGCCGGCGTGCCACCCGCGCCGAATCCCCGCCTTCTGAGGGCGGGCCGGGGGTGCGGGCTGTGGCGTCTGGGCCGGGTGTGGCGTACTTTGCGGACCCGCGAGGGGGTCCGGGGGTCGCCCTGGATGTGAACCAAGGGCAGCGTCGCCGCGTAGCCGAAAGTCCCGCGCGGCTGTCGGCAGCGAGAAGGACTATGGCAGAACACCTGATTGAGCTGCGGAAACTGGTGAAGCGGTTCGGGCCCGTGAGCGGCGGGATCCTCGCCGTGGACAACGTGAGCTTCTCGGTGAGCCCGGGCGAGGTGCTGGGGTTCCTGGGGCCCAACGGCGCGGGCAAGAGCACGACGATGAAGATGATCACCGGGTTCCTGACGCCGACGTCGGGGACGGCGCTGGTGGCGGGGCACGACGTGGCTGCGGAGCCGCTGAAGGCCAAGGAGCAGATCGGCTACCTGCCCGAGGGCGCGCCGGGGTACCCGGACATGACGCCGGCGAGCTTCCTGGCGTTCTGCGCGGAGGTGCGGGGGCTGTCGGGCGAGGCGAAGCGCCGGGCGGTGGAACTGGCGGTGAAGCGGACGAACCTGGAGGGCGTGCTTCGGCAGCCGATCGAGACGCTGAGCAAGGGTTTCAAGCGGCGCGTGGGGCTGGCGCAGGCGATTCTGCACGAGCCGCGGGTGCTGATCCTGGATGAGCCGACGGACGGGCTGGACCCCAACCAGAAGCACGAGGTGCGGAACCTGATCCGCGAGATGGCGCGGGCGGAGGGGGAAAAGGGCAAGGCGATCGTGCTGTCGACGCACATCCTGGAGGAGGTGGAGGCGGTGTGTACGCGGGCGATCATCATCGCGGGTGGGCGGGTGGTGGCGGACGCGACGCCCAAGGAGCTTGCGAAGCGGCACCCGTCGGGGCGGCTGGAAGAAGTGTTCAGGGACCTCACGAGCCGCAAGCCCGTGCCCGAGAAGCGGGGCGTCAAGCAGGAGGTTTCGGCATGAGGGGCTGGGGCGCCGTCTTCAAGCGCGAGCTGTCGGGGTACTTTGTGACCCCGGTCGCGTACGTGTTCATCGTGATTTTCCTGATCCTGGCGGGCGTCTTCGCGTGGGACAGCGGGCTGGGCGGGTTCTATGAGCGGGGACAGGCGGACCTGCGGAGCTTCTTCGGGTTCATGCCGTGGCTGTTCCTGTTCCTGATCCCCGCGGTGTCGATGCGGATGTGGGCGGAGGAGCGCAAGGGGGGGACGATCGAGCTGCTGCTGACGCTGCCGATCGCGCAGACGGGCGCGGTGGTGGGCAAGTTCCTGGCGGCGTGGGCGTTCGCGACGATCGCGGTGGTGCTGACGTTCCCGATGTGGATCACGGTGAACTACCTGGGGAGCCCGGACAACGGGGCGATCTTCACGGCGTACGTGGGGACGGTGCTGATGGCGGGGGGGTTCCTGGCGGTGGGGTCGCTGCTGTCGGCGTCGACCAAGAGCCAGGTGATCGCGTTTATTCTGACGGTGGTGGCGTGCTTCGTTCTGCTGCTGGCGGGGCACCCGCCGGTGATCGAGTTTCTGCGGGGCTGGGCCCCCGCGGCGATTGTGGAGGCGGTGGCGACGTTCAGCTTCCTGACGCGGTTCGACTCGCTGGCCAAGGGCGTGATCGACGTGCGGGACATCATTTTCTTCGGGACGCTGATGGGCGTGTGCCTGGCGGCGACGGGGCTGGTGCTGGACGCGAAGAAGGCCGAGTAGGACCTGACCGGAGGTTGACATGCGTCGGGCTGGATTGATCGGTGGGATACTGCTGCTGGTGGTGCTGTTCTTCGCGGTGAACATGCTCGCGGGGGCGGGGCTGCGGGGCGTGCGCTATGACGCGACCGAGGGCGGGCTGTACACGCTGACGTCGGGGTCGCGGAGCATCGCGCGGTCGTTCGACGAGCCGGTGACGCTGACGCTGTACTACAGCGCGAAGCTGGCGCAGGGGCGTGCGGAGGTGCAGACGTACGCGCAGCGCGTGGGCGAGCTGCTGGACGAGTTCGCGCGCCTCTCGGGCGGGAAGATCAGGGTCGTGCGCGTGGACCCCCAGCCCTCGTCGGAGGAGGAGGACGAGGCGGTGGCGCAGGGGATCGCGAATATCCCGGTGAGCGCGACGGACTTCCTGTACTTCGGGCTCGTGGGCACCAACAGCGTGGACACGCGCGAGGTGATCCCGTTCCTGGACCCCGGCCGCGAGCGGTTTTTGGAGTATGACATCGCGCGGCTGCTGTACTCGCTGAACAACCCGAAGAAGAAGGTGGTGGGGCTGATCTCGTCCATGCAGATCGCCGGCGGGTTCACCATGAACCCGCAGACCCGCCAGCCCGTGCAGACGCCGGCGTGGCAGGTGGCCCAGCAGGTCCGCGGCACGTTCGAGCTGCGCCCGCTGGGCGGGTCGCTCACGGCGATCCCCGCCGACATCGACGTGCTGATGATCGTTCACCCCAAGAACCTGGCCGACGAGACGCTGTTCGCGATCGACCAGTTCGTGCTCCGGGGCGGGCGGGTGCTCGCGTTTGTTGATCCCTTCTGCGAGAACGACGAGCAGGCGGGGCAGGACCCCACGCAGCGGTTCAGCCAGTTCACCAAGCTGCTGGACGCGTGGGGGGTGGAGATCGTGCGCGGGAAGATCGCGGCGGATAAGCAGCTCGGCAAGCAGGTGGTGATCGGCAGCCAGCAGCGGCCCGAGCGGGTGATGTACGTGGGCTGGATCGGCGTGGGCAAGGAGCAGATGTCCAAGGACGACCCGATCACGGGGCAGCTCAACCTTCTGAACTTCGCGACGGCGGGGCACATCCGCGGCAAAGAGACGCCGCCCGCGCCCCAGGGCGAGCACCCGACACGCTTCCGGGCGGCGGTGGCGCCGCTGGCGACGACAACGGCGGGGGCGTGGGAGATGCCGATCGAGGAGGTGCTGTTCCAGCCCGACCCCCGGGCGATGCTGGAGCGCTATCAGGCGGGCACGCAGCCGCTGACGGTGGCGGCGCGGCTGTCGGGCGAGGTGCGGAGCGCGTTCCCGGAGGGGATTCCTTCGACGGACCCCGCCAAGCCCGGCGTGCCCGCGGGGCTGACGCAGTCGGAGGGCAGCATCAACGTGATCCTGGTGGCGGATGCGGACATGCTGGCGGACATGCAGTGGGTGCGGGTGCAGAACTTTTTCGGGCAGCAGCTGGGGCAGGCGTTCGCGAACAACGGCGACTTCGTCATCAACGCGCTGGACAACCTCAGCGGCAGCCGCGACCTGATGGCGGTGCGTGCCCGCCAGGAGCGGACACGGGAGTTCGAGCTGGTGGACAAGATGCGGCGCGAGGCCGAGGAGCGGTTCGCGGTGAAGCAGCGGGAGCTCCAGCTGAAGGTGCAGGACACACAGACGCGCCTGATGGAGCTGCAGGCCAAGCGGGGCGCGGAGGAGGGGAGCTTCGTCCTTACCCCCGAGCAGCAGGCGGAGCTGGACAAGCTGCGGGCCGAGTTCGCCGACAGCCGCAAGGAGCTCCGCGCGGTGCGCCGCAACCTGACGCAGGACATCGAGACGCTGGGCACGAAGCTGAAGTTCATCAACATCGCCCTGGTCCCCGTGCTGGTTACGCTGGGCGCGGTGGGGCTGGGGGCTTTGCGGGCCTCGCGCCGCCGGCGCGGGAGCCCGGCCTGAACCCTGACGAGGAACACCCATGACGCCCCGAGCACGTGTCATTCTTCTGGTGGTTGCGGTGGTGGCGGCGATCGCGGCGGCGGCGGTAATGCGGTCGCGGACGGCGCGGCCGGCCGAGGGCAAGCCCGCGCTGCTGCTGCCCTCGGCGCGCGAGCAGTTGGGCAAGATCGCGCGGGTCCACATCAAGCGCGGCCCCGCCGAGACTCTGCTCGAGCAGCGCGAGCAGGAGGGCAGGCCCGTGTGGGTGGTCGCCAGCAAGCACGGCTACCCGGCCGACAGCGAGCGGGTGCGGAAGATGATCGCCGAGCT
>JAEYTB010000092.1 GCA_023434205.1 Planctomycetota bacterium | reverse complement strand
CTCTCCGCCGCGGTACACGAGTCACTCGCCGCTGCGCGCCCGGAACCGCCCCCGCCCGACGCACCCCGCGGCCCCCTGTTCGCCACGCTCGCCGCGATCTCCCGCCCCATTGCGGGCAAGCCCGCCTCGTTCCGCCTGATGCTCGGGGCCCTGGGCATCGGCAACCTCGCCCTCGCCCTGGCCGCCTGGGGCCTCGTGCTGCTCCGCGAACCCCCCAAGCCCGTCGAAAGCCCGGCGTTCGATCTCGGCGCCGATGTGCTGCCCCGCCCGGTCGAGCCCCGCGCCGCAGAGACTCCCGCGAAAGCCGCGACTACGCCCGCATCCAGCGGCGCCCAGAGCGGCGGGCACTGACCGCTACCATCCCGCGTGACGCCCACGCTCCCCGTCATCGACCTGGGCCGCCTCCCCTACGAGCCCGCCTACCAGACCCAGCTCACCTACCTCGAAGAGGTCTTCGCCGCGCGCGAGGCCGGGCGGCCCATCCCCGGCTACTTGCTGCTGGTTGAGCACGACCCGGTCGTCACGATCTCACGCCGCGCCGGCGCCGCCAACCACCTCCTCGCGACTCCCGAGCTGCTGCGACACCACGCCGTCGCCGTCGCCGAGACCGACCGCGGCGGCGACATCACCTACCACGGCCCCGGCCAGCTCGTCGCCTACCCGATCCTCGACCTCAACGTGCTGAACCTCGGCCTGCACGACTACATGCGCCTGCTCGAGCAGAGCGTGATCGACACCTGCGCCGGCTTCGGCATCGCCGCCCACCGCGACGCCAAGGCCACCGGCGTCTGGGTTCACTCCCCCACCCACGCCGCCCCCGCGAAAATCGCCGCCATGGGCGTCCGCGTGCGACGCTGGGCCACCCTCCACGGCCTGGCCCTCAACATCACCACCAACCTCGAGCACTTCAACCTCATCGTCCCCTGCGGCCTCGCCGGCCGGCCCGTCACCAGCCTCCAGCAACAGATCGGCGATACCTGCCCATCCTTCAACGAAGTGAAGGCCACGCTGACCGCGCACCTGACGGCCCACATTCTCGCCGCCGCGGAGCGAGCCTCTGGCAAGCGAGCCGCCACGACCTGACTCCTCCACTGCTCCATTCCTTCATCCCTCCACTCCACCTCCCCACTCCCCTACCCTCCCGCCGTGCAACGCCGCGCCTTCACACTCATCGAGCTGCTGGTGGTCATCGCGATCATCGCGCTGCTCATCAGCATCATCCTGCCCGCCCTGGGCCAGGCCCGCATCGCCGGCCGCACCACCGCGTGCGGCGCCCGCCTCCAGCAGCTCGGCATCGCCTGCACCGCCTACCTCAGCGACTTCAAAGACCACCTGCCGCAGAAGATGGGCCCCCTGCCCGGCGGCGGCGAGGCCGTCATCGGCTCGCTCTTCGGCGGCAAGAAGGGCCAACTCCCGTTCTACGGCATCGACACCATCGGCGCCGAGGGCCGCCCCCTCAACCGCTACGTGAACGACGCCGCGGTGCAGCCCGATGCCGAGCCCGGCGTGGTCGAGCTCCCCTTCTTCCGCTCGCCGGTCGACAAGGGCGCGGAGAACACCGGCGTGCCGATCCCGGGCCTCGACAGAACCCCGTCGATGTACGACCTCGTCGGCTCCAGCTACACCCTCAACGACCACACCCTCGACGGCGAAGACCGGGCCACCCTCGTCCCCCTGGGCGGCGGGAAAATGCCCAACGTCAACAACACCAGCCGGACCTGGATGATCGCCACCCACACCATCTACAACTACCAGCAGGGCGGCGACCGCGGCATGCGCTGGTACAAACCCAGCCGGGTCGAGGCCAACATCCTCTACGTCGACGGCCACGCCCGCATGCGCGTACCCGTCCCCGCCCCCAACGGCAGCGACTACGGCAACACGACGCCCGACTACACCTTTTTGCCTTAACTCCTCCCCCGGTTCCGCGGGTGCCTTCACTCCTCCCCCGGCTCTGCGGGGGAGGTGCCGAGGCTCGGCGAGGCGGAGGGGGTGCTTTACTCCTCCCCCAACTCCGCGGCGAAGTTGCCGAGCCCCCGCGAGGCGGAGGGGGCGTCACCTCACCCCCTCAACCCGCTCCCGCGCCACTCGAACAATCCGCTCCAGCGCATCCGGCATGCTCCTCCACACGAACACCGCCGAGAGCCGCAGCACGAACAACCCGTTCGCTCTCATCCATTCATCCCGGGCGTGGTCATACGCCATCTGCTCGAAGTGCTGCTGCCCGTCCACCTCCACCACGAGCCGCGCTTCATGGCAGTAGAAGTCGCCGATGTACGGCCCCAGCGGCCTCTGCCGGTTGAACCGGAACCCACCCGCGGCACCCCGCTTGAGGTTCTTCCATAGGTACGCCTCGGGCGGGCTCATCCCGGCGCGGAGTTCACGCGCCCGCTCCCTCGTCCGCTCCGAACTGCGGGGAGCCCGGCCGTGCAGCGGAGATTTCTCGTCGTCCCCAGCCACAACGCCCCCTCCGCCTCGAGGACTCGGCACCTCCCCCGCAGAGCCGGGGGAGGAGTTATTCCTTCGCGAACCGCACCGCCGTCCCCGTGCTCTCCAGCGCCGGCGCCAGCCGCTCCAGCGCGTGCGCGTACGCCGCCGTGCGCATGTCCGTCTTCTTCGCGCACATCAGGTCGTACACCGCGCCGAACTCCCGCCGCATGATCACGCCCAGCCGCTCATGCACCTCTTCCACCGTCCAGTAATACCCCGCCTTGTTCTGCGCCCACTCGAAGTAGCTCACCGTCACCCCGCCCGCGTTGGCCAGGATGTCCGGCACCACCACGATGTTCCGCGACACCAGGATCGCGTCCGCCTGGCTCGTCACCGGCCCGTTGGCTAGCTCGATGATGATCGGCGCCTTGATCCGCGCCGCGTTCTTCTCCGTGATCACGTTCTCGATCGCCGCGGGGACCAGCACGTCGACTTCCAGCTCCAGCAGCTGCTCGTTGCTGATCGGCGTGCATCCCGGCCCCGCCATCGCGATCGGCGGCAGCAGGCCCGTCTTGGTCTTGTTCTCCGCCAGCTTCCTCACCGGCAGCCCGTCGGGGTTGTACACGCCCCCGTTGCGGTCCGACACCGCCACCACCGTCCACCCGTCCGCCGCGGCCAGCCGCGCGAAGTGGTCCCCCACGTTCCCGAAGCCCTGCACCGCGATCGTCCGCCGCTGCTTCGACAGGTCCCACCCCATCCGCGCCTGCAGCTCCTTCAGGCAGTAGAACCCGCCCCGCCCAGTCGCGTCCTCACGCCCCAGCGAGCCCCCCATCGCCACCGGCTTGCCCGTGATCACGCCGGGCTCGCGGTACCCCTTCACCATCGCGTACTCATCGCACATCCACGCCATGATCAGCGGGTTCGTGTTCACGTCCGGCGCCGGTACGTCGATCTCCTGCCCCACCGCCCACGCGATCGCCCGCATATACCCGCGGCTGAGCCGCTCCAGCTCCGCCATCGACAGCTTCGTCGGGTCCACGATCACCCCGCCCTTGCCCCCGCCGAACGGCAGCCCCACGCACGCGCACTTGAACGCCATCCAGAACGCCAGCGCCTTCACCTCCGACGGGTCCACATCCGGGTGGAACCGGATCCCGCCCTTCGCCGGCCCGCGTGTGTCGTCGTACTTGCACCGGTACCCCGTGAACACCTGCAGCGACCCGTTGTCCATCCGCACCGGGATCGACACCTCCAGGAACTGCTTCGGCTGGCTCAGCCGCTGCAGCGTCTCCGCGTGAACATCGGCGTACTTGGAGGCCACCTCGAGGCGCTTGAGGGCGTCGGCGAACACGTCGGTATGCTGGGTCATGTCGGGGTCCGGAAGTGGAGAAGCCGCACACGCTGCGGAAAGGGAAAGAAGGGTAGTGCCCCCTTCACGGAAAGCCAATCCCGCAGGCCCCGCACCCCCCCTTACCAGTCCGCCACCGCTTCCTCCCGCCCGCCGCGGAGCTCGCCCGCCAGGTACCGGTCCAGGGCCGAGTACACCTCTTCCGGCGAGCGCGCGTTCCGCACCGCCTCCTTGAACGGCTTGCACGGCCCCAGCCGCTTCGCGAACCACGTCACTCGCCGGTTGATCTGGAACATCGCGTACCGGTCATCGCGGTACGCCCGCATCAAATCAAAGAACCGCCGCACCGTCCCGATCACCTCCGCCTCGCTGGGCGGCGCCGGGACGTACCCCTCCGTCATCAGCGTCCACGAATCCCTGAACACCCACGGCGTAGACAACGCCCCGCGCCCGATCATCACGCCCTGGCACCCCGTCTCACGGATCATCGACACCGCGTCCTGCGCCTCGCGAACATCACCGTTGCCGATCACCGGGATCCGCCCGTCCACGGCTTCCACCACCCGGGCGATCCCCGCTCGCTGGCACTCCCCGCTGAACTTCATTTCCGTCGTACGCCCGTGGACCGTCACCGCCGCGACGCCCACATCCGCCAGCGCCCGCGCCAGGTGCGGCGAGCACGCGTTGCCCGCCCGATAGTCCGCATCATGCCAGCACAGCCGCATCTTGCAGGTGAGCGGGACCGTCAAGGCACGAGACCCGCCGCTCTCGGCTCCGCCACTCCTCCTCTCCTCCTCTGTTCCACTCCCACCCTGCCGCTTACGCCACTCCCCCGCGCTCAGCGGCACCTTCTCCAACTCCCGCACGACCCGCTCCGCGATCCCCACCGCCCGCGAAAGGTCCGTCAGCAGCTTGCTGCCCCCGTCCTTCTTCGTCACCTTGTCCACCGGGCAGCCCATGTTGATGTCGACCACCGTGGCCCCATGCTCCACCGCCCAGCGCGCACCCTCCGCCATCACCTCCGGGTCGCTCCCATACAGCTGCATCCCCACCGGCTTGTCGAAGTCGTTCGTCCGCGCCAGGTCCAGGCTCGTCGCCGTGCCGCGCAGCAGACCCTGCGGGCTCAGCAGGTCCGTACACGCCAGCCCCACGCCCCCCCACTCGCGGCAGACCGTGCGGAACGCCAGGTCGCAGTACCCCGCGATAGGGGCCAGCAGCAGGTTGGTCGCAAGCTGGACTTCGCCGATCCGCAGCATCGGGGCAATCCTAAGGACCCGCCGCCGCCAAACCCGCCCCCTCCTTCACCTATAGTCACCGTCCCCGCACCCGACCCCCACGTTGGGGCGATAACCCGCCGAACGCCCCGCCGCCGCCGACAAACAACTCCGCGTCAGGCCGCTCGGCCTGATTCAAGCCGACTCAACGCACCCTTGGAGACGACCATGGCCGCCCGGAACCTCGCCCTCATCGCTGTCGCTGGCCTCGCCATCGCCGCCCCTGCCCTCGCGCAGGACAAGCCAGTCCAGGCCCAGCCCGTACCCCACAACCACGGCGCGCCCGCCGCGGTCCAGGGCATCCCCGCCGACCAGGCCCCCGCCGATGCGCCCCGCATCACCTTCGACAACTCCTCCCACGACTTCGGCGTCATCACCGACGACAACCCGGTCACCCACAAGTTCGTCTTCACCAACACCGGCAAGAGCACCCTCACCATCTCCAACGTCCAGGGCTCCTGCGGCTGCACCGTCCCCGCCCTCGCCAAGAAGGACTACCTCCCCGGCGAGTCCGGAGAGATCACCGTCGCCTACAACCCCAACAACCGGCGCGGCAAGCAGCACACCAACGTCACCGTCACCAGCAACGACCCCGTCCACCCCTCCCTCGCCCTCCAGGTCCACACCGACATCAAGCCCCTCATGTACGTCGAGCCGCAGAACATCAACTTCGGCCAGGCGACCCGCGGCAGGCCCCTGACCACCACCGTCCACGTCTTCTCACGCAACGCCGACCTCAAGCCCCAGCAGGCCACGTGCAGCAACCCCAACGTCACCGCCCGCCTCCTCGACCCCGAGCAGGCCGTCGTCGAGGGCGACACCCTCTTCAAGTACCCGCTCGAGGTCTCCGTCGCCTCCACCGCCGACATCGGCCCCATCATCGGCACCATCAACATCCGCACCAGCGACCCCGCCCGCTTCATCAACATGCAGGTCAACGCCGAGATCGTCGGCGACTACGCCGTCGCCCCGATGCGCATGCAGTTCTTGAACGTCCAGCCCGCCGCGCCCATCACCTCCACCGTCCGCGTCACCAGCCGCTCCGGCAAGCCCTTCAAGATCACCGGCGCGGAAGAGGTCCCCGGAGCCCCCTCCACCTCCAAGCTCTTCAACGACATCCGCTTCGCCGAGGTGCCCGACTCCAAGCCCCAGGCCTGGACCATCACCGTCAGCGGCGCCGGCCCCCAGGTCCAGACCGGCTTCCGCGGCGAGCTGATCGTCCGAACCGACGCCACCGACGAGCCCAGCTTCAAGATTCCCTACAACGGCTACGTCAGCGCCGCCCAGGCCCCTCAGGCACGCTTCAACAACCCCACCGGCGCGCCCGTTGACCCCTGGGCCGCCAACCCCAGCTCCCTCATCCGCACCCGCTGATGCAACCCACACTCCTCTACCGCTCCGCGGCACTCATCACCCTCGCCGTCGCCGCCGGCGCTGTGCACTCGCTCGTGCTCGGCGCCGGCGGCAAGCGCGTCACCACGGTGCCGCTGGCCCCCGCGCCGCTGAACCTTCCCGCCCTGCCCGCGAACGGTGAACCGCCCGCGGCCAACGGCACGCCACAGACGCAGCAGCCTCAGCAGGCCACACAACCGGCTCCGCCGACCCAGGCCGCGCAGCCCCCTGCCCCCCCCGCCGACCCGATGGACCAGCTCAACATCTCCATCGCGCAGGCCAAGGCACTCTTCGACCAGAACGTCATCTTCATCGACGCGCGCCCCCTCCACGAGTACGAGGCCGGCCACGTCCCCAACGCGTTCTTCCTCAGCACCGAGACCTACCACGGCTCCGAGGTCCTTGAGTACCTCGACCCCACCTCGCCCATGGTGATCTACTGCGGCGGCGGCGCGTGCGACGCCTCCAAGAACCTCGTCATCCTCCTGCAGCAGTCCGGCTACATGGGCGGCCGCATCATGCACGACGGCTACCCCGCCTGGGCCGCCGCGGGCCACCCCACCGCCACCGGCAAGCCGCTGATCGGGGGCCCCAAGTGAACACCCCCCGCCCCACCCACCCCCTCGACTGGCTCGCCCTTGCCTGCCGCATCTTCATCGGTGCCCTCTTCATCTTCGCGGCGGTCATGAAGCTCAAAGACCCCCAGGCCTTCGCCTTCGCGATCGGCGCTTTCAAGCTCATCCCCCCCACCAGCGACCACCTCGCCGTGCTCGCCGCGTTCACCCTCCCCTGGCTGGAGGGGATCACCGGCCTGTGCCTGCTCCTGGGCCTTTGGTCCCGCTCCGCCGCCCTGCTGATCTGCCTCATGCTCATCGCCTTCATGGCCGGCATCGCCCGGGTGATCGCCAACGGCTGGAACGTCGAGTGCAGCTGCTTCGGCAAGTTCGAGCTGCCCTGCCAGGGTCCTGTCGGAGCCTGCCACCTCATCCGAAACTCCGTCCTGCTGCTCCTGACCGGGGTGGTCCTGTTCCGCGGCCCGGGCCCCTTCGCCCTCTGCGGCCACCCCCTCGACCCGGCCAATAAGCCCACCTAACATCCTCTCCCCCGTCGCCCTGCCCACCCGGCGTGTTGCCGGCCCACCGCAGGGCCACACAGACCAAGACGGAAACAAGGTCCACATGAGCAAGTTCCCCCGCTTCGGCAACGTCCAGAAGATCCGCGTCGCTCACAACACCGGAACCGGCGATGTCCACGTCGATTGGAAGGACGCCGAGACCCTCCGCCGCCTGATGAGCCCCAACGGCAAGATCCTGGGCCGCAAGCGCCTCAGCACCTCCGCCCGCGAGCAGCGCATGGTCTCCCAGGCCATTAAGCGGGCCCGCTTCATGGCCCTCCTGCCCTACACCTCCGCGACCCTCTAACCCGTGCCACGATCACGCTTCGTGATCGTGTCTTAATGACTGCCCCCCAACGACGGCCTCAAGCCGTCGTTTTTCTTTCCCCCCTACCCTCCCTCCATGCGCGACTACGAGCCCCTCATCGCCGCCGCCCGCGCCTGCCCCGCGATGACCCCCGGCCAGGCCATGGCCAAGGCCGTAGAGCTCCTCTGGTCCGCCTTCGGCCACAAGCCCATCTCCTGGGTCGGCTTCTACCTCAAGGTTGAGGACGCCGACGAGATGGTCCTGGTGTGCCGCGAGCCCAAGCCCGCCTGCTCGCCCCTGGGCCTCCAGGGCATGTGCGGCCGCGGCTATCTCAACCGAACCGCCTACCTCGTTGCAGACGTCCGCACCCTCGGCGCCAACTACATCGCCTGCGACCCTAAGGACCAGTCCGAGGTCGTCATCCCCATGCTCGACCACGCCCGCCGCTGCGAGGGTGTCCTCGATGTTGACAGCTACGACCTCAACGCCTTCGACGAGAACGACGCCCGCGGCATGACCGACCTGCTCATGGCCCTGGGCCTCACCACCCTCGCCGCCCCCATCGAGCACGTCTAGAACGGCGCCGGGCTCCTCGCCTCCACCCACCGCTGCGTCCCCGGCTCCCGGAACCCCAGCTCCGCGGCGTGCAACATCAGCCGCTCCCCCTCCCCATCCCCATACAGCACATCGCCCACGATCGGGCACCCGATCCCCAGCGCCGCGTGAACCCGCAGCTGGTGCGACCGCCCCGTGACCGGCGTGAACTCCACCCGCGTGCGGTCGATCTCCCGCGACAGCACCCGGTACCGCGTGATCGCAACCCTGCCGTGGACGTGGTCCACGATCTGGTACGGCCGGTTGTCGATGTCGGGCCGGATGGGCAGGCTGACCTCACCCTGATCCTGCGCGACATCGCCGCGGAGCAAGGCGATGTACCGCTTCTCCGTCTCTCGCCGCTCGAACTGCCCGGAAAGCTCCCGCTGCGCATCGGCGTCCAACCCCAGCACCAGCAGCCCGCTGGTCTCCATGTCGAGCCGGTGGACCACCAGCGGCCCCGTTGCGTGCGGAAACAGCTTCTTGACCCGCGCCGGCACACAGTCCTGCTTGTGCTCACCCTTGCCCGGCACGGACAGCAGCCCCGAGGGCTTGTCAATCACGACAAACCGGTCCGTCGCCAGGATGACCCTCATCGCTTCCAAGGCCCGAGGATACGTGCCACGACCACGCTTCGTGGTCGTGCTTCAAGTCTCCCGCCTCACACCCGCCAACAATGCCACCATGCCCACTCCCGCCCTCATTCTCTCCCTTGCCGCCCTCGCCCAGCCCGCCCCCAGCGACGACTGGAAAGCCCAGGAACGCACGCACCTCCGCCACGCCGTCCAGCTCACCACCCGCGAGCAGTTCGCGAAGGCCGGCGAGGCGTACTTCAGCCCCGATGGCAACTGGATCATCTTCCAGGCCGTGCCCGCGCCCGAGTCAGGGAAGAACGAAGACCCCTTCTACGCGATGTACATCGCCAAGCTCAAGCGCGACCGCTTCACAGGCCTCGTTGACGGTCTCGAAAAGATCGAGAAGGTCAGCCCCGACGGCTCCGCCAACACCTGCGGCTGGTTCCACCCCGTGGACCAGTGGCGCATCCTCTTCGGCTCGACGCTCGGCCCGCCCGGCAACGAAGAGAAGTCCGGTTTCCAGGTCGGCACCCGCCGCTACGTCTGGATGTTCCCCACCGAAATGGAAGTCGCCACCCGCCAGGTCAAGAGCATCTTCCTCGACGGCATGAAACCCGAGCCTCACCCGCCCCAGCCCACCGAGGCCGTGGTCGCGGTGGCCGGCGACACCCCCACCACCCCCGTCTTCACGCTCCCCAACTACGACGCCGAGTGCTCCTACTCCCCCTGCGGCCGCTTCATCCTCTACGCCCACATCGAGAACGGCAAGGAGGGCGACAAGCCCGACGCCAACATCTACATCTACGACACCCAGACCAAGAAGCACCACGCCATCGTCACCGCCCGCGGCTATGACGGCGGCCCCTTCTTCTCCCCCGACGGAAAGTCCATCTGCTACCGCTCCGACCGCAAGGGCAACGACCTGCTCCAGCTCTTCGTCGCCGACCTGAAGTTCCAGGACGGCGTCCCCGTCGGGCTCGAGAAGGAATACCAGCTCACCGACAACAAGCACGTGAACTGGTGCCCCTACTGGCACCCCTCCGGCAAGTTCCTGGTCTACGGCTCCAGCGAGGTCGGCCACCACAACTACGAGGTCTTCGCGATCGACTGCGACATGCAGGCCCTCCGCGCCGGCGCCAGCCCCAGCAGCCTCAAGCACACCCGCATCACCCACGCCCCCGGCGCCGACATCCTCCCCGCCTTCAGCCCCGACGGCTCGCTCATGATGTGGACCAGCCAGCGCGGCCCCAAGCTCGACACCGAAGACAAGCCCAGCAGCCAGCTCTGGATCGCCCAGTGGGCGGGGAACCCGACTGCCGGAGGAGCCGATGGCGACCACCCTTGAACTCCAGTCGTGGGGTGAGTACGTCGAGCGTCTGCGCTCATACAACGCACTCCCTTGGGAACGGAAGCGTCAACTCATCTTTCGCGGACAGGGGGACGAGCGATGGTCTTTGACGCCGACGATTGATCGGCTACGCACCTTTGATCACGCGGAGCAGCGCGAGCGGTTCTGCGAGCTCTTGCTCTCGAGCTTCCGGAGTGCGGCCGCCGGGCTGGGCGTGTCATTCGACTTTCTCAGCGCGATCCAGTTCGAAACGCTCGCCCGACACCACGGGCTGCCCACAGCGTTGCTGGATTGGACGATGTCGCCATACATGGCCGCCTACTTCGCCTTCGACTCGATCCCGTCGGATTCACGCCGGGTTGCGATTTGGATTATGGACCGCGGCACCTTTGCCGATTCCGACGACGCACTCACCAGCATCGTGCTGCCCGGTGATGAAGCGCTACCGAGCGTCCGCGCCATCGAACAGCAAGGAGTCGTTGTGCGCCTGTACGGAACAGGTCGCAGTGTTGACTCCATTATGACCCGCGGGCTGGTGAAGTTCACCATTCCCGCGTCAGACCGACGGATCGCACTCCAAGACCTGGAATCCATGGGAATTACAGCCCGTTCACTGTTCAGAGATTTGGATGGCGCGGCGAGGACCGTGACTCGGAGCATCCTAGAGTTTGGAGAACTCACCGATGACTGAACTCTTTGAAGGCATCCCGACCAGCCACGAGGACAGGTTGCTGATCGAAGCCTACGAACAGGCCGGTCGCACGCTGGACGACCTCCCTTACACCCCAGAGTTCGAAGCCATTTTCGCCCGGGTCGGGAACGGTCGTTCAAGGCGGGAGGTCTTCCATCGACTCCACAACCTCCGCAAGGCTGCCCGCCTTCCCCGGCTGGGCCGTGCCGCCAGCGGCGTGCCACGGATCGATCCCGAAGAAGAGAAGCTGATCGCTGACATGGTCATTCAGCGGGTGGGCTCACTTGGTCAGCGCGACCAACTCCCCTACGACTCCAGAATCGATGACCTGGCGCAGCAGTTCAACGATCGAACCGGAAGAACGCTCACACAGCACGATATCTGGCGCATCATTGCCAAACTGGCAAAGTAAAGCCCCGGAACCCCCAGCCATGACCGGCTCACTCCTCACCTTCCTCTCCGACCTCATCGACTACGCCGGTCTCTTCCCGCCCGCCAAGCTCGATATGGCCCGGGCCGTCGAGACCTACAACCGCGCCAAGATGGGTGAGCACGA
>JAEYTB010000086.1 GCA_023434205.1 Planctomycetota bacterium | reverse complement strand
TGGCGCCGCAGTCGATGCGGACGGAGCGGGGTACGGTCATGCGGCCCTCTCGTGGATGGGCGTGGAGGCGGGTGTGAGTGTCTCGAGCGCCGCGGCGAGGAGCCGGCGGGCGCGGTTCTGGTAGCTGAACTCTTCGGCTTTGCGGCAAGCGGCCGCGGTGCGTTCGCCCCGGGCTGCGGGCGGCTCGTTGAGGCACTGGTCGGCGGCGCGGAGCAGATCGGCGGGGTCGTCGGGCTGGGCCCAGGTCACGGCGGGCTCGTCGATCCAGTCGGCCAGGCCGGGGATGCGGGTTGCGACGATGGGGCGGAGGGAGGCGAGGTACTCGCCGAGCTTGACGGGGCTGGTCCACGCGGCGGAGGGGTCGTTGGCGGAGGGTGGGAGCAGGAGCACGTCGGCGTGCCAGAGGAAGGGTGGCACGTGGGCGTGGGGGACGTGGCCGTGGAGGGTGAGGTTGGGGAGCGCCGCGGCGGCGGCGCGGACGCGGGCGAGGTCTTCGGGCGCGCCGCCGACGAGGTGGAAGCGGAGGTCTGGGCGGCGCTGCGCGGCGGCGAGGATGGTGGGGATGCCCTTGTAGTCGTAGAGGTGGCCGCAGTAGAGGAGGTTGGGCCCCGGGGTGGTGAAGGGGTTGGGGGCGGGTCGCGGGGAGAAGTGGTCGGTGTCGACGCCGTCGGGGATGAGGTGGATGCGCGCGGGGTGGCCGCCGCGGGAGATGAAGTGGTCGCGGAGGCGACGGTTGATGGTGGCGACTGCGATGGGCGGGTTGTTGTGAGTGGCGAGGAGGGCGGCGTCGAGGAGGGGGTTGACGGCGTTGATGTGGGCGTGGGTTTCGAGGATGGCGGGGATGTGGAGGGCGGCGGCGAGGGCGGGGGCGGTGAACTGGCGGGCGTAGAGGGCGTCGGCGCGGAGGGAGAGTGCGGTGTGCGCGGCCCAGAGGCCGAAGGAATGGGGGTCGGAGGTGGTGGCGGAGGCGGTGATGACGCTGAGCGCGGGCTCGCCGTAGTCGCGGAGGTGGTCGGCGGTGGGCCGGCGGTCGGCGGGCGGGCGGCAGAGGAGGGTGACGGTGTGGCCGAGGCGCGCGAAGCCGCCGGCGGTCTTGACGACGTTGATGGCGTGGGCGCGGTGGGAGCCGAGCTCGATCTCGCTGACGGCGGCAATGTTCATGGCGAGGGCAGGTCCAGGAACCAGTCGATGACCTCGCGGACGGCGCCGTGGCCGCCGGGCTTGGCCGTAACGCGGTGTGCCGCGGCGAGGCACTTGTGGTGGGCGTCGGCGACGGCGACGGCCAGGCCCACGTGCCGCATGCAGGGGATGTCGTTGACGTCGTTGCCGATGAAGGCGGTCTGGCGGGGGGTGAAGCCGCGCTCGGCGATGATCTGCTCGAGCATGGGGAGCTTGTTCTTCGCGACGTAGCAGGGGATCTTGAGCTTTTCGCAGCGCTTCTGGGGGGCGGGGTTGACCTCGGCGGTGAGGACGGCGATGAGGGGTGTGGCGCGGTCGCGGAGCAGGCCGACACCCAGGCCGTCGGAGCGGTTGGCGAGGATGCCCTCGGAGCCGTCCTCCATGACCAGGACCTGGTTGGTGGTGAAGACGCCGTCGAAGTCGAAGACGAGGAGCTTGATGTCGGGGAGGGGGGTCATGGGGAGTGGTCGAGTGGTCAAGTGGTGGAGTGGACGAGTGGCTGGGTGGAGGAGAGGGCGCGCTGGTGCGCGGCGAGCTCGAGCGTGACGATGGTGTCGAGGCCGTAGTGGGTGTGGGCGTAGTGGGCGGCGTTGCTGGCGAGGCGTTCGCGCTCGTCGGGGTCGCGCATCAGCTCGTCGATGGCGGCAACCAGGGCGGGCACGGTGGGGGGGACCTTGCGGCCGGTGACGCCGTCGGTGATGACGTTCATGCCGGGGGCGTCGGCGACGAGGACGGGGCGGGCGGCGGCCATGGCCTCGATGACGGTCTTGGGGTGGCCCTCAAGGACGGAGGGTTGGATGTAGAGGGTGCAGCGGCTCATCGCGCCCAGAAGCTCTTCGTGGGGCACGCGGTTGTAGAAGAAGACGGGGGCGGAGAGGCAGGTGGCGAGCTGACGGAGGCTGCTGGACTGGGGGCCGTCGCCGTAGATGTCAAGGCGGGCCGGGCCGCGGACGGCCCACGGGAGGGTGGAGGTGCTGCGCCAGTTGGCGAAGGCCTCGATGAGCAGGTCCACGCGCTTGCGGGTGATGAGCTGGCCGGCGTAGAGGAAGGTGGGCGGGGGCTGGACGAGGGGGATGGTGCGGCCTTGTGAGAGGAAGGTGGAGGAGTCGATGAGGGGAGGAGTGGAGGAGAAGGGGATCACGTAGTTGGGGATGAGGGTGGTATTGGCCGGGTCGAGGGAGTGGAGCGAGACGAGGGCGTCGAGCATCTCCTGGGAGGTGCCGATGACCAGGTCGGCGTGGGTGCAGGCGAGGCGTTCTTTGGCGACGGCCGCGGCGTGCGGTGGGGAGTTTGGCGCGTGCTCGTGGGCGACAAAGGCGGAGTAGTGGTACCCGCCGCGGGCGATGAGGGCGACGGTGCGTCCGGAGGCGCGGAGGTGGTGTGCGATGGCGACGGCGACGTCGGCGCCGGCGAGCTGGTTGGTCTTCAGGATGATGGGGGACGCGTCGGGGAGGGCGGCCTGGATGAGGGCGGGGAGCTGGGCGGTGTAGTCGTCGAGCGGCAGGCCGCGGGTGTTGGCGATGAGGGTGAAGCGGTGGGCCTCGGCGGGCGGGAGGGCGGCGTGGAGGACCTCGAGGTCGTCGGCGCGGCCGTAGGAGGCGAGGAGGATGCGGGGGTAGTGGGCGAGCAGCGCGCGGTAGAGGGCGAGCTCGCGGGAGAGCATGCCGGTGCGGCGCCACTCCTTGAGGGACATGCCTTGGGTAAAGAGAAGGATGAGGGTGGGCATGGGGTGGGGAGAGCGAAAGAGCGGAAGAGCGAGAGAGCGAAAGGCGGATGCCCGCTAAGGGTTGCGGATGAGGACGCACCAGGTGGTGGCCTGGGTGATGTTGGGGGAGGCGAGAAGGTTGGCGGCGTTCACGAGCCAGCGTGGGCAGGGGTAGTCGGGGCGGTTGTCGAGGTGCTCGACGGAGAAGTGGTTGCGGGCGGCGCGGGTGGTGAGGAAGCGGGCGGCCTCCTCGGCTCCGAAGAACCAGCGGTGGCGGTCGGCGGGGGGGTCGGTGGGCAGGCCGTAGAACTTCAGCGTGCTCGCGCCCGCCTTGATGGCGTCGATGAGGTTGCGGAGGGGGTTGGGGAGGGAGATGAGGACGCGGGAGGCGGAGACGCGGCAGAGCTCGTCAAACACGGCGTGGATGCGCTCGAGGTGCTCGAGGACATCGCAGCAGAGGACGGTGTCGAAGGCGCGGTCGGGGAAGGGGAGCGTTGTGCCGTGGGCGTCGAGGTTGAGGATGACGTCGGCGGGGGGGGGCGATGTCGACGCCGGTGTAGCGGGCGGAGGCGGGGAGGTGGCGGGCGAGGGTCTTCTGGTCGCA
>JAEYTB010000300.1 GCA_023434205.1 Planctomycetota bacterium | reverse complement strand
CATCGCTGACAACGTGGGCATCAGCCGCAAGCAGGTGGCGGGCGTGTTCGACGTGCTGGGCCGGATGATGGCCGCGGACCTCGCCAAGCCCAACGCGAGCCAGAACAAGGTGTTCGTGGTGCCGGGGATGATGAAGGTGCAGTCGATCTTCAAGGCCGCGACCAAGTCGGCCCAGAAGCCCAACCCGTTCAAGCCGGGCGAGATGATGACCGTGAAGGCCAAGCCGGCCCGCACGCTCATCAAGATCCGCCCGCTCAAGGGCCTCAAGTCCATGGTCTGATCCTGGCCTGGACATCCGATGAGTGAACGCAGCGCCGCCGCAGGGCGGCGTTGTTGTTTTTGCGATGCGCACGAAAAAGGCCCGGGCAGCACGGCCCGGGCCTTTCAGCTTCTCAGCACGGCACTCACGCCGCGAGCTTGACCTCGCTGACGGTGAGCCCCGGGCCCGCGGCCCCGAAGCGGAACTCGAAGGCGTTGCTGGGGTCGCCTGTCACGTCGCCGCGCCAGGGGACGATCTGGTAGGTGACGCCGTCGGCGCCGAAGGGGATGGTGGCGTCGCTGAAGGTCTTCTTGCCGCCGGCGGTGCCGATGAGCGTGAACTCGCTCTGGCCCGCGAGCTTGCGGAAGACGCGGTACTGCACGCCGCTGAGCCCGGCGGGCTGGGTGACCTTCCACTTGAGCAGCAGCGAGCCGTCGGGCACCAGCGTGGCGGTGAGCTGCTGCGGCGGCACGGGGGCCGGGGCCTGGCTGGGCGGGTTGTCAGGGGAGAGGCCCGAGAGCGTGTACACCTCGGCGTTGTTGGTCGCCTCGGCGTACGCCTTGATCTGGTTGATGAGCGCGCCGCACAGGGCGCTGACGGACTGGTAGTCCTTGTTGTTGGTCAGGGTGGTGCTCTTGCTCTCCATGCGGGTCGCGAGCACGGCCTCGGACGAGGCCTCGAACGCCGCGACCAGGTCGGCGAACGCGGTGGCCTGCGCGGGGGTCAAAGATATCTGGGCAGCGTTGGCGACCCACAAGGGCGCGTGGGTGTGGCCGAAGTTGCGCATCTGCGGCTTGTTTTTGGGCTTGTTCTGTGACATGCGTAGCTCCTTTGATTCGCGGCGGTCGGGCGCGGGCGACCAACGCACGCGGCCGCCGCGGTTGGGCCCGTGAAAAAAAAGGGCGACGCCCCGCGGCGGTAGCGTTCATCGGCGGGGTCGGGGCGGGCCTGAGCCAAGCGTTGGAAGAAAACGGAACGGGCGCGTCATAAACGGAACAACTGCACGCCTACCGAAACGCCTCCGGTCCGTAGAGTCGTACCGCAAACTCGTACGCCAGGTCGTTACGCGCATAGACCCGATTGAACGCCATCCAGCCAATCTGCTGGTAGGGCCGGGTGCGCATGTGCTGCTCGATCGGGGTCTCGCCCTTCTCGTCTTCAATCAGGATCACTTTGGGGCCGTACTTCTCGAGACTGAACCCTTTGAGCAGCGGCACTTCCGCGCCCTCCACGTCGATAACAGCGACGTCGATCTCGCCGGTGTGGCCTGCCAGAAGCGCATCCATCGTCGTGAACGGTACGGTCACCTGCCGCTCCGACTTCACGTCACCGGGCCGAGCCCGCCGGTCCACCCCAAGCCGCGAGAGCATCCCACCGTGGATGTCGTCCGTTACCGTAAATGTGGTTGTGCCGCTTGAGCCCGGGCCGCCCAAGGCCGCGTGGACGACGCGCGCCGTGGGCCGGTTGCGGACGCATTCCGCGTACCGCTCCGGGATGGGCTCGACCAGCAGCCCGCGCCACCCCGCGCAGTCCAGTGCGTACGTGGTTGAAAAGTCGTACCCGTTGAACGCCCCGACCTCGATGTAGAAGCCTTCAAGAAGCGGAGCGGGCCCGCGCTCGAAAAGGTCCCAGATGAACCCGTCTTCGCCGCACTGTGAGCGGAACTCGACCGGCCGCACCGGCGTCCGGTTGCTCGCGAGGAGCACCTTCTCGACCTTCTCGGCGTACTGCCGTCGGACCTCTTCCATGCAGGACCCTAAGCACGCCGGCCGTAGTCTTCCACAAACCCATTGCCCGCTGTTCCAATAGCAGCGACGAAGCAGTCCCGGATGCGGAACTCCGCACCCTCCCCCACCGAACCAACCACGAGCGTGGGGTCGTTAGGAATGTGGCAGTGTCGGGCGAGGAATGTGCTGCCTGGCCAGCCACCGAAGATGCCGCTCAGTTCGAACAAGAATCCTTCGCCGGTTGAGAGATTCGGATCAGGCCCGGCCAGATTGTGACCACCGTCAATCCGAACGTTGTTGCCTGGAGCCAACTGAAACCTCGCGTCACCCTCAACTGCGAGCTGCCCGACGTTGATCCACACATCCCGAAACGTTGCTCGCACGGTGGTTGGGGAGGTCCCCTTGAAGAGGACGGTGCGGTGCGACGCTGTCACCGTGCTGTTTTGATATCCATCTACAAAGCACCCATCAAACACGTGTGCGGCGACGGCGCCCCCGTTCTTTACCTGAAGCAGCGTCTCCACGTTTCCGCCGGACCATTGGTATGCGCAGATATTCCCCCCCTTATAAGCCCAGAATGCCCTTCGGCACGCTGTCGTCACCTGCCCGAAGAAACCAAAGTCCACCGCTTGGTCGTGCGAGCAGCGGAACCCCGTTCGGTTGTGCGTGAAGCTACACCGGACGAAGGTCATGTCTGCTGCATTGTTCTCATCATGCGCGGTGTCACCCTCGTCGCGTCCACCGGCATCGAAGGCGACTTGACAGCGGTCAATGCTGACGCGCTCGAAAAGGCACATCCCAGTGCCAGTGCCCGGAACGTTTTGCACTCTAATTCCCACGGGGGCATAGTCGTTCGGGTCGGGCGTGCTTCCGAGCTCCACCCCTCGGAACGCAAGGTCTTTCACTGCAAACCCCGAGCAGCCCTCAATATTGAGGATTGGCTTCGCCGGCACCAGCTCCCAGTCGGAGTTCGACAGGCCAGGCTCTGAGTTTGAGTTGTTGGCCGTCGCCCGCCAAAACGAAAGACTGTGGTCAGCGTCGGTACCACTTGGATCATGCATCACCACCTGATCGGTCGTGTAGTTTGTCGCGTCGTCCCACTCCTCGTCCGTCCACGTCAAACCGCTGGGCGCGAGTCCAGCAGCAACAATCATTGCGCCCCGCTGATAAGGCGCGTGTCCACTCGCCCCGCCGGTCACGGACCCACCGGCACCCCACATACGCCAGCCCTCGGCCCAAGGAACGTGCAACGTGTCTGTTACCAGGTAGACGCCGGGAGGGAAGTACACCCCCGAATACTGGCCCGACCAAGTCGACTCGAGAGCTGCATCGATCGCCGCTTGAATGGCTTCAGTGTCGTCAGCTACCCCATCACCAACTGCTCCGAACGCACGTACGTTGGCGGGGGACGGATCGGACTGCTCGATCGGATAAAGAGAGAGCGCAATCCTATCGACGTAAAACTCAAGATTCGAAGCATCGGTATTCGCCACCCAAACCAATACCCGTAGGCTTTCAATGTCGCTTCGTCCGACTTCGATCTCCCAGTCGTCTCCTGGCAGACCGAAGTCATGCCCTGTGTATCCGCTCGTTTCAAGATTGACAGACTGCGGCGAGCCCAGGGGCGTGGGAGGGCTGCCAGCCTCGGCTAACTGCACATACATTGTCGCGACGCCAGTGTCGACCTTGGCGCGGACCCGCACGCCAACGCCGAAGCGGATGGTGGGTGGGGCGTGGAATGGGGTGTCGAACGCTAAGACTGCTTTTCGGCTATTTTCTATGCCACCGGAAAACATCGCCGCTTCGCTGGCTGTGTCGCCAACGAGATTCTCCAAGTTCTCCCAAACCAGAGTTTCGGATCCTACCTGTGACGGCGCAGGATCTGCGGCCACGAAGAGCGGTTTAATGATAGACATCTCTACAGTGTCGCTTGTCAGCAATGCGCTGTCAAGTCCTGTTGCTGAAATCCATGCCTTGGATACAAGTACACTGACCGCCGAGGCTTAAGGAGTTTCCCGCCGGCTTGGCGTCCGACCCATTTGGGTCCGGCTGCGGTAGAGCTTCTCGCCTCGCACGGCCTGCAGCGTCGGTCCCGCACCGTTCAGCGTGGCCATTCAACCCTTGATCGCGGGAGCTACGCCCTTGAGCGCCGCTCCTGAGGCCTTGAGCGCAGGAGCCAAACCCTTGAGCGCAGCTCCCAAACCCTTGAGCGCAGCTCCCAAACCCTAGAGCGCAGCTCCCAAACCCTTGAGCGCAGGAGCTACACCCTTGACGATGGGAGCCACTTTTGGACGCGCGGGAGCGCCGTGTGCCCTGGGGGCGTGCGGGGGCTGGTTTTATGGGGAGTGCGGTGTGGGGGGCGGGGGCTGGAGCGCCGCGGCGGCGCGGGTGAGGGACTCGGTGACGCGCTGGAACTCCGCCGTGAGGAGCGTGCTGTCGCGGTCGGAGAGGGCCTTGCAGACGCCGGGGAGGATCCAGGAGGCGTAGCCTGAGTCCTCATCGGGGGCGGCGTAGCGGCTGCGGAACCAGGGGCGGCTGGGCAGGCCATCATCGGAGAGCCAGGCGCGGTCCGCGGCGAGGAGGCGGGCGTTGGCGTCGGGAGATGCAGCGAGGCCCGCCGCGGCGTGCTGGAGGGTCGCGGCGGCCTCGCGCGCGGCGGCGAGCGCCTGCTCGGCCTCGAGCGTCATGAGGCCGGCCTCGCGGGCCTTCTGCTCGAGCGCGGTGAGCTTGGCGAGCGTGTCGGCGGCGACCTGCGACTGGTCGAGGGGGAGCGTGGGGCTGTAGGCGAGGCGGTGGACGGTGGCGGCGGTCATGCGCGCGACCATTTGCGCCGAGGCGTAGTCGGTGCCCACGGTCTTCCAGTACCAGGGGAGCGTGTCGTAGGCGGAGTGGTACGAGGTACCCTTCGAACCCCCGCCGCCCAGCGAGCAGCTCGGCACGCCCGCGTGGCAGAGGAAGGCGACGTGGTCGCTGCCCCCGCCCAGGTCGCCGAAGCCGCCCTTCCACACCTCGGCGACGGTGCGGCCCTCTGGGTCGTGCGGCTGCGGGACATCGCCCGCGGC
Source organism: Planctomycetota bacterium (assembly GCA_023434205.1). Taxonomy (GTDB): domain Bacteria; phylum Planctomycetota; class Phycisphaerae; order Phycisphaerales; family UBA1924; genus JAEYTB01. The sequence goes on along the minus strand of JAEYTB010000300.1, from coordinate 1,896 downwards.
CTGCGCGATCACGGTGCGCAGCGAGGGGGAAGCGCTGGAGCCGAAGCTGAGGCCCATCGAGGCCATGTCGAGGTTGATGTACGCGACGGCGTTCTTCGTGAGCGTTTCGCGGTGGGCCTCCACCCACTCGCTGGAGCCGATGATGCCGAACTCCTCGGCGTCCCAGGTGGCGAAGACGATGGTGCGCAGGGGCGGGTGCTCCTTCGCGAGCGCGGCGAAGGCCCTGGCGCACTCGAGCAGCGCGATGGTGCCCGCGAGCGGGTCGGCAGCGCCGTTGTTCCAGGCGTCGTGATGGCAGCCGACGATGACCTGCTGCTCGGGGAACGCGGAGCCGGTGATCCGGGCGAGGACGTTGGTGGCCTTGGTGACCTTCCGTTCCTGCTGCACTCTTAAGCGCACGCGGAGCTCTTCGCCCCCCTCAACGCGGTAGGTGAACGGCAGGCCGCCCTGCCACCCCCACCCCTCGGGCACTGCCTGGCCGGTCATGCGCGAGAGGACCTCCTTCGCCGCGGCGTAGCCGATGGGCTGCACGGGGATGCGCGGGAGCGCGATGTCGTCGGCGTTGAGGCGCTGGGCGTCCTGCATCGCGGGGACGCCGGGGGTGAGCGGGTCGCCGATGTACGGCAGCGTGACGATCGAGCCGCGCTGGATGCAGCAGTCGTTGGCGTAGCCGCCCTCGGGGTAGGTGAGGCCGCGCACGTAGCCGCTGTCGGCGGGGTCGGTGTAGATGATGAGGCCCGCGGCGCCGGCGGCCTGTGCGAACTTGGCCTTGTAGCCGCGGTAGTTGCCGCCGTAGCGGGCGATGATGATCTTGCCCGCGGTGTCGATGTTGAGCGAGCGGAGGCGCTCGAAGTCGGCCTTGGTGCCGTAGTTGGCGTAGATGACGCCCGCGGTGACCTCCCCGCTGCCGCTGTAGGCGTTCCAGCCGAAGCCGTGGACGCCGCTGGCGGGGTCGCCGCGGACGGGGCGTTCGGCGAGGTCGAGCGTGAGGCGCTCGGGGGCGACGACTTCCAGTTCCGCGGCGACGGGAGCGGCGAGCAGCGGCCAGCACTCCCAGGACTCGGGCTCGAGGCCCATGGCGGTGAAGGCATCGCGGAGGCGCTGGACGGTGCGCTCGCCGCCGGGGGTGCCGGCGACGTGGGCCTCGCTGGCGAGGGTCATGTGGTAGGCGCGGAGGCTGTCGGGCTGGATGGCGGCGTTGAGGGCATCGCGCCGGGATTCAAAGGCGGGGAGGTCGGACTCGGCGAAGCCGGTGAAGGGCTGGGGCTGGAGGAGCGAGAGGGCGGCCACGGCAAAGAGGTGGAGCATGTGCATGGCGTACCAGCGCGGCGCGGTCAGCGTCAACCCCGTACCATCGGCGATGCTCGTGAACCGTGCTGGGCCGGGGAGTGTTGCGCTGGAGACCACGCTGCTGGTCCATGGTGTGCCGCGGGGTGAGGGGGCGGGGCTCGCGGCGGAGCTGGACCGGATCGTGCGGGAGGCCGGGGCGCGGCCGGCCCTGGTGGGCGTGGTGGGCGGCGTGCCGACGGTGGGGATGACGGATGCGGAGCTGCGGACGCTGCTGGAGGCCCCGGAAGTACCCAAGCTCAACTCGTCGAACCTGGGCGTGGCGATGGCGCGGGGGCAGCACGGGGCGACCACGGTGAGCGCGACGATGGAGCTCGCCGCGGGGGCGGGCGTGCAGGTGTTCGCGACGGGCGGGCTGGGGGGCGTTCACCGGGGGTACGGCAAGCACCTGGATGTCAGCGCGGACCTCGCGGCGTTCACGCGGTTCCCGGTGGCGGTGGTGACCAGCGGCGTGAAGTCGATCCTGGATGTGGAGGCGACGCGGGAGGTGCTGGAGACGCTGGGGGTGCCGGTGGTGGGGTACAGGGCGGACCGGTTCCCGGCGTTCTA
>JAEYTB010000040.1 GCA_023434205.1 Planctomycetota bacterium | reverse complement strand
ACCCCCCCGTGCCGCTCGGCAATCGCCCGTGCACACGCGTGCAGATGCCGGGCCCGCCGGTAATAGCCCAGCCCCGACCACTCCGCCAGCACATCATCAATCCCCGCCGAGGCCAGCGCCGCCAGCGTCGGGAACCGGGAAGTAAACGGCCCGAACTTCTCCAGCACGCGCGAAACCTGCGTCTGCTGGAGCATGTACTCGCTCACCAGCGACAGGTAGGGGTCGCGGGGGGTCCGCCGCCATGGCAGCGGCCGCGCACGCTCGCGGAACCACGCGCACAGCTCCCGGTCCAGCGCCCGATCGCAACCCGGCTTAGTCCGCGCCACCGAGCACCTTCTCAACACCGGCCTTGATCAGCTTCCAGGGTGTCCCCGGCGACCGGCTCACCGTCACCCACCCCGGGTTGATGAGCACGCCCACCACCCCCGGGATCTGGAACAGCTCCGAGGCGAGCCGGTCGCCCGAAGCCGCCGGCGCCGAGGTGTACGACCGCAGCCCCTCGTGGTGCGGCAGGGGCCGGTCGAGCACGCACTTCAGGGCGTTGGGGTTGGGGGTGTCCTGGAACTCGGCGATGGTGTACGGCAACGGCGCTCCTCGTCGGCCCATCGTACCTGAAGAAGTTGCGTCGCGAGTGCGGTCGCCGTCCTCAGAGTGCCGACTAAAGTTGCCGGAAGCCCCTTCGGGCCCGTGGGAAGCTCCCGTGCAACTGCCGCAGCGCATCCAGAGCCTCATCGAGCGACTCCAGACCTACACCGTCTGGGAGGTCGCCCTCGAGCTGCTCATCATCGGCGTCTTTGTCTACGCCGTCCTCCGCTTTGTCCGCGGCACGCGCGCCGCCGGCGCCCTCAAGGGCCTGCTCGTCCTCCTGGTCCTGGTCACGGTCATGTCCCGCGTCATCGGCGGCGGCGCCAGCTTCCAGCGTCTGGGCCTCCTCTACGACCGCTTCGTCGCGCTGGTGGCCGTCGCCCTGGTGGTCATCTTCCAGCCCGAGCTCCGCCGCGCCCTGGTCCGCCTGGGCGAGACCCCCTTCTTCCGCAGCACGCCCAAGGACATCGCCTACATCGCCACCGAGCTGGTCAACGCCGTCGGCTACCTGTCCAAAAGCAAGTTCGGGGCCATCATCGCGCTGGAGCGCACCATCGGCCTGGCCGGCCTGGTCGAGGGCGGGACGCCCCTCAACGCCGAGCTCACCGGCCGACTGCTGCAGACCATCTTCTTCCCCGGCTCGGCCCTCCACGACCTCGCCGTGATCGTCAAGGGCCGCACCATCGCCGCCGCGGGCGTCCAGCTCCCCCTCGCCGAGCCCGGCGAAATGCCCGACCCCACCCTGGGCTCCCGCCACCGCGCCGCCGTCGGGCTCAGCAAGGAATGCGACGCCGTGGTCATCGTCGTCAGCGAGGAAACCGGCTCCATCCGCATCGCCGAACGCGGGCGCCTCAGCGAGCCCCTCTCGCTCGACGAGCTCCGCAGCCAGGTCGAAAACCGGCTCACCCGTTCGCTCCGGATGCGCCCCGCGCCCGCCGGAGGCGCCCACGACGATCACGCCCCCGAACCATCCCTGAACCAGGACCCTTGAGCGATGTGGCGGTACCTCAAAAGCGCGGTCGCCGTGGTCGTCGTGACCCTCATCATCTGGTTCTTCGCCGAGGCCGAGAGCCTCCGCTCCACCGAGGTCCGCGGCGTCGAAATCACCTTCCAGCCCCTCGACGGCGCCCGCTACGTCGTTGACCTCTCCCAGGAAACGCCCGGCGTCCGCGGCAACTCCGTCCGCGCCGACCTCGTCATCTCCGGCTCCGCCGCGGCCCTCGAGCCCGTCGAGCGCACGCTCCGGCGGCCCCTCATCGTCTCGCCGGGCATGGCGGGCCTCTCGGCCAGCCCCGGCCGCCAGACCGTCGACCTCCAGGAACTGCTCATGCTGCACCCCGAGCTGAGGGGGCGGGGCGTGTCGTTCCGCAGCGTCAGCCCCGTCGCGGTCGAGGCGACCGTCGATGAACTGGTCACCCGCCCGGTCAAGATCGAGGTGGAGGTCCCCGGCGCCGAGCTCGAGGGCGCCCCCGAGCTGCGTACCACCACCGCCTCGGTCACCCTGCCCGCCTCGCACGCGGGGAAGGTGAGCGAGAGCACGAGCGTCCTGGCGCGCGTGGAGCCCGCCGCCCTGACCCGCCTCACGCCCGGCCGCAAGGAAACGATCCCCAACGTGCGGCTGCTGCCGCCGGCGGACCTCGCCGGCCTGCCACGCCTCCGCATCGACCCCCAGACCGTCGACGTCTCGCTGACGCTCCGCAGCAAGACCGCCTCCGTGAAGATCGCCAGCGTGCCCGTGGCCGTGCGGCTGGCCCCCGGCGAACTGGGCAAGTGGCTGATCGAAATCCCCCAGCAGGACTGGTTCCTGACCGACGTCACCGTCACGGGCCCCGGCGAACTGATCAAGCAGGTCCAGGACAAAACGCTCCCGCTCGTGGCGACCGTCCCTCTCTCTTTCGAAGAGCTCGAGCGCGGCATCCCCAGCAAGGAAGCCGTCTTCAGCGAGCTGCCCAGCGGCCTGCGCTTCGACGTCGCCAACCGCGCCGTCCGCCTGAAGATCACCAAACGGGAGCCCGCCGCGGGCGTTGCACCGCGGTGAGCCTCTTCACGCCTGCGCCGGCCGCGTCAGCGGTGCAACCTCTTCCGGCGCGGGCGGCTGCATGAAGTCCGCGATCGTCTTCCCCTGCAACGCCTGCATGCGTGTCTGGGCCAGCGTGTCCAGCAGCGGCGTGTGGTTCGTGCGCACCGAGACCAGCTCCTGCGACACCGCCAGCACATCCGCCGCGGGCGTGGACTCCGGCGGCCGGGCCAGCGTGTACGCCGGCTCGCCAGCGCCGCTCTCGGCCCGCACCAGCAGCCCCGCCCCCGCCAGCCGCTCCAGCATCTCCGACACAGCCTGCTCGTCGATCCCCGTCTTGTCCCCGATCGAGCAGTGGTCGCTCGTCTTCCCCGCCGCGAACCGCTCCGCCACCGCCGTGATGCACACCAGCACCGCCGCCGGGTCCACGATCTTCACGCGGCTGGCGATCGAGTCCTCATCCACCAGCCCGAACGTCGCCAGCAGCGAGAACTTGAACTCCTTCCCGGAAGTCACCCGCTGGGTCTGCAGCGCCGACGCCAGCTGCAAGCCCAGCAGCACGATCATCCACGTGATATAGACCCACAGGAAGAACAGCGGCAGGATCGCGATGGCCCCGTAGATCCGCTGGAGGTTCTTGGTCGCAAACCCGATGTACGCCGTGAACCCCCACTTGCCCGACTCCCACAGGATCGCCGCCGTGGCCGCGCCGATCAGCGCCGGCACCACGTGAACCCGCGTGTTGGGCACGATCATGTAGATGATGAACAGCGCCGTCATGCTGATGCACACGGTGAGCATGAAGCCAAGGCTCTTGGCCAAAAACTTCATGTTGTCGCTGGAGAGCCCGAACAGGTGCGCGGACTCCGCCCGCTGCGTCAGCGCCCGCTGCACATAGAACGACGCCACCAGCAGCAGCGTCCCCAGCGTCAGCAGCGTCCAGTACTGCGTCACCCGCCGGATCCACGACCGCCCCTCCGGCGCGTTGTATATCTGGTTGAACGCCTTCTCGATCTCGATCAGCATCGAGATCGCCGCGTAGAACAGCGTGAACAGCCCAATGATGCCGATCGCCCCCGACGGGATGTTCCGGATGCTCTCGTACCGCTCCTGGATCCACAGGTTCAGCCGCCGCGACTGCTCCGCCGCCTGCTCCGCCGCCACCGGCGAGGGCCCCACCAGGTTGGGATCGGCCACCGGCGCCTCCTCCACCACCTCCTTGAACCCCGTGAAGCTCAGCAGGCTGTCCAGCGTGTCGCTCAGCTGCTCGCGGCTGGCAAAGATCGTCATCAGCAGCAGCCCCACCACCAGAATCGGGATCAGCCCGAAGATCGTCCGATACGACAGCGCCGCCGCCATCCGCGTCAGCTGCGTCCGCCGGATGTTCACCACCAGCAGGTGCGCCATCTGGATGTAGCGGCGCGCCCGCTCCCCGCGGGAAATCGCCCGCTGCGCCAGCGAGTCCAGCAGGCTGACGCCCCGGGAAAAGGGCGTGGGCGTGAGCGGGGGCTTTCGTCCGCTGGGGGGCATTCAGCGAGGTCCTCGGCGGGGCGCCTGCCCGGCGCGCCGCGAACTGGTGGGCCGGTTGTCGCGCGGATCACGGGAAGGGCGGTCCTTGGGCCGGGCGTTGCGTGGCGGACGCTTGGGGCCGGTGCCGACCGGCTGGGGCCGCGGCCGGCGCTTCCGCTGCGGCGAGGGCGAACCAGCCCCGCCCCAGGCCGGCTGGCCGCCCTTGCGCAGCAGGCCGACCTCCTCACGCGTGAGCTCCCGCCACCGACCCAACGCCAACCCCTTGAGCTGCAAGCCCCCCACCGCCACCCGCGTGAGCTTCTTGATCGGCATGCCCAGGAACTCGAACGCCTCCCGAAGGTGCCGCGTCGGCCCCTCCTCCATCGTCAGTTGCAGCAGCGTGCGGCCCTGCTCCCGCCGCACGATCTCGATCGCCGGGGCCTGCACCCGCGCCCCCGCCTCCCGCTCGGCCATCGCCCGGATCTTGGTCTGGAGGGCCGCCGCCGCGCTCTCATCCACCGCACCCCGCACCACCGCGTGGTACGTCTTGGGGACGCGGTACCGCGGGTGGGTCAGGCGGTTGGCCAGCTCCCCGTCGTTGGTCAGGATCAGCAGGCCCGTGGTGTCAAACTCCAGCCGCCCCACCGGGAATAGCCGCGGCGCCGAGGGGTGGTCGATCAGGTCCATGACCGTCGCCCGGCCCAGCTCGGGCTCGTCGGCGGTGCTCACGATGGTCCCCGCGGGCTTGTGGAGCATGAGGTACAGCCTGCGCTGCGGCCGGGGCAGGGGCCGCCCGTCCACGCTGATGTCGTCCTTCTCTGGATCGACAAACACGGGCAGGTCCTTGACCACCTGGCCGTTGACCCGCACATGCCCCTGCTCGATGAGCTGCTCGCACACCCGCCGCGCGGCGACCCCGGCATCGGCCATCAGACGCTGGAGACGGACTTTGGGGCCGCGGTCGGGCATGCCGGGAGGGTATGCGCGGGCGGCGCGGGCTTTGCGGGAAGGTGCTATTCTGGTCGCGCCGGCACGGAGGCTGACAATGGCGGAGCAACGCGTCGAAGCGGCGGTGGCCGAGGGCACGGAGCGGTGGCTGGACAGCACGCTCGAGCAGGTGTTCCTCTCCCCGCGGGTCGTGGATGAGCGGGCCTACGAAGAGCTCGCCGGCTCCCTGCGCGCCCTCATGAAGGACGCCGCAGGCCAGAGCCGCGCCCTGGTCAACACCACCACCGAGGTCAAGCTCCTGGGCGACCAGCTCCGCGAGGCCACCAGCCAGCTCCAGGCCAAGGTCGAGACCGCCGTCCGCGTCATCCCCACCCTCGACCAGCGCGTGGCCAAGGCCGAGGCCCTGCTCGAGGTCACCGGCAAGGAACTCGCCAGCAAGGTCGCCGCGATGCAGGACGCCGCCTCGCGCGCTGTGCCCGTCGAACGCGAGCGCATCGCCGTGCAGCTCCGCGCCGAGGCGGGGAAGCTCTACGACGAGGTCGTCACCGAGCACGTGCGTCTGCTCCGCGAGCGGCTCGAGCAGGAGCTCGCCACAAGCAAGAAGCAGGCCGCGGAACAGTCCAACGCCATCCTCGCCCTCATCGAGGGCGCCCAGGCCGAGCTCGACAAGTCCATCACCGCCTTCGAGGAGCGCAGCTGGGCCCTCACCCGAAAAATGGAAGAGGGCTTCGGGCGGCTGGACGCCCTCACCGCGCGCCTCGACGCCGCGTGCGCCCGCGCCGAGGGCGCCCTCGGCGGGCTCGAGCCCCTCGCCGTCCGCGCCGAGGCCGCCCAGAGCGCCCTGGAGAGCACCGTCACCGAGGCCGGCGTGCGCCTGGGCGCCGGCATGACCCAGGCCGAGCGCCGCGCCGAGGTCATCACCGCCCGCGCCAACGAGGCCGTCGCCACCCTCGCCGCCAAGATTGAGGAGGCCCGCCCGCTCCAGGAGACCGTGCTCCGCGTCCCCGACGAAGAGTCCCTCAAGAGCCTGGGCCTCTGGCTCCAGCAGCTCATCGTCAAGGGCGACCAGATCGGCCGCGGCCTGGACGCCCTCCTGCGCCGGGCCGAAGGGGAGCGATAACAACGCGAGTCGGGAACCCTCCCGAGCTGGCGCGCTGAAAATGAAAAAAGGGCCGCGCACCCGCGCGGCCCTCTTCATTGACTGAACCTTGGGGGGCTTAGAAGCGGGGGGCGTCGCCGCCCTCGTCCCCGCCCTCCATGTCCTCTCCCATCTCGCCCTGCATCGTCTTCGCGGCCTCCGCGACCGTCGTGATCACATCCGCCGGCACGAAGATCCGGAAGTCAAAGCCGCCCGAGTCAAACGCCGCGGCCATGCCCACGGGCGAAACCTTCGCCGGCACCGCCAGCTCGGCGCCCGCCCCGCCCATCGCCATCACGCCGTTGATCGCCTCCATGATGGACTTGGTCCCCAGGTACATCTCCGCAACCCGGTTCTTGGGCAGCGCCGCCTGCACCGCCTTGATCTGCTCATCCGCCGCCAGCCCGTTGCCGTTCTTCGCCGCGTCCACGGCCTTGGTGAACAGCGGGGTGTTCTGGCTCATGGTCATCACCACGCCCTTCTCCACCGGCGCCATCATCCCCGACAGGCCGTCGGGCCCGAACAGCATCTGCTGCATCATCATGATCATGCCGGCCTGCGGGTTCTCCTCGTCCGCGTCCATCTGCATGGACCACGTGTCCGCCTTGACCCCGCCGATCTCCTGCGCCCCCGCCGCGTACTCGACGCTGAACTTGATGCCCTCGATGTCCTTGCCGTTCATCGCCTTCATGTCGTTCGACGTGGAGGTGATGTAGCCGCGGGGGTCGGCCGTCGAGACGAACGTGACCGTGTTCGCGAACAGGCCCATGATGCCCGCGCGGTTCGCGCCCATCGAGAAGCCCATTCCATCGATCTTGTCGATGTTCGAGGCCATCCCGCCGAAACCCATGCCCATCGGGTTGTCGCCCTGGGCCTTCTCCATGTCCTTGTAGAACTGCTTGATGCCCGGGTTGGTCAGGTCCGCCGCCATCGCGAAGTAGAACGGCTGGTTCGGCACCCGCGCCAGGAACGTCGACGAGTTGCCCGCCACCGCCAGGAACTTGGCCGACGGCGACCCCTCCTTGAACTGCGCCCCGAAGTCGATCGAGACGCCCGCCTCGCCCAGGCCAAAGCCCATGATCCCGACCTGCCCGTCGCGGCTGAACGCCTCCGCGATCCCGGTCATCGTCGCGATCATCGCCACCGCCTGGTCGCCGCCCTGCGGGGCCATCTGCGCCGCCGCCTGGCCCTGCTCCTTGAACGCCGCGATGCCCTCGTCGATCTGGTCCTTCAGCGCCGCCACCCGCACCATCACGATGATGTCCGAGTTGTCCGCGATCTGCTGGCCCGTCTTGCCCATCGCCTGCGCGTGCGCCGCGGCCATGCCCGCCTTGCCGTCAAAGCCGTCCACCGACTCCCGGT
>JAEYTB010000183.1 GCA_023434205.1 Planctomycetota bacterium | reverse complement strand
GTCTTCCTGCTGGGCTATGAGGCGTGCTTCCGGCCCCTGGGCGACATGGAAGCCGGCGAGGAGGACTGATGCGGATCCTCATGCTCGGCTGGGAGTTCCCCCCCTTCATCGCCGGCGGCCTGGGCGTTGCGTGCTACGGGCTCACCAAGGCCCTCGACAAGCTCGGCCACGAGGTCGTGTTCATCCTGCCCAAGCCCGTGGACCGCTCGCACAGCTCCCACGTCCGCATGCTCAGCCCCGCGTCGCCGCCCGGCGCGCCCGGGAGCGGTGGGGGGGGTGGCTGGACGTCGGGCACGCCGGGCGAGATGGTCATGCTCGACGACGAGGGCCGCCCGCTGGAAGGTTTCCAGCACGCCAGCTTCCACGGCGTGGACGCCTCCTTCCACAGCCCCTACCCCGGCTTCGATGAGAACGCTTTCGCCAGGACCATCGCGGGTGCGACGCAGGCCCTCGCCGCGGAGCGTGAGGAAAGCCGCGCGGCTTCAGGCGATGCATCCGGGGCCGCCGCGGTGGCCGATGCCGCCACGGCCGCGGTCATCCCGCACGCCACAGCGCCCACGCAGGGCCACATCGGCATGGGCGGCGGCGCGGGCGTCGGTTACGGCACCGACCTGGTGGGGGATGCCGAGCGCTACGCGCGGCTGGTGGTCTCCATCACCCGGCGCGAGAGCTTCGACGTCATCCACGCCCACGACTGGCTCACCTTCCCCGCGGGCATCGCCCTCGCCAAGGTCACGGGCCGGCCGCTGGTGGTGCAGGTGCACAGCACCGAGTTCGACCGCGCGGGCAACAACGTCAACCAGCGGGTGTACGACATCGAGCGGGCCGGGATGCACGCCGCGGACCGCGTGATCGCCGTGAGCCAGTTCACCAAGAGCCTGTGCGTGCGGCGGTACGGGGTCTCGCCCGACAAGGTCGACGTCGTCTACAACGGCGTGGAGCGTGACCATGTGCAGCCGCGCGAGGGCGCCCGCATCGAGGCCCAGGACAAGATCGTGCTCTTCCTGGGCCGGATCACGATGCAGAAGGGGCCCGAGTACTTCATCGCCGCCGCCAAGCGCGTGCTGGAGAAGTACGAGAACGCCAAGTTCGTGCTCGCCGGCAGCGGCGACATGGCCCTCCGCATGATCGAGCTCGCCGCGAGCATGGGGATCGGGCACAAGGTGCTCTTCACCGGCTTCCTGCGCGGGCGCGATGTGGAGCGGGTCTTCCGCATGGCCGACTGCTACGTCATGCCCAGCGTCAGCGAGCCCTTCGGCATCGCGGCCCTGGAGGCCATCTCACACGATGTGCCCGTGATCCTGAGCAAGACCAGCGGCGCCAGCGAGGTGCTGACACACGTGCTCAAGGTGGACTTCTGGGACATCGACGAGATGGCCAACAAGATCCTCGCGGTCCTCCGCTTCCCCCCGCTGAGCGAGACCCTCCGCGAGCACGGCGCCTTCGAGCTGCACCGGCTCACCTGGGAGGGCGCCGCCGAGCGGTGCCTGGAGAGCTACCGCGCGGTGCTCAGTGCCGAAGGGCGCTCCGCATGATCAACCCGACGGCGTTTGGTCAGCAGGACCAGCGGGAGCACGGCAAGCGCGGCGGGTGAGGGGATGGCGGTGATCTGGGCGTCGACGTGGCGGAAGCCGTCATTCGGACCCGCAAACTCGCGCCAAGCGAGCGTGGCGGAATCCTGGCGGATCGTGCCCAGGCCGCTGGTTCCTACGAGGTTTGACTGCGATGAGACGACCCCAAATCGGCGTGTCGCCGCAATGTTCGTGAACGACACCGCGAAGCAGAGCGTGTCGGGAACGGTGACGTGAGGGTTGAACACGACCTCACGCATTGTGGTGCCGCTGATCACGATGTTCGACAGAGTCCCGCTCCAGATCACCTCGCCCGGGAGATTGCCAGCGCGCGTATAAAGCGTCAGTTCAACGTCTGTTGTGACGGTCGCGCCCTGGCCCTCGGTCGACCAGAGACGGGTCGAGAACTGCGTCACGAAGCGGTCTGTTCCGGCGAGGGTAATGACATCGCCTTGCCGGCAATCCCACTCCCGCTCGAACGGCCCGGGAAGCTCTTGGAAGCTGCTGTTTTCATCCGCTTCGTTGATAATGAAGATCCCCAGTGGCAAGGGGTTCCTGGAGTTGTACACGATCGAGCCCGAAGCCGCGTGCGCGGCCGTGATGATGAAAGTCATTGCAGCGGCGAGTGAGCGTGCGAGCAGCATGGAGAACCCCTCGGGTATCGGAACCTACACCGGTATTTGACCGGGGGCCACCAAACTCCAGGGTGGCCTGAATCTGCTCCGGCCCTTTTCCGAACAAGAATGGCGACCGAGGAAGGAGATGTGATGACTGCCATTCCGCGAAGTGTCCGGTTATGGAAGAGCACGCGCCCCGGCCGCGGCCTGTGGGGCATTCCCCACGGCTGGTGGGTCGTCATCGGCGTGCTCTACATCCTCTCGCCCATCGACGCCATCCCCGACTTCATCCCGGTGCTGGGCCAGATGGACGACCTGGGGATGCTGGTGTTCCTGGCGTACAACGCCGTGCAGTGGCTGCTCGCCCGGTTCAGCCGCCCCCGCCCCCTTTAGTCACAGCTTCGCCCCGCAGTACTTGCAGTGCCCCGCGTCGATGTCGTGCCCCTCGCGCGAGCACGCCGGGCACGCCTGGTTGCTCACGGGCCGGTTGATGGCGCGGCTGGCGAAGGCGATCTCCGTGGTCACGATCCCCGTGGGCACCGCGAGCACGCCGTAGCCCATGATCATGATGAACGACGCGACCACCTTGCCCAGCGGCGTGCCGGGCACGACGTCGCCGTAGCCCACGGTCGTGAGCGTGACGATGGCCCAGTAGATCGCCGTGGGGATGTTGTCGAAGCCGTGCTGCGGCCCCTCGACCACGTACATGAGCGCCCCCAGCGTGCACACGCTGGTCGCCACGAACAGCAGGAACACGCTGATCTTGGGCCGGGCGGCCTTGAGGGCGGTGAGCAGCAGCCGGCTCTCGCCCACGTAGGGCGCCAGCTTGAAGATCCTGAAGATCCGCACCAGCCGCAAAATCCGCACCGCCATCAGCGACTGCGCCCCGGGGATGAGCAGCCCCAGGAACG
>JAEYTB010000159.1 GCA_023434205.1 Planctomycetota bacterium | reverse complement strand
AGGACGCGGTGCGGCGGGTGGGGGTGCATTGGGCGACGGAGCAGTGCCGCGACCTCCTGGATCACAACGTGGCGGGGATTCACTTCTACACGCTGAACCGCTCGACGGCGACGCGGGAGATCTACGCGACGCTGGGGGTGAAGGACTCCCAGGGGCTGCGTGGCTGACACTACACTGCGGGCGTGAACACCAAAGCCGCGATTGTGGCCCTGGTCCTGGCGCTGCTGGGGATCGGGGGGGCGTACTTCCTGCTCAGGCCGCAGCAGCCGGACCCGCCCGCCCGGACATGGCTCGCGAGCATCTTTCCTGCCCAAGTGAACATGATCGGGCTGCAGTGGGCGGACGGCCAGCGCGCGACGATAGAGCCGTCGGACATTCCCGCGCTGTGGTTGTTGAAGGACGGGGAGAACACCTGGCCGGTGCGCGCGTCGCGCGTGCATGCGGCGATCAAGCTGATGTCGGAGGTGGATGGGGCTCCGGTCGCGGAGGCCGGGCCGGCGGAGGCGCTGACGGTTCATGTCGGCGGCGCTGCGAAGCTGCAACGGTTCCGCGTGTCGGGCGATGTGCTGGGGGGCAGGGTGCTCGTGAAGATCGAGGGTCCGCCGGACGCGTTCAGGCTGGCGGACGCGGGCATCGCGAGGATGTTCGAGAGGGGCGCGTTGAAGGCGTGGCGGGAGCCCGCGCCGTTCGTGACCGAGGAGTTCTCGCGGGTTCGGCTGCAGACGATCGGGCGGCAGGTGGTGGTCGCGCGGGTGGCGGGGCGGTGGGGGGTGCAGGCGCCGGTGATTGCGCCGGCGGACCAGGAGGCGTGCGAGCAGCTTTCGCGGACGCTGACGGGGCTGAGGCTGGAACGGATCGTGGACGGGGCGCCGGGGGACGAGAAGACGCTGGGGCTGCACAACCCCGAGGCGGTCATCGACACCGAGACGGACTTCCGCGTGGTGAAGGATGGGGATGTGGAGCGCACGGTGCTGGTGCAGCAGCTCAAGATCGGGGGCCCGGTGGATGGGACGGGCGAGCGGCTGTTCGCGAGCGTGCGGGCGCAGTGGCTGAACCCTGCGGCGAGGGAGATGACGCCGGCGTGGGGGCCGGTGCTGGCGGTGGTTTCGCGCCAGGACCTCAACGCGCTGACGGCGGAGCTGCCGGTGTACCTGGCGAGGCAGGCGGTGCAGGCGGCGGCGGTGGATGTCAGCCGCGTGACGGTGGTGCGGGATGATGATGCGATGAGGGAGTCTGCGCCGGGTCCGCTGCCGGGTCGTCGGGTCGTGGTCGGGCGGTATATCGATGAGTGGCAGGTGACCCCGGTTGGTGCGGAGACGGCGCGGGCGGCGGGTGCGGAGGAAGTCGCCGCGATCGAGCGGCTTCTGAAGGTGCTGACCGGGCGGCCGGCGGATGCGGTGGGGCGGGAGCCGCCGGCGGGGACGCGGGGGTTTGTGCGGCTGGTGGTGGAGGCGACGGGGGCGGGGGCGGACATCGGGGTCGGGACGGCGGTGGTTGCGCCCGCGGCGAAGAAGGGAGAAGCTGCCGCGGAACCGCAGGCGGCGCTGGTGCTGCGGGTGGGGGGGATCTATCGGGTGTACTTCGGGGCGGATGCCAGTGCGGTCGGGCATTGGCTTGAGGATGTGTTGCCGCCGGAGGGGTGAGTGATTGCGTTGACGGCGTGGACGCCGCGTGGGAGAGTGTGTGGCGGGGATCGGCGTGGAGCAGCAATAAACGGGGCCGAGGAACCGACAAGGTGGGCAGTGTCAAAGGGCAACTCGCCGAAACCGCACTGGCGGATGAAACCGCCAGTGGCACGCCGTTTTGTGGGGTTTTGGGGAGAAGGGGCACCGCCAGTGCCACCCGCCGGCGGAAAGTGCCCCATAGTGTCCGATTGATACGCAAAATACACTCTGAATCAGTGAGATCGAATGTCAGAGCGTGCATCGGTTTTTAAAGATGGCTGCGCAGTCAACAATCGCCATTGACCCGATCAACCAGGTGCTGGTGCCGGGGAGCACTCGCATATACGACATTCAGCACTGCGTCAGTTCCGGACGATTGTACGGCCTGGTTGACGGTGTTTCGGTGGATCTCTGGTTTTTGATAGTCCAGATGATTCCGGTCGGAACCGGACTGTTAATTGGATCTGTCGTCTTAGTCGCATTATGGCGATCACTCGCTATCTACCAACGGCCACAGGCCATAGGCAAAGTGTATTGTCGCAAGTGTAATTGCGAGGCAGACGCCAAATCAACCAGGCGACCATCATCAGGATGCGCGGAGCCGACAGGGACTCGATGCACCGAATGCGGATCGTGTTTCCGAACAACGCCCCCGATTATCGGTTGCACCAGATTGCTCCGAGGAGTGCGAGTATGGGGTGGTGCCGCGATAGCCGCGATTATAGTAGTTGGTGTGGCAGCCTACGCCCGATCAGGAGGTAATGCGTCTTCGCCACCTGAAATATGGAGTGAGAGCTGTGACCGACTCAAGGAGCGTACTCAGTACAGGTGGCTGACTAGGCATGTTACACGGGTAACCCGACTCGTTGAGCTTGACCCTGCTACATTTGTCGTCAAGCGGACTATTTGCACTATGCGTGGCTTTCCAATGGGTGGTGTGTTGGTGGCGCCGGACGGCGTGCATGCCGCAATAAGCGGAACGTTGCATTCTTTGCGTTGGATACGGCTGTCGGACGGCCGGACCATAGCGGAAGCTCAGTCTGGACCATTTCGGAACGGAGACCATAGCCCGTCGTACATCCTCGGCATTATGGGAGAGGGCGGCGATCCGGTGGTATATTATAGCGCGCTCGACTCTACAGAATCGCATAGCATGGTTGTCAGGTGGCGTCCACGCCATGGAAGTGTTACAACAGTACTGAGTGAGGACGTGTATGCCCAAAAGTCTGGCGCGAGTATCCTGGGGAGAAGGCAAAGGCTCTTGACGTGTGACGGAGCGGTATACATAATTTCGGCACCGAGCACAGCCGAGGCTGACGAGTCGGATCGCTGTGACTTAAACGTTTATAGGATACAGGACGGGCTTGCGACGATTCTATGGCGAGCGTCGGTGAACAACTATATCGCGGGGCAAGGGCAGATTCAGCCGCATGGATGCCATGTGCATCTGAACGCTGGGGCGGAAGGTGTTGTAAGGTATGATGTCAGCCGCGGCATGCTTATGGAATGTATTGATGTGTCAAATACCGATGCGCTGCAGCCAACTATGCCGGTCGACGTACTCGATGGCGCATTGGTGTGCCATGCCGCTCGAGGGCATGTTGCGATCATAAACCCCGCCAACAGTGAAACGATTGCGAGACTTCTGTTTGGGTCGCTACGTGACCCGGTCGTGCATGTGCCGCGTGTTGGCGGTAAAATGGTTTGCGTCGCGCATGAGTACTCACCGGTGGTTCGTGACGATGTCGATCACTTAGTGATCTTCGACCTCAGTCAGTTGAGAATGGAGGCGAAAGGTAGATAGAGGGCCGGTGGCACCGACCTCACCGTGCTACAGAGCTTCGCTCACCGGTCATCCGACAGGGCTAAATCGTCATGACCGCACGCGCCTCCCGACCGCGGCGAGAAGGGCTGGTGGCACTGGCAGCCCCCCTTTCTCCGAAAATCCCACAAAACGGCGTGCCACTGGCGGTTTCATCCGCCAGTGCGGCTTCGGCGAGTTGTCCCGCCGCGCGACCCGCCATGTCGGTTCCTCGGCCCGGTTCATCTTCCACCTCACACCTTGCCCTTCAGGTGCCCCCAGCCGCCACCGATGTGGTCCCACAGTGTGACGCGCGGGGTCCACGGCGTCAATGGTTCCAGGCCGCGGTACTGGCGGAAACTGGACCAGGGCCACTCGGCGGCGTCGGTGACCAGCCCGCGGCGCACGGGGTTGAGGTGGATGTACCGCAGCACATCGGCGGTATCGTCGTGGCCGATGTTGGCGTCGTGGCCGGCACCCTCCTGCCAGAAGCGGAACGCCGTCTTGCCGGGCCGCTCGCGGATGGTCAGCTCGTGCAGGAGGGGGTTATTCGCGGCCTCCAGCGCCTTCTTGACGCGGAAGGACATCGGCCGCTTGATGGCCGCGAGCAGCGCGGCGGCGGTGCAGGTCTCGCGCATGGAACGCACGAGCAGGTGCACGTGCTCGGGCATGAACACGAAGCCGTGCAGCAGCCAGCCTTGGTTGACGATGGCGCGCTCGAGGGATCGCGCGAGCATGCGGCGCGGGCCGTCGCGCACCCACAGGACTCCGCCGCACTTTGCTGGTGACGGCCTACGCACCTCGGCGCCGCGGCCACGCACTCGAGCGTCCCCTTACCTCGGTGTCCACAGGTCCAGCATCTGGAACACGGGTGCGCTGGGGAGGCCCGCCCGATCCCGGGCAACGCCGATGAACCTCACCAGTGTGCCACGGAGCCAGCCCGGGTGGATCTGAATCGTGGCGCGAAAGCCGGTCTGGGCCGTTGCCGGGCGGACGAGCACATCGCGGCGGTCGATGATGTTGTTGTGGTTTCTGTCAACGTAGTATCGGACTTCCCGGAGCGCCCCGTTGGGATCAGACGCCTCCTGCGGCTCGAGCAGAACCGTCGTCCGCATGCCGCCGAGCCACAGGCGCTGCATGAACACCGAGGCCGCGATGCCCTGGATGACGGGGGGCCGCTGCGGCAAGGCTTCTACCGTCCCCACCGACTCCCCCGTGTTGCCCTGGGCGTCGGTCGCGACGGCGAACATAGTTACGGCGCGCTCGCCCCAGGCGCGATCGGCTCGAGTTCGTATGGACCACCCTCCGCTGCTGCTGTCTGTCCCAAGAAACTGGTCGGTGGTGTCCAAAATGCTGTTCCCGTTGCTGTCCCGGTAAAAGCTCACAGATTGGACCGCGGAACTACCGGACGCCTCGGCGACTGAAATGGTGATCGGCAGCCCGAAGGTCGCTCGGCCGGGGCTGAAGCTCATCGCTCCGAGACGCGGGCCCGTCACCTGCCCCTGCTGGAAGATACCTATGACCCCCGGCCTCGCTCCGATGAACTCCGCTGCCGAATCGCCTTGAAGGTTCCCGGCGCCCAGAATGCGCCACGCCGCGGGGTCGTTGGGCCCCGCGCCCATGCGGGCGACGGCTGCCCGTTCAAAGCCGGAAGCGACATCGCCGAAGTAGACTTCCGCCATGGCGCCCGAATCGGGCGGCGGCTGTCCAGCGATCGAGCTGGTGAAGCCGGCAAGCAGAATGTCGAGGCGGGTATCGGCATTGAGGTCCGCAACGGTGATCGTGGGGGTTGGTGAAGGATTCGCGAAGACGGCCTGGGTAAACGAGAGGACGCCGCCGGTGGTGGTATTCGTGTACACACGCAGAGAACCGGGCTCGAGGATTCCGTTCGCGTGGCGGATCGCCGGTGCCGCGATTGCCCAGTCCATCCGCTGATCGCCGTTGAAGTCGGCGGTCACCACTTGACGGGCGAGCGGAAGGCCGCCGAAAATGATTCGTCGGTCATGCGAGAAGCGGCCTTGGCCATCATTCAGGAGTACAGCGCTCTCGGTGACGAGGTCGATGTCGCCATCGCCGTCCATGTCGGCCGCGGCAAGGTCTGCGGGCGCGGTGAGTATTCCCTGCTGCTCGAAGTCGCCGATGCCTCCGGCGGGGTCGCTCAGGGCAATGGTGAGCACGGTGGGAGCGCCGGGGCCCATCAGGCGGCGGCTGCTGATCACATCCAACTGCCCGTCGGCGTTGAGGTCGGAGTACCAGGCGTCGGAAACAAAGTGGACCTGTGGTGAGAAGGGGCGCGACCCGTCTTGAAGCAGCAACGAAAGGCGACCGTCCCGAGAAGTCACGAGGTCCGAGTCGCCATCGCCATCTACATCCACCAGCAGGTTCGTGAAGTTCACGGCGGTGCTCAGAGTTTGCCTCTGGCCGTTGCTGTACATGGCCAGACCAGTGGACTCCGCCATCAGGAGCTCCGGCGCGCCGCCGTCAAGGTTGATGACGAGGGCAGCAACGGCACTGCCCTGAGTCGGCAGCTCGGTGGGCTCCAGGAGCGTGACTGCAAGGAGTTGGCGAGGCTCGAGCGGCTCGCTGGGCGTTCCTCCGAAACTGAGGTGATCAACCAGGGGGGTTGGCACTGGCAGCCCCCATTCCGAGAATCCCACAAAGCGCGTGCCAGTGGTCGGCGAGTTGTCCCGCGAAAGGCCGCGCCATGTCGGTTCCTCGGCCCTGTTCATCTTCCACCTCACACCTTGGCCTTCAGGTGCCCCGACCCGACGCCTATATGGTCCCACAGTGTGACGCGCGGGGTCCACGGCGTCAATGGTTCCGGGCCGCGGTCTGGCGGGAGGGAGTGAGGTTCGGCAACGAGCACCCCTTCGGGGTGCGGGAGGCGGGAGTTGCCGTTTACCGGGGGTGCAGAGCCACCCCCGGCTACTGGCTTTCACCCCTAGGGGTGAGGAAGGGCCGCGGAGCGGGCGCGGCGTGTGTGTGCGGTGCGGAGGGAGCATGGCCGAAGCGGCCATAAGCAGTCCCGGAGGTCCTGCTCTACCCATCGCAGTCCCGGAGGTCCTGCTCCACCCGGTCAGCCGCTGATGGCGGAGGCGACTTCGTGGAGGGTGGTGAGGCCGGCGTGGACTTTGGCGAAGCCGTCGTCGAGGAGGGTGGAGAGGTCGCCGTCGGTGCGGGCCTGTGAGGCGATGCGGGGGGCGTTGACGCGTTCCATGACCATGGCGCGGACGGGGTCGCTGACGCGGAGGAGTTCGTAGACGCCGAGGCGGCCGCGGTAGCCGGTGTTGCGGCAGGCACGGCAGCCCTTGCCGCGGATGAGCTTGTGGTTGGGGGGGAGGGTGAAGCCTTGGGGGAACTCGGCGCGGATGATGGCGTCGGGCTCGAACTCTTCGGCGCACTGCTTGCAGACGCGGCGGACGAGGCGCTGGGCGAGGACGCCCTCGAGGGAGGAGGAGACGAGGAAGGGCTCGACGCCCATGTCGAGCAGGCGGGTGATCGAGCCCGCGGCGTCGTTGGTGTGGAGGGTTGAGAAGACGAGGTGGCCGGTGAGGGAGGCCTGCACGGCGGTCTCGGCGGTTTCCTTGTCGCGGATTTCGCCGATCATGACGACGTCGGGGTCGTGGCGGAGGATGGAGCGCAGGCCGGTGGAGAAGTCGAGGCCGACCTTGTGGTTGACCTGGATCTGGTTGATGCCGGAGATGTGGTACTCGACGGGGTCCTCGACGGTGATGACCTTGATCTCGTCGGAGACGATGCGGTTGAGGGAGGCGTAGAGGGTGGTGGACTTGCCGCTGCCGGTGGGGCCGGTGACGAGGAGGATGCCGTGGGGGCGGTTGATGAGGGAGCACCAGGAGTCGCGGACGTTGGCGGGCATGCCCAGGTCGTCCAGGGACATGAGGACGGCGGTCTTGCTAAGGACGCGGAGGACGACGCCCTCGCCGAAGAGCATGGGGATGACGCTGACGCGGAGGTCGAACTCCTGGGGGGGCTGGCCGGGGATTCGGGCCTTGAACGTGATGCGGCCGTCCTGGGGCTTTCGCTTCTCGGCGATGTTGAGGTTGGCCATGATCTTCAGGCGGCTGATGATGGCCAGGCCGAAGCGGTGGATGGTGGGGGGGGTGACGGCCTTCTGGAGGACGCCGTCGATGCGGTAGCGGATGATGAGCTCGTGCTCGTAGGGCTCGACGTGGATGTCGGTGGCGCGCTCGCTGACGGCCTCGGTGAGCAGGTCGTTGACGAGCTTGATGACGCTGGCCTCGTGGGCCTGCTCGACGTCGTCGGACTCGGGCTTGAGCTCGATGGTGCCGGCGGCGCCGGTCATGGCGTCGAGGGTGTCGCCGCCGACGCCGTAGTTGGCGCGGATGAAGCGCTGGAGCTCTTCATCGTCGGCGAGGACGAGCTCGATGGAGGAGCCGGTGAGCAGGCGGAGCTCGTCGACGACGGAGAGGTCGGAGGGGTCGCCGGTGGCGACGGTAAGGGTGCCGTTCTCCTTGCGGATGGGGACGCAGCGCTGCTTGAAGACGAGCTTGCTGGGGAGGAGGGAGAGGGTGGCGGGGTCGACCTCGAGGGAGGCGATATCGACGATGGGGAGGTGGAACTGCTCGCCCAGGGCGGAGAGCACCTGGGGCCGGGTGGAGAGCCCCATGCGGAGGAGGACCTTGTCGAGGCGTTCGCCGCTGGCGCGGTGCTCGGCGACGGCGCGGTCGAGGTCGGCCTGTGTCAGGGAGCCTTGTTCGAGGAGGTACGAGCCGAGGGACATGCGGGGGTACTGTAGTGCCCGCGTCAACCCCTCAACCGGGCCGGAGTCAGGGCTGGGCGTGGGCGGGGGAGCGGGAGGCCCGGTTCTTGTCCCAGATGCCCCAGATGATGCAGGAGAAGGCGAGCAGGCGGGGGACGTAGACGAGGTAGTGGCTCTCGTCGCCGGGGGCCTCGGCGTGGGGCTTCATGGTGAGCGCCTGGGCGATCCAGCCCAGGCCCATGAGGAAGAAGGCGAGCGCGAAGATCACGAAGAGGCGGTCCTGGGTGCGGCTCCAGAACTTGACGAAGAACACGCCGATGGCCGTCGCGCACGCCACCGTGAAGCCGAGCAGGAACTGGATGAGCGTCTCCATCGAAACCCCTCAGTCCTTCTGCGTGATGAACGACCAGAGCATAACGCCAAGGCCCAGTGACGCGACACCGATGCGCCAGGCACGCAGGTCCACCTGCTCGGGCAGGATGATCCGGTCGATGACCAGCAGCATGCTGTTGATGGTGAGCGCGGCGAAACAGACGCTGCTGAACAGCAGGAACCGCGAGGGGTTCCTGACGTAGGCGCGGCCCAGCAGTACGGCGCACGCCAACCCTGTGAGGGCGCACAGGATGTACACGGCCTCAGCCATCGGGCTGACCTCCCTTGGGTTCATCGGTCGGCGGGCCCGCGGGGGGCGGGGCGTCGTCTCCCTTGCGGAGCCGGAAGGCGTCGGAGAAGCTTTTGAGCGTGCGGTTGGGCTTGGAGTAGATGAGGGTTACGACGGCGACGGGGTGCGAGTGGTAGGCCTTGTCGAGCTCCTGGACGGTGGCGTGGGTGACCAGGTCGGCGCCGTATCGGTAGCCCTGGGGGACCTTGGTCGCGAGGTTGTGCTGCACGAGCTGCTGGAGCTGGGAGGCGGTCCAGGTCTCGGTGACGCGGAGCTCCGCGGCGAGGGTCTGGGCGTTCCAGACCTTGGCGGGGTCGCGCATGAGCAGGAGGAGCACCTCGAGCTGTGCGACGGATTCGATCCGGTCGACGATGAGGTCGTGCACGGCGGGATGGAGGGGCTGAGGCTTCACGCGCAGCTTGAGCAGAAAACGAAACTGAAGTGGTCCCAGAGGACCGGCCTGCCCCCAGGCGTCGGCACTATACCGGCCACCCCCCCGCGGGGTGAAGCGGGGCGCGGCAAGTTTTTTCAGGCCGGGTAGGTGGCGGAGGTGCGGTCTGTTTCCCAGACGGTGATGGCGCGGAGGCGCACGGGCGCGCCGGCGAGCTCGGCCGAGAGCAGGTCAAAGAAAACCCGTGCGATGTTCTCGACGGATGGGTTGACGCCGCCTCGGGACAGGCAGAACTCCGGGGTGTCGTTGTTGAGGTGCTTGTGGTCGAAGCGGTCGATGATGGCGCGCTGGACGGCGTGCTCGAGCTGCTGGAGGCCGAAGTGGGGCGGGCTTTCCAGGGGGACTTCGACGACGGGCTCGAGCTGGTAGTTGTGGCCGTGGCCGCCGGGGTTGTTGCACTTGCCGAAGAGGGCGCGGTTCTGCTCGGGGGTGAGGGAGGGGACGTCGAGCCGGTGGGCGGCGGCGAAGTCGAAGCGCTGGCGGAGCAGTGCGGCGCGGGGTTGCTGGTGGGTGTGCGGGCTCACTTCGAGGGAATAGTACGGGGAGAGGTTCCAGCGGACGGATTCGAGCCCGGGGCCGATGGCGGTGCGGAGGGCGTCAACGCCGGCGGCGAGGGTCTGGGCGGGGTCGGCGAGCGCATTGTTTGCGCAGGCGGCCTGGATGAGCGGCAAGAGCGTGGCGTGGACGGCTTTATCAACGGCTTTGATATCGATGAGATAGCCGGTGGTGGGGTCGGCCTCGCCGCGGCACGTGACGGAGAACTCGTAGTGGCGTCCCAGGCCGTGCATGGAGGGGGCGGCGGCGAAGCCGTTGGGGCTTTCGGCGGCGGGGGCGCCCGGGGGGTTGATGGACAGGCGCACGGTGCGTGTCAATGTGAGCATGAAAGACTGTATAGACTTCCCCCAAGAAGACGGGCCGCGTGGGCCCCGTATCGAGCGGACCGGAAAGCGGCCCGTCCTCGGAAGAACAATGTAAGGAGATCGCTATGAAGATGATCGCGCTTGTCGGCGTCGCGGCCCTGCTCGGCTTGGTTGGTTGCGAGGAGAAGGCGGCGACCCCGCCGCAGGCTCCCAAGGTGAACACCCCGGCGCCGGCGGATGCGCCGACGCCCCCGCCCGCCCCCGCGGCCCCGGCCAACCCGGCGCCCACGGGCTCCTGAGCCGGCGGTGAGAGCTTGAATGTTGCCGCCCCGGGCAGGAATGCCCGGGGCGTGCTTTATGCGACCCACTCTTCGCGTGTTGGTCATGGCGGCGGCGGGCGCGATGGCCCTTGCCGCCGGCGCGCAGCCCGAGTCTCCGGCCCAGCCCAGGGAATCCGCGCGGCCGCCCGCAGCGAAGGAGCCGGCACCGGAGAAACCCGCCGTGTCGCCCTTTGTGCTGAACTTTAAGGTCAAGGACATCGACGGCAAGGACGTGGACCTGGCCCAGTACAAGGGCAGGGTGGTGGTCATCGTGAACGTCGCGAGCAAGTGCGGGTTCACGAAGCAGTACGAGGGCCTGCAGGCGCTGTACGACGAGAAGAAGGGCGAGGGCCTGGTGGTGCTTGGGTTCCCGGCCAATGACTTCAACGGTCAGGAGCCGGGCAGCGAGGCCGAGATCAAGTCGTTCTGCGAGAACACGTTCAAGGTGACGTTCCCGATGTTCGCGAAGGTGCGGGTGAAGGGCGAAGGCGTTCACCCGCTGTACCAGCACCTGGCGGCGCAGCCCGCGCCGATCGGGGGGGCCCCGCCGCGGTGGAACTTCACGAAGTTTGTGGTGGACCGCGCGGGCAACGTGGTGGCGCGGTTCGACGCGGAGAAGACGTACGTGGGCACGCCGCGGCTGGAGCCGGGGCTGCTGGCGAAGGTCGAAGAACTGCTGGCGAAGAAGTGAGGCAGGTCCGATAGTGGCGGGGGGCTGGGACCGCCCGCTCGGGGGCCGGACCCTTGCGACCCCGGCGAGCGAAGTACACTGTCAGCGTGCCCACCTTTGAGTACCAGGCCCTTTCCGCGAACGGCCAGCCCGTCGCCGGCGTGCTCGCCGGGGCGAGCGAGCAGGCGGTGCTTGCGGAGCTCGAGAATCGGCGGCTGGTGCCCACGGAGATCCGGGAGACCTCGCAGGGCGCGGGGGCGGTGGGGGCGTGGGGGGGGCGGCGGGTCTCGGACCGGGCGCTGGGGTACAGCTACACGCAGCTCTCCGACCTGCTGCGGGCGGGGGTGCCGCTGCTGCGGGGGCTGAAGCTGCTGTCGAACCGGCGGAGCAAGCCGGTGCTGGCGGGGGTGTTCAAGGAGCTGGCCGAGGGCGTGGAGAAGGGCGCGGACCTGGGCGCGGTGATGGCGAACATTCCGTCGGTGTTCCCGCCGGTCCACATCGCGATGGTGCGGGCGGGGGAGAAGGGCGGGTTCCTGGAGGATGTGCTTCAGCGGCTGGGGGCGCTGGTGATCCGGCAGGCGGAGCTGAAGTCGAAGGTGATCGGGAACATGGTGTACCCCGCGCTGCTGGTGGTGCTGGGGGTGGGCGTGGGCATCGCGATTTTCGGGTTCTTTATCCCGCAGTTCCGCCCGATGTTCGCGAACCTCAAGGGCGGGCTGCCGCCTTTGACCAAGCTGGTGTTCGCGCTGAGCGACGCGGTGGGGCAGTACGGGCTGTACACCGCGGCGGGGCTGGGCGTCGCGGCGTTCACGGGGTGGCGGGTGACGCGGCGGCCGGATGTGCGCGAGGCGTTCGAGCGGTTCAAGACGCGGATGTGGGTGATCGGGCCGCTGGTGCGCGGGTTCGCGACGGCGCGGTTCTGCCAGCTTTTGGGGACGATGCTGAGCAACGGCGTGCCGATGCTCGCGGCGCTGAAGATCGCAAAGGACGGCACGGGGAACGTTCTGCTGGCGCGGGCGATTGATCGTGCCGCGGAGGAGGTGCGGGGGGGCAAGGG
>JAEYTB010000146.1 GCA_023434205.1 Planctomycetota bacterium | reverse complement strand
ACTCTTGAACGCGGTCGACGTCCTGCTGCTGCATGCGCCAGGTGCCGTCGGGGGCGTCGGGCTTGCGGGGCTTGAAGGGTTTGAGCCGCTTCTTGACCTCGAAGTTCCAGGAGACATCGGTGACGAGGTCCTTGATGAGGGGGAAGGCCTTCATGGGCTCGACGGTGACGGGCTGGTCCCCCCCTCCATTCGAGAGCAGCTCGTCCATGCGGGTCATGCACATGAGGCGGGGCTTGCCGTTGATCTCGGCGGAGCAGGAGCCGCACTTGCCGGCCTTGCAGTTCCAGCGGCAGGCGAGGTCGGGGGCGGACTCGGCCTGGATCTGGTGGATGGCGTCGAGGACGACCATGCCGACGGTGATCCTGGTCTTGTAGTCCTCGAAGCGGGCGTCGGGCGAGTTGCCGGGGCCGCCGCGCCAGACGCGGAAGGTGACATCGCGGCCGCCGGTGTCGTGCTGGGCGACCTTGGGCTCCTTGAGGGGCTGGTCGGGCTTGCCCTCGGTGGCGTCGGGGACGGTGTAGGACTTGGGGACTGCTTCAGTGGCCATGCAAGGCTCCAAGGCAAAGGCGTTTAACCGCAGAGTTCGCAGAGATCGCGGAGGAAGGCAGGGGAGAGGAGAACAGGGGATCGGAACCAGGATCAGGTCAAAGTCGGGAACGGGAACGGGACTCGGATTCTGATTCAAACCCCTTCTTCTCTGCCTTGATGTCTTCGTCCGATCAATGCTCCTCTCTGCGTTCTCTGCGTGCTCTGCGGTTCAATCTTCTCTTCGTCTTACTTGTTCTCTTCGATGATCTGCTGGAGGTCGGCGGGCAGGGGCTTGACGGGCTGGCGGGAGAGCTGCATTTCCCCGTTGGGCCCGAGCTTCTGGACGTGGTTGAACTTGGAGAACTCGTCGGACTTGGTGGGGTAGTCGTCGCGGAACTGGGCGCCGCGGGACTCCTTGCGTTCGATCGCGGCGCGGGTGACGGCCTCGGCGACGCAGAGCAGGTTCTGCAGGTCGATGCAGGTGTGCCAGCCGGGGTTGAACTCGCGGTGGCCGTACGCCGCGGCGTTCTTGGCGCGGGCCTTGAGCTTCTGGAGGTTTTCCAGGGCGCGGAGCATCTCGTCCTCGACGCGGACGATGCCGACGAGGGCCTGCATCATGTCCTGGAGCTCGTGCTGGATGGTGTAGGGGTTTTCGCCGGAACCCTCGCGCGAGAAGGGGGCGAGGGCGGTCTGGATGTGGTGCTCGATCTGGGCCTTGTCGGGCTCCGTCCCGCCGCCCTGCTGCTTGGCCCACTTCGCGGCGTGCTCGCCGGCGAGCTTGCCGAAGACGACCAGGTCGGAGAGGGAGTTGCCGCCCAGGCGGTTGGCCCCGTGGAGGCCCGCGGCGACCTCGCCCGCGGCGAAGAGGCCGGGGACGGTGGACATCTGCGTGTCGCCGTCCACCTTGACGCCGCCCATGACGTAGTGGGTGGTGGGGCCGACCTCCATGGGCTCCTTGGTGATGTCCAGGCCCGCCAGCGTGATGAACTGGTGGTACATGGAGGGGAGCTTCTTCTTGATGTGGTCGGTGTGGTTGGGGACCTTCTCCTTGAGCCAGGAGACGTCGAGGAAGACGCCGCCGTGGGGCGAGCCGCGGCCGGCCTTGACCTCGCGGTTGATGCAGCGGGCGACGTGGTCGCGCGTGAGCAGCTCCGGAGGACGGCGGGCGGCCTTGTCGCCGGTGACGTAGCGCCAGCCCTCTTCCTCGTTGTCGGCGGTGGAGGACTTGTAGTTGTCGGGGATGTCGTCGAACATGAAGCGCTTGCCGTTGCTGTTGCGCAGCACGCCGCCCTCGCCGCGGACGCCCTCGGTGACGAGGATGCCGCGGACGGAGGGGGGCCAGACCATCCCGGTGGGGTGGAACTGGACGAACTCCATGTCGAGCAGCTCGGCGCCGACGCGGTAGGCGAGGGCCTGGCCGTCGCCGGTGTACTCCCAGGAGTTGCTGGTGATCTTGAAGGCGCGGCCGATGCCGCCGGTGGCGAGGACGACGGCCTTGGCCTTCCAGACGCGGAAGCGGCCGCGTTCGCGGTCGTAGCCGACGCAGCCGATGCAGGTGGGCCGCCTCTCCGAGCCGGCCGAAGAAGAATCAGGCCCGGCCCGGAGGGGCGGGCCACCAAGAGACATCAGCAGGTCGGTGACGGTCATCTCCATGAAGACCTGGATGCCCTTGTGGACGCCGTGGTCCTGGAGGGTGCGGATCATCTCGAGGCCGGTGCGGTCGCCGACGTGGGCCAGGCGCGGGTAGCGGTGGCCGCCGAAGTTGCGCTGGAGGATGCGGCCGTCCTTGGTGCGGTCGAAGACGGCGCCCCAGGCCTCAAGCTCCTTGACGCGGTCGGGGGCCTGCTGGGCGTGGAGCTGGGCCATGCGGTGGTTGTTGAGGTACTGGCCGCCGCGCATGGTGTCGGCGAAGTGGACCTTCCAGTTGTCGCGGTCGTCGACGTTGGCCATCGCCGCGGCCATGCCGCCCTCGGCCATGACGGTGTGGGCCTTGCCCAGGAGGCTTTTGCAGATGAGGGCGACGGAGCAGCCCATGGTGCTCGCTTCAATGGCGGCCCGGAGGCCCGCGCCGCCGGCGCCAATCACTACCACGTCGTGCTCGAATGTCTCGTATTGGTTCATGCGTGACTCGGGGGAGTGTCGCCCCTCCGGGGCTCGGTCGTTCGTGTTGCCGGGGACCCAGGGTTCCGCTCGAGGACTCGCTTCACCCTGGGCTACTAACGCGCGCCCCTGCGGGGCTCAGGAAGGTCAGAGGATTCGGTAGTCGGTCCAGATGCCCATGCTCACGAGGCGGACGTAGACATCGGTGAAGCCGACCCAGAAGAGGCTGATCCAGGCCCACATCATGTGGCGGCGGTTGAGGCAGGAGACGCA
>JAEYTB010000116.1 GCA_023434205.1 Planctomycetota bacterium | reverse complement strand
CCGAGGCCGCCAAACGCGGCTGGGTGCTCGCCGGCGTCGCAGCCCCCCGCGGCGGCGGAACCCTCACCAGCCTCTCCGGCCAGGCCTGGAACGCCGTGCTCGATGAGCTCGCCCGCACCTTCAAGGTTGAGGCCAACACCTTTTACGTCACCGGCGCCGAAGGCGGCGGCAACGCCGCGCTCTACCTCTCCGCCATGGCCAAGGCCCGCACCCGCGCCATCCTCGTCCGCCCCGGCGGCGCCGAGGAGTGGTTCATGGGCATGGTCGCCGACAACCTCAAGGGAACGCCCATCACCTTCCTCGTGGGCGAGAAAGACGCCGACTACCTCCGCGCTACCGAGGCCACCGTCGCCGTGCTCCAGGAGGCGGGCTCCATGAAGGCCTTCCAGGTCCAGTACCGCGGCGAGGGCCGCCCCGTCTCCGCAACCCCCGCGCAGATCATGGACATGCTCGAGCGCACCGCCCGCGGCGAGGGGCCCGTCCCGCCCGCCACCCCCAAGCAGCCCCGCTCCGCCGATACCGAGCTCCAGGAAGTCCTCGCCATCGCCCGCGTCCTCGACGACCTTCACGACGCCGCCGCCAAGGCCGATGAGAAGCGCTACTTCGACCTCTTCGCCCCCAACGCCGTGTTCCTCGGCACCGACTCCCGCGAGCGCTGGACGCTCGAGCAGTTCCGCGAGTTTGCCCACCCCTACTTCGCCAAGGGCAAGGCGTGGACCTACGAGCCCATCCAGGATGAACGCCACATCACGATCGAGGGCGCCGCCCGCGATGTCGCCTGGTTTGATGAGAAGCTCCACAACGCCAAGCTCGGCATCTGCCGCGGCAGCGGCGCGCTCGTCAAGCTCAACGGCGCATGGAAGATCCGTCAGTACAACCTGACGATGCTCATCCCCAACTCGCTGGCCGAAGAAGTCGCCACCCGCTCGCGCGAGGCCGAGGCCAAGCCCGAGCCCGCCCCCACCGGGCCGGACAAGTAACCGCTCAGGCCCCCGGCGCCTTGCGGGCCTGGATCGTCCGGGTCTTGGTGTTCTGGTCCCGCACCTTGCCGGGCTGCTTGGGCCCGGGGTTGCCGGAGCTGTGCGCGCCCTTCGCGGGCGTCCCGATCGACCCGCCCATGGGCGCTGCCGGGCCGGAGGGCATGCCCATCCCGCCCACGCCGCGGAGAATGTTGCGGGCGCTCCCGCCATAGGTCTTGTTGGGCTGCTTGGGGGTGGTCATGACAGGTCTCTCCGTAAGTGGAGCGCAAGTGTAGGGGACCCCGCGCCCGGGCCACAGTCCCCGGACGCGGGCGTCCCCCGCCAGGCTCAGAGGTCGAACCGCCCCTCCTTCTCCGGCTGAAACTCGATGGCCTCGACCACCACCCGCCGCGGCCCGCGGGCCCCGATCCACCGCGCCTCCTCGCCCACGCGCGTGCCCAGCAGCGCCGCACCCAGCGGGCTGGTGACGCTCACCGTCCCGGGCGCATCCCCGCTGTCCTCGGGATACACCAGCGTCAGGGTCTCAACCTCCTCCCACTGCAGGTCGCGGATGCGCACGCGGCTGTTCATGGTGACGACATCCTGCGGCACCCGCTTGGGCGCCACGACCTTCGCCGACCCGATGAGCGTCCGCAGGCGGGCCTGCGGCCACCCCTCGCCCTGGCCGGGCCCCAGCACGGGTTCGAGGCGGTCCTTGTCGAGGCTGCTGACAACGGTGGACATGGCAATCTCCTTTCAGAACACGAAGAACAAGAGAGAACAGAGTGCGCCAGCGGCGCGGGGAATCGCACAAGAAAAAGAGCCCGGGGAAAGGTCCCCGGGCTCTGGCGGTGTGTGCCGTGGTGCTCGGGGGGTTGCTCAGCCGGGGGCGAGCATGCGGCCAGAGGCCGCGATCAGCGCGAGGTCATGCCCCGCGGGGACCAGCGCGCGCAGCCCCGCCGCGGGACGGCGGCGGTGGAGGATGGAAAGGCGCGTGGTCATCGCTGTGAATAGTACGCGTGGGGAAGGGCCCGGGTTCGGCCACCCGGCGCCTACCGCGGCCGCATCTGCTCGCCCACCCCATCCACAAAGAACTCCACCGAGCCGCACGTGGGGCAGGCGTAGATGTCGAAGGTCTCCTTGTTGACGAACAGTTCGCCCAGGTCGCCCAGCAACCCCCAGCGGCGGCCCTCGTGGAACTGCTTGGTGCCGAGGTACGTCTTGGGGACGTTGCAACGGGTGCAGATGACGTGGGAGGTGGGGTGGGGCATGGTTGATTCTTCGGGCTTGGGGGCGTCAGGTTTTGGCGGCGGCTGGCAGCCGGCATCACATTCGCAGAGCCGAAGGTGACGACACGGGAGGGTCACGGCAGCGGATCGGTGAGCATGTACGTCCAGACCGCCTTCCACCGGTCCGCGTTCCGGGTGTTGATCGCCGATCCGTGCGCGGTCCTTGCCCCTTCGCTGTCAACACCCTCGACCAGCACGGCCGGGTGGTTGGTGTAGAGGAGCCGCGCACGGCGGTACGGGTGGACCTCCACATCGACATCCGCGGGGGGCCCGTAGGCATCCAGGCCCAGGGCTCTCAGGTTGGCCATGAGCTGCTCAGGGGTGCAGCCGATCGGGTCCTGGCGGTGATTGAACGCAAAGAACCGTTCCTTGGGGGTGGCGGACACGTTGCCGTACCACGCCGCGGGGGCGTCCAGGGCTTTGCTGTAATCCTTCGGCGCGCCGAAGCACATCACGCGGGCGACGCGGTGCTTGATCCCGATCAACGCCGCGTGCCCGCCGCCCTGAGACTGGCCCGCGACGGCGACCGATTCCCACCGGACGCCGCCGTGGGCATCGAGGAACTGCCCCCAGCCCTCCTCGGGTCGATGTTGCTGCAAGTACTCGAGCAGCTTCGTCAGCCGATGCTCGATGCTGTCGTGCCTCTCGATGATGAGGGTCCCGCGGCCGTTCTGATAGCCGGCGCTCCCGCCCCGAATGATGGCGAGGCGGAAGTTCTCGAAGGCGTTGGGGTCGCGGTCGCGGGCGCACGAGGTCGCGGGGATGTCGTTGGAGTACACGAGCGTCACCACGTGGTAACCGAGCCCGGCCGCGAGGTTCGCGAAGCCCTGGGCCCCCTGCTGCCGGCCGCCGGTGCCGCCCAGCCAGACCAACAGCTCACCCCGCGGCGGCACCGAGCCCGCGCGGCGATCGACCACGATGCCGCGGTCGATGTAGACGCCGTGGGGATCGTTGAACTGGGTGATGTTGGGATCGGTGGCGGAGGGGAGGATGGGGATGCGGGTGGGTTCGGGGATCACCGCCTGCTCGGGAGCGGCTTGGTGCGAGGGCGGCGTGCTGGTGCACGCGGTGGCAACGAGCACGCAGGCGGCGGCGCAGAGGCACCGCAGGACTTCGGCGATTGCTCGCCGGGTTTGCGGCGGGCGTTTGGCGAGGGAGGGGGCTGCGCGATCAGGAGTCGACACCGGGCACCTCCATTTGGATGTCTCGCCTATGTCTCTGGGACCGAACTTCCGTGTAAACAGCTTCCAGTCCTTGAAGGCTGAGTCTTGCACGCGACGCCTTATCTGTGCGTTCCGAGTGAGAGGCTCGCACAAACGACGCAGCGGCCCCCTCGAGCAGATTCGCGCCATCCAGCAAATACTGATCATCGACTGTCCACTGCGGATCGCCACCCGAGCGCCACGCGGAGTTGAGAGCAATCCTCTGGTAATTGCTCGAGCAAGGTGTAGTTGACGTAGGTGTCCACCAAGAGCGATCACCGCGTACTGCAACACACAGAAGGGTGCGATGTTTTACCACATCGCCGATGGGGAACGTCCTTAGCTGCGATTTTAAAACCTCGGGGTCTGCTGTGAGTAACTGGTAGTTCATGTGAACAACCACTCCCGGCGCAATCTCCGATTCATCGATGAATGCCATGCGACAACCTCCGAGGACGGAACCTTTACAAGGCTAAGTACGAACGGTTTTCCGAATAGCCCGCGGCCACTGTCGTAGTCGCGGGCTAGTCGGTCACTGCTTCTCGATCCAAACCGATCCGGCGGCGCCCGCGAGCGACTTCGGATCATCCCCCTGGGGCGCCTCTTCAATCTGCTCCAGGAAGACCTTCATGTGCTGGCTCCACTCCTGCCGCTGATCGCCATACCACTCGCGGGCTTCCTCGGATGCGAGCGCCTCGCTGCGGGCGAGTGCCATCAGCGTCAAATCGATGCAAGTCTTGCCGATGGGCGATTCTTGCTCCATGCGACGGTAAAGGCGGTCGTAGAACGGGTGCCGCGTGTTCAGCAGCACGACAACCGAACGGCCCACCATCTTGGTGCGGTAGAACGGCGCGCCAGGCAGAGGTTCGAACTCAATCACGACCGGGTACTTCGTCAGCCGCTCCTCAAGCTGATTGATCACTTCCGGCGGCGCGTCTGTGCTCATCCGGCGATCCTCGATGAACTGCTTCACCTCCGCCTGAGCGTCAAACGCGGACTTATCGGAAAGCTCGTCGATAGGCTTAAGACGTGGCGCGAGCTTGCCCACAGTTTCTTCGGCCTTCGCGGTTTTCGACTTCTCGGCGTGGTGAGCCTTTGTGCCGCGGGCGATGATCATGTCCTTCATCGTGTTGACGTTGGCGACGATTGCCGTACCAAGGCGCTCGTAGATGGAAGAACCCGAGGCGATTCTCGCGTGCTGCTTTGTGTGGGTCACGCCGAAAACCTCGTCCAGTTCCGGTTCGAAGCGGATCTCGACCCGGTACCAGGCGTCCGTCCAGTGCCGCGCGTGGTAGGGGCTCTTGATCAGATCGATTTCGCGGCGTGAGCGGACAATGCTGTAGCCGGAAGTCGCGTCAATCTGTCGACGCTGCCGGTTCTCCTTCGCCGCTTTCCCGCTGCCCATAGAGGTCTGCCACTCCTCAGGGAGAAGCGTCATCACAACCTCGACTGTCGAGGTCTGATCCGGCTTGCCCGGGATCGGCACTTCGAACTTGAGGGAGTCCCCATGCTGGGTTGCCAGCGGGTCGCCCTCCAGCCGTGCCTGCGGCATCAAGTAGATGGGGTCGACCGGCCCAACCGAGACACCGTTGATGGTCAGGTTGAAGTCGGCAATGAGGAAGTGCCGGAAGATGCGGCCCAGGGCGGGGCGGAGGGACCGCACGAGGGTGTCCTGCTTGCCATCGTGCTCCAGACGATCGCAGCCCTTCCAGATCACGATCGTGCCCGATGGGGAGTGTGTCAATGAGGAGTACGGTGCCGGAATCACAGCCTCGCGTGGCTCAGGAACCTCATCGAGAGTGCCCGCGGCCACCTCCTCCACATCGATGTACGTCCAGAGTGGCTTCGACCCACGTCGCCACGTGTAGACCTCCACCCGCTCGCACTGGCTGACACTCGCGTTCGGAAGTCCCATTCCGAATCGACCCAGTCCGGAGCGATCATCGAAACGTGTGCTGTCACCGAAGCGGAGGGCGCGGCGGAGCGTCTCGGCATCCATGCCACGCCCGTTGTCCGCGATCGCCACCTGAACAACTCGGGGCTGCGGCTTTGGACCGCGCCCGTTCCCTTCTTGGTCGACAGCGAACATCTCGACAGCCACCTCGGTGGCTCCAGCCTGGATCGCGTTATCGATCAGTTCAGAGAGGGCGCTGTCCGTCCCTTTGTACCCGCTGTCGCGGGTGGCGCGAATGAAACGGTCCTGACGAACGATGGAGTACATTGTGGTCATTGCCACACGTCCTTTCTGCCTGCCTTCGAGACAGGCGTGGAACACCGACCCATACCGAAACACTCGGGACGGGCTCCGACGCACGACCACCGCAGTCAAACGCCGAGAGATCAAGTTGTGGCGAGGGTGAGATCGAGTCGAGCAGAAAGGCCCGAAACCCGTCGATACCGCTGAGTGCCGCCCGCTTTCGCCCGGCCATAAAGACCGTGCGCGATCAGCCTCGCTTGCAGGAAGTTTAACCGTGCTGCCGGAAGCGAGTCAAGGGAAACCCTACAAGAGACTTCTAAACACAAAGGCCCGGGAGCTTTGCGCTCCCGGGCCGGGTACCTGAACGAGCCATTTGAGAATCAGTAGTCCATGTCATCATGCCCATGGTCATGCCCGCCCGCGGGCTTCTTCTTCTCCTTGATCTCGACGATCGCGGCCTCGGTCGTCAGGAGCAGGGCCGCCACGCTCGCGGCGTTCTGCAGGGCGACGCGTTCGACCTTGGTGGGGACGATGACGCCCATCTTGATCATGTCGCCGAACTCGTGGGTGAGGGCGTTGTAGCCGAAGTTGGTCTCCTGGCTTTCCTCGACCTTGCTGGCGATGACCGAGCCGTCCAGGCCGCCGTTGTGGGCGATCTGCTTGACGGGGGCGGACAGGGCCCGGAACACGATGTCGATGCCGGAGCGCTCGTCGGTGTCGGCCTTCTTGCGGAGCTTGTCCAGGGCGCGGCGGGCACGCAGGACCGCCACACCGCCGCCGGGCAGAATCCCCTCTTCGACCGCCGCGCGGCAGGCGTGCAGGGCGTCCTCGACGCGGGCCTTTTTCTCCTTCATCTCAACCTCGGTGGCCGCGCCGACGTTGATCTGGGCGACGCCGCCGGCGAGCTTGGCGAGCCGCTCCTCGAGCTTCTCGCGGTCGTAGTCGCTGGTGGTGTTCTCGATCTGGTGGCGGATCATCTCGATCCGGGCCTTGATGTCGGAGCCCTTGCCGGCGCCCTCGACGATGGTCGCGTTGTCCTTGTCCACCGTGACCTTCTTGGCGCGGCCCAGGTCGCCCAGCTCGACGTTCTCGAGCTGGATGCCCAACTCCTCCATGATGGCGCGGCCGCCGGTCAGGGTGGCGATGTCCTCGAGCATTTCCTTGCGGCGGTCGCCAAAGCCGGGGGCCTTGACGGCGCAGATCTTGAGGACGCCGCGGATCTTGTTGACGACGAGGGTCGCGAGGGCCTCGCTGTCAACATCCTCGGCGATGATGAGCAGGGAAGCGCCCTGCTCGGCGATGCGGCCCAGGAGGGGGAGCATGTCCTTGGCGGAGCTGATCTTCTTCTCGAAGATGAGCACGTAGGGGTTGTCGAGGATGCACTCCATCGTGGCGGGGTTGGTCACGAAGTGGGGGCTCAAGTAGCCCTTGTCGAACT
>JAEYTB010000078.1 GCA_023434205.1 Planctomycetota bacterium | reverse complement strand
TCATCAATGGGAACCATCGCGAGGCGGTGGGCTACTTCACCGACTCCGGTTCGGTTGTGCTGGACCAGGGCGGGGTGCGGTACCCATGGCCGGTGGCCGTGCTCGCGAACGGGGACCTGGTTGCTGGGGCCGAGTTTCGTCAGCCCAACGGCTCGTTCGTGCCGGGGGTTGCGAGGTGGAACGGAAGCGCCTGGGAGTTTCTCGGCGGCCCCTCCAACGATTGGGTCCACCGGCTGTACGTCACGCCATCGGGCGAACTCATCGCTGGCGGACGGTTCACATCCATTGGCGGTGTGGCGGCAAACTTCGTGGCGCGCTGGGATGGGGCGTCGTGGCACCCGCTGGGCGGGGGTGTCATTTCGACGTACTTCCGACCGATCTACGACATCATCTCGCTTCCCAACGGGGACATTGTTGTTTGTGGTGTTTTTTCAGGCACGGTTGAAGGCCCCGCGAACAGCATTGCGCGGTGGGATGGCGTGCGCTGGTGGCCCATGGGCAACACCCACTTTGCGGGGTTCCGGTCGCTGGCCCTGTTGCCGAATGGGGACCTTTTGGCCGGGTGCGGGCAGGGCGAGCTGGATGGCACACAGGTGCAAGGGCTGGCGCGCTGGAACGGGACTTCGTGGTCGGCGTTCACCACAGGCTTCCAAGGACGCGCGGACACGATCGCCGTAACGCCGAATGGGGATATCGTGGCGGCGGACAACTTCCTCGCCTACTACGAGCGTCCGTATCGCGTCTCGCGTTGGGACGGGTCGGCTTGGATTCCCCTAAACCCTCCGATGTTCGGCGAGTTCCGACGGATGATTGTGCGGCCGGACGGGGATGTAGTCATGGTGGGCAGCTTTGGAGGGGTGGCCGGCCTGAACACGGCCGGGGTCGCGCGCCTCCGCGGCACCGAGTGGCGGTCGCTCGAGCCGGGGGTGCCGGTGAGGCCATTCGCCATGGCGCTTGATGCTGCAGGCATGCCGGTATTCGTGGGTGAGAGCTGCCCGGGGTGCGGCCTGTGCGCCGCTGTGCGTTTTGATGGAGTCGATTCCAAGCCGCTGGGCGCCTTCAACAACAAGCTCTACGCGGTGGTGAACGCGGGGGGGGACATCTTCGTGGGCGGGTCGTTTACAACCGCGGGCGGTGTGAACGCGAACCGGATCGCCCGGCTGGATGCGGGCGGGTGGGCTCCGCTGGGAGCGGGGCTGAGCAACACCAGCTACCAGATTCCCGCGGTCTACTCGCTTATCGCGCACCCGGACGGAGGGATCATCGCGGGCGGGAGGTTTGACCGTGCCGGAGCGGTGGCTTCGGTCAACGTGGCCCGGTGGGATGGGTCGGCGTGGTCGGCCATGGGCGGGGTTGCGGGCCAGGTGAACTGCCTTGCGGTGGATGCGGCGGGCAGGGTCATCGCCGGTGGCACGGGCATCATCGTGCAGGGCAGCAACATTGCGCGGTGGAATGGGACGGTGTGGAGCCCGATGGGCACCGGTCTGGGGGCGGGGGCGGGCGAATCGGTCGAGGCGGTGTGCGTTCTGCGAGATGGGCGGGTGGTGGCGGGCGGGGTGTTTGGCGGCGGCAACATTGCGATGTGGGATGGGTCGGCGTGGACACCGCTGGGCGAGGGTCTGAACGGCGCTGTCATCACGGTCGCTGAGGATGAGCGCGGGAATATCCTCGCGGGGGGCATGTTCACGGGGTCGGGCAGCAGGACGGTGCTGCGGGCGGCGCAGTGGGACGGCTCGCAATGGAGGCAGATCGTCCACGGGCTCGATGATTATGTCTGTTCGATCCGGCCGCTGCCGAACGGCGACGTGGCCGTGGGGGGCGCGTTCACTACGGATGGACGGGGGCCGGCGGGCGCGTACCTCACCCTGCGACTTCCCACCGCTGACTTCGATGGGGACGGTGACGCGGCCACGGATGCGGACATCGAGGCTTTCTTCGCGTGCCTTGCGGGCGACTGCTGCGCCACGTGCGCGACCTCGGACTTTGACAGGGACGGCGATGCGGCGACGGATGCGGATATAGAGGCGTTCTTCAGGGTGCTGGCGGGCGGGAACTGCTGAGTCGGCATTGTGGACGGACGTCAGCACGGCCCGGGGACGGGCCCGTGGCACCCGTGAGAGAGAGTTTTGTCAGGCCGCCTGCTGCATCACGAACGCGGCCAGGCGTTGGCGGTCGTGGGCGTCGGCGAGTTCCAGGCCGAAGGCGTCTTCCAGCTCCCGGGGCGAGTGGTGCTCATCGGTGAAGCGGTGCGCCAGCAGCCGCTGGCCCTGGGAGTCGTAGAGGTACGCGATGAGCGAGTTGTCCTCGAGCCGGCGGATCTCAATGCTGCGGCCGCCGACGATCAGCCGCACGGGGCCGGTGGATTCTTCGCGCGCCAGGCTCTGCTCCACGGCATCATCCACGCACTGGGCCAGCCCCGCGCTCACGCGCTCCAGCAGCGTATCCACATCGCTGATCGAGGTCGCGACCTCGCCGAAGAGCTCGATGGTGCCGACGTACTCGTGGAGGGTGCGGGGGAGGATCTGGTCGGCCTCCTGGCTGGTGACGCCCAGCAGGCGCTGGGTGGTCACGGCGGCCTCGGCGCCCTTGACCTTGGGGTCGGTCGTGCTCAGCAGCGACTCCTGCTCGAGCTCCAGCAGGCCCACGGCGTACGCGATGCGGTGGAGGCGGTGGAGCGGCTCGGTGCGGCGGAGGTCGGTGGGGCGGGTGTGGTGCCAGGAGAGGGGGCTCGTGAGCAGCTCGGGGAAGCGCCAGCGGCGGACCATGACCGTGACGACATCGACATGGGTAAAGCCCAGCGACTCGTTCTCACGCCGGAAGAGGGCGCCGGGTGTCCGGGCGTCGGCGTACAGCGTGGGGTACGCGTCGCCGACCAGGCGGGTCATGAGCGGGACGCCCGAGTCCATCATGAGGCCGATGATGAAGGCCTCGGGGACCATGGAGGGCGCGACGACGCGGGCCGCCTCCGCCGCGAAGCAGGCGCGGAAGACGGACTGCCCCCAGACCTCGCGGGAGATGTCGCGGCTGCCCACGGCGCTGATCACGCGGCTGAGCTGGAGCCCCAGGGAAACGGCCTTGATCCGCTCCAGGCCCAGCACCAGGCAGGCGCGGTCAAGGCTGGTGACCGGCGACCGCTGGGCGAAGAGGGCGGAGTTGGCGAGGCGCAGGACGCGCCCGGACATGGCCTGGTCGGTGCGGATGATCGCCGCGTAGTCCTTCATCTCGGCGTTGGGATTGCCGGAGAGTTCGAGGAGGCGGAGGGCGACCTCGGGGCGGCTGGGCACGCCGATCCGCTCGAGCTTTCGGTCGAGAAAGTCGTGGAGCTCGGCGATCTCGGTGCCGGTGAGTGCGCTGCGGGGCTTCATGGCGTGTAGCGGCTCGGAGATGGTGAATCACAGCAACGAGGACCCGCGAGAGCCCCCCACTATTGATTCGGACAGCCGGTGCGGCCGCTCAAGGCGCGGAGAAGAAAAGCGATCCCCCGCACGCGGGGGCGGGTCTGATAATGGCGTGAGCCGTCAGGGCTGGAGGCGGGTTGCGGTCCACGGGCCCGCGGCGAAGGCTTCGGCGGCGGGTGTGAGGGTGCGCTGCCAGACGGCGCGGTCGTGCATGCGTCCGCCGCTGCCGATCCAGAGCTCCACGCGTTGGGCCCAGAGGCGGAAGCCGCCCCAGTGGGATGGGCGGGGAATCTGGGCCTTGGGGCCGAGCTTGAGCAGCTCATCGGGGGTGAACCCCAGCTCAAGGATGGCCTCGGTGTACTGGTCGAGGAGCTGCTGGCGGTCGCGGAGGGGCTGGCTCTGCTGGCTGGCCCAGGCGGAGAGGCGGGACTCCCACGGGCGCTGCGCGAAGTAGGCGTCGCTCTCTGCCGGCGGGCTCTTCACGGCGAGGCCCTCGATGCGGACCTGCTTCTCGGCGTGGTCCCAGTGGAAGGTCGCAGAGCAGCGCGGGTTGGCGGCCAGCTCCCGGCCCTTGTCGCCCTGGTAGTTGGTGAAGAAGACGATGTAGCCGGCGGGGTCGATACCGCGGCAGAGCAGGGCGCGGCACCTGGGGAAGCCGGATGTGCCGTGGGTGGCGAGGTAGATGCAGGAGGGGTTTGGCTGTCGCGGGTTGGCGGCCTGCTCGTCAAACCAGGCCTTGAGCGTGGGGAAGGGGTCGGGAGGGAGCGGAGTCGGGAGCGGGTTGCTGGGCGTGAGGATGGCGAGCAGTTCGGGCGGGAGCGTGTGGTCCATGAGAGAAGCGTAAACGGCTGGCCATGCCCCGGTGCGCGGGCGCGGCGGGCGGGGAGGGTCGTTCTATCCACAAAGTTTGTCGGGGCCGCAACTTGTCCGGGTGCGAAAGTCCGTTATCTTTTTGGCTGGTGGTGGCGTCCGGGCGGGCGAGTGGGCCCGTGCACGGATCGGTTGGGGCGAGCGGCACGCCGCGTACTTCCGAGCATGGCCTTGGGTGCTTCGCCGCGGAAGCGGTTGATGAGGTGTTGACCACGATGGCCACGGTATCGACACGCAGCGCATTCATTCACGGGAAGTGGTCGGCCGAGGATTCAGCGCGGCTGTACGGCGTCCACGACTGGGGCAAGGGCCTGGTGAGCGTGAACGACCGGGGGCACCTGACGGTGCTGCCGACCAAGGAGCCAGGCAAGCAGGTAGACCTGCTGGAGCTGACCGAAGGGCTGCGGGAGCGGGGCGTCCACACGCCGGTGCTGCTGCGGTTCAACGACATTCTGTCTTACCGGCTGCGGGAGATCCGCAAGGCGTTCGACGACGTGATGACCGAGCAGGGGTACAGCGGCGGGTACGCGTGCGTCTACCCCATCAAGGTGAACCAGCAGCGGCACGTGTGCGAGCAGATCGCGAGCATGGCTGTGGACTTGGGCTTCGGGCTGGAGGCGGGCAGCAAGCCGGAGCTTCTGGCGGTGCTGGGGCTTTCGGCCGCGGCGGGCGGGCCGGGCGTGAACGGGATGCCGATCATCTGCAACGGCTTCAAGGATGATGAGTTCATCGAGACGGTGCTGCTGGCGACCAAGCTGGGGCGGAACATCATCCCGGTGGTGGAGAAGTTCAGCGAGCTGGAGCTGGTGGTCAAGCACGCGCAGAAGTACAACGTGAGGCCGAAGATCGGGCTGCGGGTGAAGCTTTCCAGCCGCGGGGCGGGGCGGTGGGAAGGCTCTGCGGGGGTGCGCTCGAAGTTCGGGCTGTTCGTGTCGGAGGTGCTGAAGGCGGTTGAGTACCTGAAGCAGCACGGGATGCTGGACTGCCTGAACCTGCTGCACTGCCACGTGGGGAGCCAGCTCTATGACATCCGCGTTTTGAAGAACGCGGTGAACGAGCTGACGCACATTTACACGGAGCTGCATCGGCTGGGGGCGGGCCTGACGATGCTGGACATCGGCGGGGGCATGGGCGTTGACTATGACGGTTCGCAGTCGGCGTGGCACTCGTCCATCAACTACACGGTGAACGAGTACGCGGCGGACGTGGTGTACCGGATCAAGAGCGTGTGCGAGGCGGCGGGGGTGCCGCACCCGATGATCATTTCGGAGTCGGGGCGGGCGATGGTGGCGTACTCGAGCGTGCTGGTGATGGATGTGCTGGGGACGAGCAAGTTCGAGTCGAACCCGGACATGAGCGAGATCGACGCGGCGATGAAGGCGGAGGTGGACCGGGGCGGGGAGGTTCCGCAGCCGGTGCTGGACCTGATCGAGGCGTACGTGAACCTGAGCGACCGGAACCTGCTGGAGACTTACCACGACGGGACGCAGGCGCGGGACGAGGCGATGAGCCTGTTCAGCCTTGGGTATATGTCGCTGCCGATGCGTGCTGCGGCGGAGCAGATTTTCTGGGCGATCGGGCACAAGCTGCTGGACCGGGCGAGCAAGAAGGGCGGGGAGCTGCCGGACGAGTTCGAGAACCTGCCGGAGCTCTTGAGCGACATCTACTTCTGCAACTTCTCGCTGTTCCAGTCGATGCCGGATAGCTGGGCGATTGACCAGCTGTTCCCGATCTGCCCGATCCACCGGCTGAACGAGGAGCCGATGCGGCGGGGGATCCTGGCGGACATCACGTGCGACAGCGATGGGAAGATCGACCACTTCGTGGACAAGCGGGTGGACAAGAAGATCCTGGAACTGCACGAGGTGAAGGAGCTGCCGGGGCCGGGGGCGGGCGTCGAGCCCTACTACCTGGGCGTGTTCCTGCTGGGGGCATACCAGGAGATCCTGGGCGACCTGCACAACCTGCTGGGCGACACGCACGCGGTCCACATCGCGCTGGATGACAAGGGCGGGTACTCGATCGAGGAAGTGATCGAGGGCGACACGGTGGAGGAGGTGCTGCACTATGTGCAGTACGACCCCGAGGACCTGAAGCGCGCGATGCGGCTGGATGTGGAGGCGGCGTGCCGGCAGGGGCGGTTGACGCTCGGGGAGGGGAAGGCGCTTTTGAAGTTTTATGATGAGGGGTTGGAGGGGTATACGTACTTGGAGGGGTGAGGGGGGCGTGAGGATCGTGGGGTGATGCTCCTCCGGTGGATACCGCCTCAACCGTGGCGTGCTGCCTTGAACTTTCCTGCTTCCAGCCGTCTGAGCTCATCGAACGTATCCGGCCTGGCCTGTTTGAACGATTCCCACGCCACTGCGAACATCGGCAGGGCGAGGTTGTCGCGGATGCCAGCGCACCACTCTGCCCACACTTCGTGCCTAATCCGCTTTTTCTCGTACATGAACGCCTGCTGGTTGCTGAGGTCGAAGTACCGGTAGAACGCGGCAAGCTCTTCGCGTGTGAGCTGTCGCGACTCGCCTAAGAGCGCATCAAGGGGCAAGTCCTTGAGCAGTTCGCGGTATTGGTTGGCGAACGAATCCTCGAACTGCTGCCGCTCCGAGTGACTCGTCAGGCGAAGCTGAATGAGCACCAAGAACACGGCGAGGGCAGAGAGACAGTTTGCGATGGTGGCTGCGTCCATCCCGACAGACTATCGCGCAGGTTTTGATCGGTCACTGGCCCATAGGGTCGTGTGCCGCGTCCGCGGCGGGGAGGGTTGTGGCGCGGGGTTGGTGTGGTTGATGGGTGGGCCGTGGCGGCGGTGCGAAGGCACCAACCTCCTCAGGGCGACGCGGGGGTTTACGTGGTCATGCGGGGTGTGTGCGGGGTGGGGTGATTGGTTCTCGGCACGTACGAAGGTTGGTGGCACGATTTGGCGCGTCGTGGCGAGTTCACCGGCCCCGCTGGGGCAGGGGTAAGGGGGGAGGCAAGTTGGTGAGGGGCTTGCTTTCCAGGGGTGCAGAGCCACCCCTGGCAACCGTCGCTCGCCCCGATTGGGGCAGAGAGGGGGAGGAACGCAGAGGAGGGCAGAGGAGAGCAGAGGATGGGAGGGGCTGGGTCGGTGGGTGGTGCGGCAGGGGAACTCGACGGGGCGGGTGAGCGGAGGAGAGTTGCACGCGGCACGGCCCGAAGACGGGCCCGTGGCACCCGGGCGCGGTGACGGCCGTGGGACTCAGGGTTCTTCGATCATAATTTTGGCGGCGGCGCGGGTGGAGATGACGACGCGCTTGGTGGTGGTCGTGAGTTCGAGGGCGTCGGCGTTGGGGTCGTGGCGATCGAGGGAGATTTGGTTGCCGGGTTTGAGGCCCTGGTCTTCGATGAAGCGGAGGAAGGCGGGGTCCTGGTCGAGGACACGGGCGATGCGGAGTTTGCGGCCGGGGGTGCAGGTGTTGAGGGGGACGAGGGAGCGGGTGCGGAAGCGGCCGTTGGCGTCGGGGATGGGGTCGCCGTGGGGGTCGGCGGAGGGGCGGCCGAGGAAGTCGTCGATGCGGTCGAGGAGGAGGTCGGAGACGGCGTGCTCGAGGCGTTCGGCCTCGGCGTGGACCTGTGACCAGTCGAGGCCGAGGGTGGTGACGAGGAAGGTTTCGAGGAGGCGGTGGCGGCGGAGGACGTTCATGGCGAGCTTGCTGCCGCGGGCGGTGAGGCGGACGCCGCCGTAGCGGCGGGCGGAGACGAGCTTTCCCGCGGCGAGGCGCTTGACCATGGCGGTGACGGTGCCGGGGGTGACGCCGAGGTGGCGGGCGAGGTCGCCCACGGCCGCTTCGCCGTCATCCCCCTGGAGGACAAGGATTTGCTTGAGGTAGTCCTCGACGGCCTGGGTGGGCATGGGGGGCGGTTCCGGGCGGCGGGTGAGGGGCGGTTTGACGGGGGGGCGTGCGTCGGTTATCTTTGATTCGTCAAACTTTTGAAGTTGGTTGATCGAATCGGGGAGTTGGGCATGTCGCAGGCATGGTATCGCGCGGGGATAGTGGCGGCCAGCGTGGTGGCCGGGCTGCTGACGCTGGTGGCGTGTCTGGCGGGGTGTGAGGAGCGGGGAACGCCCGCCTCGGGTGCGGGCGCGGGGCGGCTGAAGATCGTGGCGACGACGGGGATGATCGGGGATGTTGCGGCGAACATTGCGGGCGAGCGGGCGCAGGTGACGACGCTGATGGGCGAGGGAGTGGACCCGCACCTGTACAAGGCGTCGCCGGGGGATGTGCGGCTGCTGGCGGATGCGGATGTGATTTTTTATAACGGGCTGCACCTGGAAGGGCGGATGGCGGATGTGATCGTGAAGATGGCGCAGAAGCAGACGGTGGTGCGGGTGACGGAGGGAATTGAGGAATCGCGGCTGCGGGAGCCGCCGGAGTTTGCGGGGCACTTTGACCCGCAGGTGTGGTTTGTTGTGATGCTGTGGGCGAGGGCGGCCGAGCGGGTGCGGGATGCGCTGGTGGAGAAAGACCCGGCGGGGCGGGGGGTGTATGAGGCCAACGCGGAACGGTACCTGGGGGAGCTGCGGGCGTTGGACGCGTGGGCGAGAGAGACGATCGCGACGATCCCTGAGCAGAACCGCGTGATGGTGACGGCGCACGATGCGTTCGGGTACTTCGGGGCGGCGTACGGGCTGAAAGTGCTGGGGGTGCAGGGGATCAGCACGGACAGCGAGGCGAGTTTGCAGGACATCAACGGGCTGGTGGACTTGCTGGTGG
The DNA here is from genome assembly GCA_023434205.1 of Planctomycetota bacterium. Taxonomy (GTDB): domain Bacteria; phylum Planctomycetota; class Phycisphaerae; order Phycisphaerales; family UBA1924; genus JAEYTB01. The sequence goes on along the minus strand of JAEYTB010000078.1, from coordinate 903 downwards.
AGGGGAAGGTGCCGGCGGTATTTGTGGAGAGCACGGTGCCGCGGAAGACGATCGATGCGCTGATCGAGGGGTGCCGCGCACGGGGGCACACGGTGGCGGTGGGCGGGGAGCTGTTCAGCGATGCGATGGGTGCGGAAGGGACGGCGGAGGGGACGTACATCGGGATGGTGAGGCACAATGTGGATACGGTGGCGCGGGCGCTGGGTGGAAGAGTCCCCCCCACTGCTGCCGCCGCGACGCCCGGCACGGACGCGCCCGCGAAGACGAACCCATGAGCACCGCGACACCCAACCCGATGACGGCGAGCGCGATGCCGGACGCGGGGCCCGCGGCGGTGGAGGTGCATGATGTCACCGTGGCGTACCACCGCAAGCCGGTGCTGTGGGATGTGGATGTGCTGCTGCCGCCGGGCAAGCTGATCGCGATCGTGGGGCCCAACGGGGCGGGGAAGTCGACGCTGCTTAAGGCGATCCTGGGGCTGGTGCCGCTGGCGAGCGGACGGGTGGAGGTGTTCGGGACGACCTTGCGCGAGTCGCGGTCCAGGATCGGGTATGTGCCGCAGCGGGAGACGGTGGACTGGGACTTCCCGGTGGATGCGATGGGCGTGGTGCTGATGGGGCGGTACGGGCGGCTGGGGTGGCTGCGGCGGCCGGGTAGGGTGGATCGGGAGGTGGCGCTGCGGAGCCTGGAGCAGGTGGGGATGGCGGCGTTCGCGGAGCGGCAGATCAGCCAGTTGTCCGGGGGGCAGCAGCAGCGGGTGTTCCTGGCGCGGGCGTTGGCGCAGGAGGCGGACCTGTACTTCATGGATGAGCCGTTCGCGGGGGTGGACGCGGCGACGGAGCAGGCGATCGTGGGCGTGCTGCGGAGCCTGCGGGATGCGGGGCGGACGGTGGTGGCGGTGCA
>JAEYTB010000065.1 GCA_023434205.1 Planctomycetota bacterium | reverse complement strand
GCGGGCCGGTCGGCGGGCCGGCTAGCGGGTCGGCGTGGCGGCCTCCTCATCCATCTGCCGCAGGATGCGGAAAGCCTCCTCACGGACCTGGGGATACTGCGCGGCCCGTTCGAGCATGGCGCGGCTGCCCGCGGTGTCGCCGCTCATGTCGAGGGCGGCGGCAAGGAGCATGTGGGGTAGGCCGGCGGGGTCGGTGCGGCCCTTGCCGCGGGGGCGCTCGGCGTCGGCGACGGCGAGGCGGAGGACGGGCACGGCGTCGGCGGGCCGCTGCTGCTCGAGGAGGATCAGGCCGAGCCCCACGTGCGCCTGCCAGGGGTCGAGCATGTGCTCCGCGGCGCTGCGGTAGGCCTGGGCCGCGGCGGCGGGGTCGCGCGAGGCGCGGAGGGCGTTGCCGAGGGCGTACCACGCGTTGCCGTCCTTGGGGCCGAGCTCGACAGCGCGCCGGTAGTGCGTGAGCGCCGCCGCCCGGTCGCCGCGTTCCTCGACCTGGCGGCCCAGGTAGAGGCGGGTGGTCGGTCCGTCCCACCCCACGCCGAGGACGCGGGCGAAGGTCTCTTCGGCGGTGCGCCAGTACCCGGTCTGCCGCCACGTGAGCACGCCGAGCGTGAGGGCGAGCAGCGCGAAGACCGCGAGCGCGCCGGGGCGCGGGCGTGAATCGCCCGGGCGCGTGGCGAGAGACGCACCCGCCGCGGCGATCAGGACCGCGATAGGAATGGTCGCGAGGTACGTGTAGCGGTCCGCGGCGAGCTGCACGCCGCTCTGGAAGAGCCCCAGCACGGGCGAGACGAGGACCACGTAGCACGCCGCGGCGGCGGCGATGCCGGGGCGACGGCGGGAGAGAACGAGCACGGCGATCAGCAGGGCGGCGAAGACCGCGAACGAGACCAGGAACCTCGGCTCGGTGGGGCTGATCGTGGCGGGAAGCTCATACAAGGCCGCAAGCCCGGTGGGCCACACGGTCTTCCACAGGTAGAACACAAGGCCGAACACGGCCTGCGTGATGCGCTCCACCATCCCCCACTGCTCGAGCGTGCGGACGGTGCCGGGCATCTGAGCCTGGGCGAACGCGGCCATCACCGCGGCGGCGGCGCCCAGCGCTGCGAAGGGGAGCTTCTGCAGCAGGACCAGCGCGTGCGCGCGCCGGAGCCTGAGCGGGCTGAAGGGCAGGCGAGCGAGCGGCCACACATCAAGCACGATCGCGACCACAAAGAACGTCATGCCCCAGGCCTTCGAAAGCAGCGAGAGCGTGAGGAACAGCAGGGCGATGGCGTAGGCGCCGGCATCACAACGCTGGGGCGCGTCGGGGGTCGCGGGGCGGGTGGATCGCACGTAGAAAATCGCCGCGGCGAGCAGGAACACCGCGCTGAGGACATCCCGCCGCTCGGTGATCCACGCGACGGACTCAACCCGGAGCGGGTGGAGGCCGAAGAGCAGGGCCCCGAGCACACTGGCGAGAAGGGCGGCCGGTGTCTTTGCGCGGGCGAGCAAGTCGCGCGTAAGGAACATGACCAAGACTGCCGCGAGAGCGTGAAGAAAGATGTTGGTGAAGTGGAACCCGGCCGGGTCCATCCCCCACAGCGCGTGGTCCACGCCGTAGCTGAGGTACGTCAGCGGCTGCCAGTGTCCGTAGCGGACCTCCGTGAACATCCACGCGAGTTGCGACGGCGAGAAGCCTCGGTAGCCCTCCACCTCGGTCACAAACGCCGGGTCGTCGAAGTTGCTGAAGCCGAACTGCACCGAGCGGGCGTGGGCGACAAAGGTGGCGGCAAAGACGAGCAGCGCGCACAGCCACACCGTCTGGCGGGGGGTGAGAGCGAGCGGGGCGCGGTCGGGGGGCATCGGGTCGCTCCGGTGCGACACCATACCAATGAAAACGGCACGGGAGGGCCCGTGCCGTGGTGTTCCGTCACCTCTGACGCGGAGGGGTCAGTTCTCGTCCTTGACCTTGTACTCGGCGTCGATCACGTCGTCCTTCGGGGGGGTGGACCCGCCCGCGCCGGCGTCACCGCCCGGCGCGGCCCCCTTCTTGGCGGCTTCCTCGTAGAGGACCTTGCCCAGCTCCATGGCGGCTTTCTCCAGCTCGTTCATGGCGGCCTGGATGGCGTCCTTGTCGTCGGTCTTGATCTTGGCCTCGAGGTTGGAGAGGGCGGACTCGATCTTGCCGCGGATGTCGGCCGTGACCTTGCCGCCGTGCTCTTCGAGCTGCTTCCTGGTCTGGATGACCATGGCGTCGGCGCGGTTCTTGAGGTCGACGAGCTCGCGCCGGGCCTTGTCCTCCGCGGCGTGGGCCTCGGCGTCGCGCTTCATGCGGTCGATCTCGTTCTTGTCCAGGCCGCCGCTGTTGGTGATCTTGATGTCGGCCTTCTTGCCGCTGGCCTTCTCCGTCGCGGTGACGGTGAGGATGCCGTTGGCGTCGAGGGCAAACTCGACCTCGATCTGCGGCGTGCCGCGGGGGGCGGGCGGGATGCCCGACAGGTCGAACTCGCCGAGCAGGCGGTTGTCCTTGGCGAACTCGCGCTCGCCCTGGAGGACGCGGATCTGCACGCTGGGCTGGTTGTCCGCGGCGGTGGAGAAGACCTCTTTCTTCGAGGTCGGGATGGTCGTGTTGCGCTCGATGAGGCGGGTCATGACACCGCCGAGGGTCTCGACGCCCAGCGAGAGCGGGGTGACGTCGAGAAGGAGGATGTCCTTCACATCGCCCGTGAGCACGCCGCCCTGAATGGCGGCGCCGATGGCGACGACCTCGTCGGGGTTGACGGTCTTGTTGGGCTCCTTGCCGAAGATCTCCTTGGCAATCTGCTGGGCCTTGGGCATGCGGGTGGAGCCGCCGACCAGCACGATCTCATCGATCTTGCTGATGTCGAGCTTGGCATCGCGCAGGGCGTTCTGGCAGGGCGCCTTGAGCCGCTCGAACAGATCGCTGGTGATCGACTCGAACTTGGCGCGGGAGATGGTGACCTGGAGGTGCTTGGGGCCATTCTGGTCGGCGGTGATGAAGGGCAGGTTGACCGAGGTCTCCATCATGGTGGAGAGCTCGATCTTGGCCTTCTCGGCGCCTTCCTTGAGGCGCTGGAGGGCCATCGGGTCCTTGCGGATGTCGATGCCCTCCTTCTTGCGGAACTCCTCGGCGATGTAGTCGATCAGGCGCTGGTCCCAGTCGTCGCCGCCCAGGTGCGTGTCGCCGTTGGTGCTCAGCACCTCGAAGACGCCGTCGCCGACGTCCAGAATCGAGACGTCAAAGGTGCCGCCGCCGAGGTCGAACACGGCGATCTTCTCGTTCTTCTTCTTGTCGAGGCCGTAGGCCAACGCCGCGGCGGTGGGCTCGTTGATGATGCGCTCGACCTTGAGGCCGGCGATCTCGCCCGCGTCCTTGGTGGCCTGGCGCTGGGCGTCGTTGAAGTACGCAGGGACGGTGATCACCGCGCGGGTGACCTTCTCGCCCAGGTAGTCCTCGGCGGTCTTCTTGAGGTCCTGCAGGATGAACGCGGAGATCTGCTGGGGTGTGAACTCGCCCTGGTTGACCTTGACCTTGACGAAGTCCTCAGCGCCGCCGGTGACGTTGTAAGGGACCAGCTTCTCCTCAGACTCTACCTCGCTATGGCGGCGGCCCATGAACCGCTTGATCGAGAAGATCGTGTTCTTGGGGTTGGTTACCTGCTGGTGCTTGGCGGGCTGGCCGACCAGCCGCTCACCCTTGTCCGTAAAACCGACCACCGAGGGGGTGATGCGGTTGCCGGATGAGTTGATGAGCACCTTGGGGGTGGTGCCTTCCATGATGGCCACGCACGAGTTGGTGGTGCCGAGGTCGATGCCGATGATTTTGGACATTGTTTGGTTCTCCTGCCTTCGCTGACGGAGCTAGTGCAAGGTTTGTGCCAGTCGGGGCCGTGCGTAAGTCGTGCGTGTTCAGGGCGGTCCGGCTGCCTCAGACGGCAGGGCTGGCCGGGTGAGGCTGCCGGGCTGCCGAAGTGGCAGGCGAAGCTCTAACCGCAGAGCACGCAGAGAGCGCTGAGAAACGCAAGAGAGCAGGATCGGATAAGAGACAGGGAACAAGACATGAAGAGTGCGGAGCGGGCCAGGTCAGATTTTGGTGAGCGCGAGGCGTTTGATCCCGTCGGTGAGGACCTTTGTGTTGAAGTTGAGGATCAAACCGACCGGGAGCGATGTGAGCTTGAGGTAGGTGAGGACCTGGGCGTCGAACACGGGAGTCAATCGCTCGACGGCTTTCACTTCGATGACCACCCTGCCTTCGACGATGAAGTCGGCGCGGAAGGCGGTGTCCACGCGGATGCCCTTGTACAGGACCGGGACCTCCACCTGACGCTGGGCGCTGATGCCGCGGAGTGCCAGTTCGTGCGCGAGGCATCCCTCGTAGGCAGATTCGAGCAGTCCCGGGCCGAGCGCACGATGGACTTCGATCGCCGCTCCGATGATGGACTGCGTCAGCTCCGCATGTGGATACTGCTCCAACCCGTTCTCCTCTCTGCGATCTCTGCGTGCTCTGCGGTTAGATGCCTTTCTGGACGGCATCCAGCGCCAGCACCTCAAAGATGACCTGCGCGGCTAAGAGGGCCGTTATCCCCGCCACATCCCGGTCGGGGAGGACCTCGACCACATCCGCCCCCACGATGTTGGCGCCCTTCAGTGAGTGCAGGAGGCGGAGGACCTCTGCGGAGGTGAGGCCGCCGATGGAGGGCGTGCCGGTGCCGGGGGCAAAGGCGGGGTCGACGACGTCGATGTCAAAGGTGACGTAGGTCTCGGCGCCATTGAGGCCTTTGACAAAGCTCTCGACCTCGCGCGTCCCCTCGCGGATCGAGCGGTGCCACTGCTCGGCGGACATGACGGTGATCTTGTGCTGGCGGGCGTAGTCAAGGTCCGCGGCGGAGTTGAGCGGGCCCTTGATGCCCACCGAGAGCATCCGCGAGGGGTCGACAAGGCCGTCCTCGATCGCGCGCCGGAACACCGACGCGTGCCCCCACTTCTCGCCCCACACCGCGTCCACCGTGTCGAGGTGGCTGTCGAAGTGCAGGAGCGCGAGGCCGCCCTTGGGGCTGCCGCGGCGGAGCCAGGTGGCCTTGATGTTGGCGTAGGCGATGGAGTGGTCGCCGCCCACGGCGAGCAGCTTCGTCGCCGGGTCCGCAAGCTTGGCCGCCCACGCGGTGATGCCGTCGAGGGTCTCTTTCAGGCCGTAGGGCTTGACGGGCGCATCGCCCGCATCGCACAGGCTGAGCGTGTCGCAGACATCCACCCCATGCTCGATGTGAAACCGCTTGATGTACTGCGAGGCATCGCGGATGGCGCGGGGACCGAAGCGGGCGCCGGGGCGGTAGGTGACGCCGGAGTCGAAGGGGGCGCCGTAAACGGCCCAGTCCAGCGGACGCGACTGCGGCGGGACGAGCTCGAGGAGCGGGTAACGGCAGAACGTGGAAACACCTGCGAAGCGGGGGGAGACGCGGGGGTCGGGCAGAACGGTGCGGGGCATGGCGGCAGTCTAGCGACCGGACCGTTCACCCTGCTGCCTCGCCAGGCGGTATGCTGATCGGGCCAAGGGGAGGGACCCATGCAGGAACCGCTGCCCGAGTACTCCTTCGAGAACGCGTTCGCCCGCGGCTGGCAGTCCTTCAAAGCCTCGTACGGCCTGGTGCTCGGCGCCGCCATGACGCTGGTTGGCATCGGCATCGCCTCCGCCGTGGCGGGGATGATCCTTGAAGATGCCCTCGGGTTTGACCCGATCGCGATCGCCGAGACATTCTTTTTGTCGCCGATGCTCAACGCCGGCATGATCTTGTTGACGGCGATGCTGGCGCGCGGTCACTCCCCGCCCTACGAGACCCTGTTCCACGGCTTCAGCCGCTACTGGATGGTCTTCCTCATCAACCTTGTTGTGCTCGCATGCATCGCCGGACTGGGGCTGGTGCTGCTCCCCGGCCTGCTGGCGATCATGGCAGGCTCGGACGACCTGGGCGCCGTGCTCCTCTTCATCGGCGCGATCTGCTTCTTGCCCGCGGCGATCTTCCTTCACACCCGGATCGGCTTCGCGACTGTCATCGCCGTGGACCCGGGCGCAAACTGCCAGGGGGTGTCCGAGGCGCTCCGGATGAGCTGGCGGATCACCCAAAGGCACTGGTTCTCGCTGGTAGGCCTCTACATCGTGCTGGGCCTCCTTGCGATCGCGTCCGCACTCCTGCTCGTACTCCCGCTGTTCTTCTTCGGCATACCACTCCTCATGACCGTCACCGGCGCGGCGTACGCGCAGCTCGCGAACCGGCTGGGTGGTGGAGTCTGCGCTCGCTGCGGCTACGACCTCCGCGGCAGCCCCGGCGCCCGGTGCCCGGAGTGCGGCCATTGGCCCGACACAGGGCCAATGACCTCGCCCCGATGAGGTGCCGCGCCGGACCGGCTCACAACCACGCGTCCTCAAACCGCATCCCCGGGCTCACCTGCGACGCATCCGCAGACTCGGTCATCCCCGCCACCGGGTACGCGCAGTAATCCACGCTGAACGCCCCCGCCGGCCGGTGGTTGCCCGAGCGGCCAAGCCCCCCGAACGGCAGCTTGCTGCTGGCGCCGGCGGTGCCGGTGTTGATATTGATGCAGCCGGCGCGGACACGGTGCTGGAACTCGGCGACCGCCGCGGGGTCGCGGGAGAAGAGGCTGGCCGCGAGGCCGTACTGCGTGGCGTTGCACTGCTCGATGGCCTCGTCCAGGCTCGCGACGGTGCTGACCCGCAGCAGCGGGCCGAAGACCTCCACATCGGCCCCCGCCCCGCCGGAGAGACTCGCATCCCGCGTAAAGCGCTCAACCTGCATCACCCCGGGTGACACGAACCAGCCCTCGGGATCCAGGGCGGTCGCGAGCACCAACGCCTTCCCCCCACCCCTCTGCATCGCACGCTGCGCTTCGAGAATCTCGCGTCGCGCGGCGTCGGAAATCACCGGCCCCATGAACACCGGGTGCTCCGCGCGGGGGTCGCCGATGATGAGCTGACTCGCGGCCCTGCACACCGCGCCGATCACCTTGTCCGCGACCGCCTCATGGACGATCAGCCGGCGCGTGCAGGTGCAGCGCTGGCCAGCCGTAATAAACGCACAGCGCACGCACTCGATCACCGCCTGCTTCAAGTCGGCGTCGGGCATGACCACCGCGGGGTTGTTGCCGCCCATCTCGAGCGCCAGGATGCGGCCGGGGTGGTCGAGGTTGGCCTCCATGATCCGCCGGCCGACAGGCCAGGAGCCGGTGAACAGGACCCCGTCAATGCCCTCGTGGGACGCGAGCGCCGCGGCGATGGGCCCATGGCCCTGCACAAGGTTGAATACACCCGCGGGCGCCCGCTCGTCCTCGAGAGCCTCGGCGAAAAACTCCGCCAGCAGCTGCCCCACCGCCGGCGCCTTGTCGCTGGGCTTGAACACCACCGTGTTCCCCGCGGCGAGCGCGGGCACGATGTGCCCGTTGGGCAGGTGGGCTGGGAAGTTGAAGGGCCCGAGCACGGCCATGACCCCGTGGGGCCGGAACCACGCGGCCCCGCGCCGCGTGGGCATCGCGGGGCCCATGCCGACCTCATACCCCGCGATGCGGCGCAGCGAACCCTCCGGGCCGGCGTCAAGCGTGATGTCCACCTTGGAAGCAAGCAGCGACGCCTCGGCGCGAGCGTCCCACAGCGGCTTGCCGACCTCATCGCGGATGAGCGCCGCCATTTCCTCGGCGCGGCGTGTCGCGACCCCCTGGAACCTCCGCAGCACCGCCGCGCGCCTATCCGCAGGCCACCGCGACCAGGGCTCCGCAGCACCGCGTGCCGCCGCGACCGCGGCGTCCACATGCCCCCCCCGCGGGGAACCGCTCCAGACCGTCTCGCTCGGGTGGGCCGGGTTCTCAGAAACGACCGACGCGCCGGCGATGCTGACCCATCGGCCATCGAAGAGGTCCGCGGGCTCGTGCGTAAGGGGCGGCCGGAGCACTCAGGACCTCACACGCTTGGTCCGCGGCTTGGCCCGCCCCTTGCGGGCCTGGCTCGCCGAGGGCTCGTCGGTGATCTTCTCGCCCGTGGCGGGGCCTTCCTCCCGCGCCCAGCCGCTCATCGGCGTGAGCCCCACCGGTGCACCCGGCGAAACCAGCAGCGCCTCCATCACCGCGCGCGGGATGCGGACCTCGCCGCCGGCGTCCTCGACCAGCGTCTCCACCGCCCGGAACTCGCCCTCGCCCGTCATCGCGCTGAGCAAGACGGGCGTGCTGCACCGCTCGGGCGTGGTCGGCTTGCCAAGGGCCACCCGGCGCGTCCCATGCACCAGCCCCACCTTGTCGGTGTCCGCCTCCAGGTGCGGGCCGGTGTCGAAGGGGTCGACAAACCCCTTGTACCGGAATCCCAGGCTCTCGAGCAGGCGGCGCGCCGGGACCGTCTCGCGAGAGACGGCGCCGATCTGGTTCTGCACCTCCAGCGGCAGGAGCGAGAGATAAATCTCCTCTTTGGGGAGCAGCTCCGAGATGAACGCGCGGTTGTGCTGGCAGAAGCGGTCGGCCTCCGCGTACTTGACAGGGATGAACTTGCGCCCGAAGGCATCCCAGAACAGGTTCTCGCCCTCGGGCGTTACCGGCGGCGCCATCTCCGCGATGATCCGATCGGAGAACGTGGTCCGGTACAGGCCCATGAAGTGGAACCGAACAAACGAAAGGAAGCGGCCGGGGCGGGCGCGGTGGCCGCGGTGGCTGGGCGTGAGGATCAGCCCCCCGATTTCCGTCGGGCTCGACTCATCGCCGTAAAGCTGCCCGACCCGGTGGGTGGTTCCCACCCCAAGCTGCTCGCTGCGGAACGTCTTCTCGGTGATCTTGAACGCCCAGTTGGGATTCCCAGGACCGCCCATCTTGGCGCGGACCTGGCTGGTCCCCAGGATGCCGCCCGCACCCCCGTCGGTGTCCACGATCGTGAACATGAACAGGTCGGACTCTTCCTGCATGTGCGAAAGGCCCGACCCGTACCGCTTGGAGCGACGGCCGGGCTCGGGTCGCCTTGCATCGGTGCCGTCGGCGAGCTTGCGGAAGCAGCGCTGGCTGTGCTGGATCTTCTCCAGGATCAGCCGCTCATCCGGCGGGAGGTTGATGAAGTAGACCATCCGCGCCAGCTTCTGGAGCGTCGGGGCGTCCTCTGGCTTTGACTGACGGATGACGAACACGGGTCGCTCCGGGGACTGGTTGTATCGCCCGAATCGGGGCGGGCCTTGGCCCGGCAGCCGATGGGAGGCCAATCGTACGCCACGGGCGGGCCGGTTCCCCGGCACGCTCCCTCCCGGGGCCCCAGGTTATTGGACGCTGCCCCGGGTGCGGACGGCATGGGCGAGCCCGAGCCGGCCACTGAACAAGGGGCCACGGCCCGCGTACCAGGGCACGGTGCGCACAGGCAAGCTGCAATCAGCCGGATACCGAACCCGGACGCGTTGGCGGGCTGCCATCGCCTGGCTGCTGGTCAGCGGTGCGGCGCTCGCGCTGCTCGCGGGTTGGCTGACGCCCATCCGCGTCACGGAATCGCCCTGGGAAGCCCGGTGGGTGTGGGCGGCGTTCATGGTCCGCACATTCACCTTCCACGCCGGGCTCGCGGTGCTGGCCGTCTCCATCTACGCCGCGGCGTTCAAGCTCTGGAAGCCCGCGCTCGCGTGCGTGCCGGTGCTGGTCGCCACCCTGGGCCCCGCCGCGTGGGCGTTCATCAAGCCGCGGCCCGCCCCGATCCCCGGGCCGACGCTGACGGTGGTGTCGTGCAACCTGCTGGTGGGCTCCGGCAGCGAGCACGCCGCGGCGGAGTACGTTCTGGGCCTGGACCCCGACGTCGTGTTCTTCCAGGAATACACGCCCGAGGCGCACGGGGTGCTCTCCGCGCGGCTGGGAGCAAAGTACCCGCACATCGTCACCGGCCCCCGCGAGGACGCGTTCGGGCAGGCCGTGTACTCCAAGCTCGAGCCGCGGGAAACTCAGCTCTTCCCCACGCCCGCCAAGTCGGCCCGGGCCGAGAACCGGCAGCGGGCCAGCCCCTCGGAGCCGCAGATCCGCTGCGTCGTCACCTTCGACGGCCAAGAAGTGGTGCTCCAGAACGTCCACGACATGCCGCCGTCCAACCCCGCGCTGCTGCAGGACCAGCTCCGGTACTTCGAGTGGCTCGAGGAGTTCACGACCTCGGAGGCCCGGCCCGTGATCCTGGCCGGCGACTTCAACACAACGCCGAACACCACCGCGATGATCCGGCTGGAAGAGCAGGGTTACCGCAACACGCACACGCTGGCGGGCCGTGGCCGGGGCTCAACCTGGGTCGACAAGACCTGGCTCCGCCACCTCCCGGGCGTGCGGATCGACCATGTCCTCCTCTCGCGAGGGCTCACCTGCGATGCAGCCGAAGTGGGCCCCTCGATCGGGTCCGACCACCGCCCGATCATGGCGAAGGTGGGCTTCCGCTAACCGCGCGCCGCGGCCACCTCGCGGCAGCGGCGCGGATCAACCGCGTTCGACCACACGCCGTCAACCTTGATCCACGAGCCCACAATCAGCCCATCGGCGTGCTGGAGCAGCGGCTGAACCTGCCGCGGCGTCACGCCCGAGCCCACCAGAACAGGCAGCTCCGTCGCGCCACGAACCTCGGCCAGGTGCGAGGGATCAACCGGCCGGCCGGTCGCCGTGCCGCTGACGATCAGGCCGTCAGCCCCAAAGAACTCCGCCCCGTGCGCGGCATCGGCCAGGGAGACATCCGCGGTCATCGCATGGCTCGCGTGCTTCTTCTTGATGTCCGCGAACACCCGCACATGCTCAGCACCGATCGCGCGCCGGTAGCGCAGCAGCGGCCCCGCCGCGGCATCCGCCATCAGCCCCTCATCCGCCACGTGCGAGAACACAAAGTTCTCGCAGCGGATGAACTGCGCCCCGCACGCCGCGCCGATGGCGAGCGCCTCCTTCTCGCCACGCGAAAGGACCTGCACGCCCAGGGGCCGCCCCCCCACCACGCCCCGCACGGCAGCGCACACGAGCGTCATCGCGGCCACCGTCTCCGGCCCGTGCGGCCCGTTGACATACGGCCGGTCGTGCATGTTCTCAACGATGACGGCGTCGAAGCCCGCCTCAACAAGAACCGCCGCCTCCGCGGCGGCCTGGCGGACAAGCTGGTCCACCGTCTGCGACGACCGAGGCGTGCCCGGGAGCGCCCCCACATGCACCATGCCGATGAGCGCCTTGGAACCGCGTGCAATCATGCTTTGACCACCCTCGCCCTGCACCCGGCCACGCCCGACATCGCATCGCGGGTGTCCACGATCAGCCCCGCCGAGGCGCCCAGCAGGTTGTAATCAACCGCCCGGTGATCCGTCACGATCAGCACGCAGTCCGCCCCCGCGACCGTGCCGGGCGTCAGGTCGACGGACTGAAGATCGATCGAGTACTTCCGCATCCCCGGGAAACGCGGCACGTGAGGATCGTGATAACTCACGTTCGCACCGCGGTCGAGCAGAAGCTGGATGATCTCCGCCGCGGGGGTCTCACGGATGTCATCGACATTGGGCTTGTACGCGATGCCCACCACGAGGACCGAAGACCCCTTCACCGGCTTGCCGTCCTGGTTCAGGGCCTCGGCGGTGCGGTCCACGACGTACCGCGGCATCTGGTGGTTGACCTCGCCAGCCAGCTCGATGAAGCGGGTGACGTGCCCGTACTCGCGGGCCTTGTATGTCAGGTAGTACGGGTCGATGGGGATGCAGTGCCCCCCCAGCCCCGGCCCGGGATAGAACGGCTGGAACCCGAAGGGCTTCGTCGCCGCTGCACGGATCACCTGCCAGATGTCGATGCCCATGTCCGAGAGCACCGGCTTGAGCTCGTTGACCAGCGCGATGTTGACCGAGCGGTAGATGTTCTCCAGCAGCTTCGCCGCCTCGGCCACCTCCGCGGACTCGACCGCGATGACCTTGTCGATGGCGGCGGAGTACAGAGCAACTCCTGCCTTGGTGCTGGCCTCATCCACCCCGCCCACCAGCCGCGGGATCGTGCGCGTCTCGACCCCCTGCCGCCCTGGGTCCTCACGCTCGGGCGAGAACACCAGGAAGAAGTCGCGGCCGAGCGCCCGCCTGCCGCCCTGTTCAAGGATCGGCAGGCACAGTTCGCGCGTCGTGCCCGGGTACGTCGTGGACTCCAGCGACACGAGCGCCCCGGGCTTGAGTACCCCCGCGACCATCCGCATCGACTGCTCGACGAAGGAGAGATCGGGCTCCTGGTGCTTGCCCAGCGGCGTCGGCACGCACACGGCGATGGCGTCGCACCCGCCCAGCTCCTGAGGGTCGTGCGTGGGCGTAAACCGTGGGCTCTTCGCGAGCGCCTCCACCAGGTCCGCCCCCAGGTGCTTGAGGTAGGCCCTGCCCGCCCGCAGCATGTCGATCTTGCCGGCGTCGATATCGAACCCGACAACCTCGAACCCCGCGTCGTGCATCGCCCGCACCAGCGGCAGCCCGACGTAGCCAAGGCCAACCACCCCCACCCTCGCCTTGCGGGTGGAGAGCCGCTGCACCAGGGTTGAGAGCGGGTCGGCGGTCATCTCCCGCACTATACATCGGCCCGCCACTGCCAGTTCATGCGCCCAAGGCACGGGCCGATGCGTACCCAAGCCCGTCGCCGTACGCTTTGCCGCCCGATGGATGCGCGTATTACTGGACACCTGATGCTCCCCGCCCCCGAGGGCGTCCGGCTGACCCCCGGAACGCTCACCGTGCGCGGCGACCGGATCGCGTCCATCACCCACGCCATCGAACCCGGGGCCGACCTGGGCGGCGAAGACTTCCTGATCGCGCCGGGCTTCATCGACACGCACGTCCACCTCCCCCAGTTCGACTCCATCGGCATCGACGGGCTCGAGCTGCTCGACTGGCTCGACACCGCCATCTTCCCCGCCGAGGCGCGCTGGGCCGACCCCACCTACGCGGCAGAGATGTCCACGCGGGTCGCGCGCGAACTCTTGAGCTTCGGGACGGTGGGCGTCGCCGCCTACGCCACCGTACACAACGAGGCGACGCAGGCTGCGATCGACGCCCTTGCCCGCGAGGGTCTTGCCGGGCACGTGGGGCAGGTGCTGATGGACCGCAACGCCCCGACGGAGCTTGTCCGCCCCGCCTCAGAGTCGCTCGCCGCGGCGGCCCGCCTCCGGCCGAGCGGCCGGATCATGCCCGCCGTCACGCCCCGGTTCGCGATCACGTGCAGCGAGGAACTGCTCAAAGGCGCCGGGGCACTGGCCCGTGAAACGGGCTGGCTGGTCCAGACGCACCTCGCGGAGACACCCCGCGAAATCGGCCAGGTCGCGCGCCTATACCCCGGCCAGACCTACACCGAGGTCTACGACCGCGCCGGGCTGCTGACAGCGCGGACGCTGGTCGCCCACGCCGTGTGGCTCGACGAGGACGACCTCGCGACGCTGCGCGAACGGGGCGCGACCGTCGCGCACTGCCCCGCCGCCAATCGGTTTCTGGGGGCGGGGACCATGAGCCGCGGGCGCGTGCTGGGCTCGGGGGTGCGCATGGGCCTGGGCTCGGATGTCGCGGGCGGGCCAGACCGCTCCATGGTCCGCGTCGCCCGCGCCATGATCGAAGCCGCCAAGGCCTCCGGCTCGCCAGTCCCCACGGGGGCGGAAGGCTGGGCCCAGATCACGCACGCCAACGCCGCCCTGCTCGGCCTCGAGGGAGGCGGGTCCCTCGCCCCCGGCAACTCCGCCGACGTGCTGGTCATCCGCCCCACGACCCGGTGGCTGGAGTCCCCAAACCCTCTGACGCACCTCATCTACGCCTGGGACGACCGGTGGCTGAGGGCGACCATCGCCGCGGGCGAGGCCCGGTGGATGGCCTGAGGGCCTTCTCGCGGGTGTTCAGGTTCGGTTATGCTCCCCCCCACCGCCCCGCGGCGTGATGAGGGTCCTGCATGAGCCAGAGCAACTCTTCCGGCGAGCGTCCTTCCCAACCTGTCGATCCCCGCGCCCTGGAGGGCGGCACCTTTCTGGGTCACCCCAAGGGCCTGTTCCTCCTCTTCCTTGTGGAGATGTGGGAACGGTTCAGCTACTACGGCATGCGCGGGCTGCTGGTGCTCTACCTGATCAGCGTCACCGCCATCATCGACCTCAAGCCCGGCCGGTACACGAACACGGTCGAGTTCACCGAGAGCAGGCTGGTCGACGGCAAGGAAAGCGCTCAGGCAACCCCGGTAACGCACACGGTCGACCTCAGCGTCACCGTGGGCTCCAGCGACGGCGCACTCCCCGTGCCCACGCCCGCCACGAGCGGGACCGGCGCCGCGATCACGCTCGTTCCGCTCAAGAAGGTCTCCGACCCCGCGAAGCCGGGCGCCTTCATGTGGGTGGAGGATGAGTCGGGCCACCAGCCCCGCACCACAAGCGTCCAGCTCAACGCCTCGTCGCCGCGCGATTCGGAGATCCAGGGCGGGGAGTTCGGCTTCGGCATCCGCAACACCACCGAGGAGACGATCCGCGTCAAGGTCGGTGTCCGCCGCGACAAGGACGACCCCCGGACCTTCTTCCTGCTCAACGAGAGCTCGTCGGCCATCAGCACCGATATCCCGCCCAAGTCTCAGACCACCACCAAAGAGGGCAAGCCGATCGAGCCCTTCAACGTGATCGCGCAGGCCAACACGTTCCAGAGCGGCCGCAACTGGACCGCCGGCGACGCCAGCGTCCTGTACGGCTGGTACACCGGCCTGGCCTACCTGTTCCCGATCCTGGGCGGCATCCTCGCCGACAAGCTGATCGGTACCCACCGCTCGATGGTGATCGGCTCCATCCTCATCACGATCGGGCACGTCATCCTCGGCATTTCGGGCATCGGCGAGTGGGAGCACAACGCGACCGGCATGTCGCTCTTCGTGCTCGGCCTCGCCGTGATCGTGCTTGGCACCGGGCACTTCAAGCCGACCGTCTCGGTCATGGTCGGCCAGCTCTACCCGCCCGGGGACCCCCGCCGCGACGGCGCGTTCACCATCTTCTACATGGGCATCAACCTGGGCGCCTTCATCTGCGCGTTCGTGTGCGGCACCCTGGGCGAGAAAGTCGGCTGGCACTGGGGCTTCGGCTCCGCCGCCGTGGGCATGATCTTCGGCCTGCTGCTCTACCTCGTCGGCAAGCCCCTCTACCTCAAGGGCATCGGCGACGCCCCCAAGCCCGGCGCCAACGCGGTGGCCCTGGGCCTGTTCGTGGGAGCCCTGGCCTTGTCCGGAGCGTTCGCCTTCGCGTACCACTCGGGCTTCACATCGCACTTCACGGACCTCATCTCATACCTGACAGAGAACCGCAAGGTCGGGCTGGGCGTCATGGGAGCCCTCCTCGCCATCATCCTCGGCTGGGTCGGCTGGTTCCTCTCCATCAACCGGCCCGAGGACCGCGGGCCTGTCGTCACCATCTTCGTGTTCATGCTCTTCAACGCGTTCTTCTGGATCGCCTTCGAGCAGGCCGGCTCGAGCATCAACGTATTCACCAAGGAGAACACCGACCGCATGATCGGCGGGTTCGAGGTCCCCGCGACCTGGTTCCAGTCCGTCAACGCGGGCCTGATCTTCATCCTCGCCCCGCTCTTCGCCGCGACCTGGACCGCCCTGGGCCGCCGCAAGCTCAACCCCAGCCAGCCCGTGAAGATCGCGCTGGGCCTGCTGTTCCTGGGCGTTGGCTACATCTTCATGGTGATGGCCGGCAAGATCGCCGTGGGCGGGGCCGCCAAGGCCGGGATGCTGCTGATCTTCATGACCTACTTCTGGCACACGGTGGGCGAGCTCTGCCTCTCCCCGACCGGGCTCTCGTACGTGACCAAGGCGGCGCCCGCCCGGTTCGTCTCCCTGCTCATGGGCATCTGGTTCATCTCCAGCTTCATCGCCAATCTGGGCGGCGGCCTGGTGGCCTCGCTGGTCGAAGATGTGGAGCAGGGCAGAATCCAGACGCCCTGGAGCTTCGGCGGCAAGGCCGACTTCTTCTTCGGCTTCGTGATCGTCCCCATCGGCGCGGGCCTGATCATCCTGCTGCTCACGCCCCTGATGAAGAAGCTGATGCGGCCGGGCGCCGACTAGCCCTCACGCCCCCGGCACCAGCTCATAAAACCCCTGCCCCGTGTACCGCAGCTTCCCCTGCTGCACGAGGGCATCCCACACCTCGCGCGGGAACTGGTCGGGCGGGATGATCGCCGAGATCTCCGACCGCTTCCCGCCCGTCATCGGGCGCGGCGCCAGCCTTGACTCATCGTTCAGCACCGTCAGCTTCAGCCGCTTCTTGAACGCCGTGAGGGCGGACTTCAGCGTCTCGGGCGCGATCGGAGCCGCCCCGGACGGTGCAGCCTGCTCCACCGCCTGCCCCGCGCCGGCCCCCGCCGCCGGGGGCGACGGCTGAACAGGCTTGTCCGCCGTCCCCGGCTTCGCGTTGCTCAGCTCGTTCACAACCTTGGCGAACTCCTCCAGATTCTTCTCCGCCAGCAGCTTCTGCACCCGCGTCGGGTTCGCGCTGGTCTTGGCCAGAAACTCCTTCGCCTTGGCCCACAGCCTGCCCCGCTCCTTGTCGGAATGGGTGATCGCGAGGTCCGAAACGATCGTCGCCAGCTTGGTGACAAAGATCGTGTCGCGGTTCGCGTAGTAGTTGTTGACCACCTTCTGCTGATAGTTCGACAGGTATTCGCCCTTGGCCATGCAGCATTGAAGGCCCCCCGCCCGCCTCGGGCGCGGCCACCCGGCAAGGCCCGCCCGCCACCTACCATCCCGCCCCATGTCCACGCTCTCACCCGACCGGCTCTCCCTGCTCCGCGCCCTGGCGATCCAGCACCCCACCTCCGACTCGGCCATCGCCGAGGCCGCGGGGCTGCGGGCCCGGCTCTCCCTCCCCAAGGGCGTCGTCCACGTCATCAGCGACATCCACGGCGAGGACGCCAAGCTCCGCCACGTCATCAACAACGCCTCCGGCGCCCTGCGCACCCTCGTCGAAGAGACCCTGCGCGACCGGCTCAGCGACGCCGAGCGGGCCCGCTTCCTGGCCGTGCTCTACTACCCGCGCGAGGCGGTCGCCCGCTTCGCCAAGGAGATCGTCGACTCCGGCCGGCGGGTGGAGTGGGTCCAGCAGACGCTCATCCTCCAGTTCGAGATCGTCCGCACGCTCCGGCAGAACTACCGGCGCGACGCGTTCGAGCGGCTCATCCCCGCCGAGCTCCGCGAACTGTTCCTCGAGCTCGGCTCCGGCCTGCGGCCCCAGTACATCAAGGAAATGATCGCCGGCCTGGCGCGCCACGACCGCGACTGGGGCGCCGTCCGCGCGGCGTCGCGCCTCATCCGCAACCTCTCCGTCGCCGAGCTGCTCGTCGCCGGCGACCTGGGCGACCGCGGCCCCAGGATCGACAAGGTCATCGACATCCTCATCCGCCAGCCCCGCTGCAGGCTGGTCTGGGGCAACCACGACATGATCTGGATCGGCGCCATGCTCGGCCACGAGCCCTGCATGCTCACCACGCTGCGGTTCAGCGCACGCTACCGCCGCGCCGCCCAGCTCGAAGAGGGCTACGGCATCCTCACCACCCCGCTGGAAAAGCTCGTCCGCGC
Organism: Planctomycetota bacterium; assembly: GCA_023434205.1. GTDB lineage: Bacteria > Planctomycetota > Phycisphaerae > Phycisphaerales > UBA1924 > JAEYTB01. The sequence goes on along the minus strand of JAEYTB010000065.1, from coordinate 10,159 downwards.
CAAGTACGCCGACGACCCCGCGGCACGCTTTGTCCCCAAGGGCTGGGGCCACCGCGACGAGCTGACCGTCGCGCGCATGCAGAAGGCCCTGGCCATCATGCAGTTCAAGGCCGAGGGCCAGATGCTCGAGCGGCACCCCGAGTGGGGCCTGGAGCACCGCCGCCTCCTCCACAAGATCGACCTCGCCAAGGGCACGGTCGTCATCGGGCACAAGGAGCATGAGCTCCTCGACAAGCGCCTGCCCACCATCGACCCGGCCAACCCCTACGCCTACTCGCCCGAGGAAGAGGAGTGCCTCACGCGCATTAAGGCCTCGTTCGTCAACTCCCGCAAGCTCCGCGAGCACATGGAGTGGATCGTGCGGCACGGGGGGATGTGGGCCAAGTACGACGAGGCGCTGGTGTTCCACGCCTGCGTGCCGGTGGACGGCGAGGGCGAGCCGCTCGCGCTCCGCGTGGACGGGCGTGAGGTCGCCGGGCGGGCCCTCATGGACGCGCTGGGCTCGGTAGTCCGCCGCGCCGTCCGCAAGCGCTGGTTCGGGCTCGACGGCGACGCCGACTGGCTGTGGTACATGTGGGGCGGACCTCGCAGCCCCCTTTTCGGCAAGGACAAGCTCGCGACCTTCGAAACCTACTTCATCGCGGACAAGGACACGCACAAGGAAGTCAAGAACCCCTACTTCGACCTCATGCACGACGCCGCCTTCGTCAAGCGCATCGGCCGCGAGTTCGGCTGCGGCGAGGACGTCCTCATCGTCAACGGCCACGTGCCCGTCAAGGTGGAAAAGGGCGAGCAGCCGGTCAAACGCGGCGGCAACGCCGTCACCATCGACGGCGCGTTCAGCGAGGCCTACGGCGACCGGGGGTACACCCTGGTCATCAAGCCCGACCGCATCGAACTCGCCGAGCACTGCCCCTTCAGCTCGGTGGACGCCGTGATCGAATCGGGGGCCGACATCGTCCCCACCGTCTCCACCATCCGGCACTTCGACCACGCCCGCACCGTTGCCGAGACCGACGAGGGCCGCGAAATCCAGCGGCGGATCGACGACCTTGAGTTCCTCGTGAGAGCCTATCAGGAAGGCATCGTGCGGGAACGAGACTGACTTCACCAAGTCGAGTTTTTGGATTCGCCGCGCAGACTTCCGCCGCACCGCGGGGCACAATGTCTGAACGCGGCGGACTTCCGCCGTCACCGTAAACCCCTCGTTCAAAAAGGAGCGCTGCACCGCGTTTGCCGCGGCGTTGTTCCATGCGCAAGGTCGGACTCTTTTCCACGCTGCTGATCATCGGGCTCGTGGGCTCCCAGGTGATCCCCTCCGAGGCCGGCGGGCTGCGTCACGGACTCATGCTCGCGACCATGGTCGCGCTGTCATTCATCATGTTCCACGTCGGGTACGAGTTCGATCTCAACAAACGCGACGTGCGCAAGCTCGGCTGGGACGACGTCGTCGCCTTCACCGCCGGGGCGTTCCGCAAGGCCCGGGTCCTCGCGATCCTCGACGATCTGGACACCATCCTTCTCATGATCCCGCTGCAGGGGCACCGACCCCGCGTACCAGGAGCGGTTCGGGCGCGTGCAGGAGCACCGGCTGAAGCACTTTGCCCGCCGCGAGCTTCGCGGCCGCACGCTCTCGGTCGTCTACGCCGTCTTCTTCGGCGCCGAGGCCTCGGTGATCGTCGCGGACTACGCCGAACGCGTCCGCGCCGAGCTGGTCATCGCCCACGGACACCACCACCACGGCATCCTGGGGCCCCTGTGGGAGCACGCCGACGGCACGTTCTACCTCAAACGCTCCGTCCACGGCCAGGTCCGCATGGTTGAGGACTAGTCCTTCGGGGCGTCCCAGATCGTGTCCGGCACCCTCCGCCCCGAGACCGCCTCGGCCATCTGGAAGATGAACTCGTTCTCGGTCATCCCCGCCCGCTTGGCCTGCGCCTTGAGCGCGGGCTCCGCCGTCTTCATGATCGGCATGAGCTTGATCTTCCAGCGACCCTCCTCGATCACGAACTGGAACTTCAGCGTCGTGGGCCTGCGCTCCCGAACGATCGCGCCCGCCGCGAACGCCCCCGTGATCGAAACATCCCCGATCTCCAGCCCCGAGACGCTGCTCTTGCCCACCCACCCGTTCTCGACCGCGTACACAAACAGCTTGCGGCCGTCCATCTTCGCCAGCTCGGCACGCGGCACCCGGTGGCGGATCAGGATCGCCTGAAAGCGGTTGAACATGCTCAGCGATTCCAGCTTCTCACGCCCCGCGTTCAGCGCCAGCAGCCGCGACTCCTCGTACCAGTCCAGCGTCTGCTTATCCACGCAGCCCGCGGCGGCCTCGCCCTTGCCATTGAGGATCGCCTCCTTGTAGTCGTTGAACGCTTTGCGGACGGCCTCGGGCGTGCGCTCCTCTACGGGCGGCGCGGGGACCGGCGGCACGCTGATGCCCGGCTGCGGCGGGGCAACGGCGGGCTGGTGAGCGGGCGCGGCCTGCGTACACAGCGCAATGCACAGGGCGATATGGAGCATCACCCCAGCCTACCGCGTCCGCGGATCCACCGCATCGCCGGCCGCTCGATGCCGAACGTCAGCGCCGTCGCCACAACCAGGGAGCTCGCCACGGCCGTTCCCACCGCCGCGCCGACCCCCCAGCCCGCCCCGTGCAGGCGGGAGATCAGAATCCCCCCGAGCGTCGCGTGGACGAGGTACAGCGAGTACGAGATCGTCCCCAGGAACAGCAGCGGCGCGTTCGCCAGCCACGCCAGCCGCTGGCGGGTCGCCGCGAACATCAGCCCCGCGCACGCCACCACCCCCACCGGGTACTCCCAGCCAGCGACGTCCTGCGTCCGCCGCACCAGGCTGCGCACCAGCAGGTCCGCCCCGACCAGCCCCAGCAGCACAAAGTGCCGGGGCCGCCACCCCTGCAGCGCGTCAAACAGCACCATGCCGATCAGGAACAACCCGAACCAGCGCGTGAACCGCAGGCCGCACAGGCTGGTGAAGACCACCGCCGCGAGCAGCCACACCGCGAACTGGAGGCGCCGGCCCACGATCAGCGCCGCGATGGCGAGGTAGAACCACATCTCCTGCTGGAGCGTCCAGAAGACGTTGTCCAGACGCGGGACCCCGGCGATCTCGATCATGGGCACGTTGAGCAGGGCGTCCGCCACCCGTGGGGCGGACGCGGGGTCATCCAGCCACCGCAGCGCGAAGATCAGCACGCACGCCGTCCAGTACGCCGGGTACAGGCGTGCGAACCTGGAAAGCGCAAACGCCCCCACCGAGGCCACCCGCCGCGCCGTCATCAGGATCACAAACCCGCTGATCATGAAGAACAGCTGCACCCCGAGGCTGCCGTACGCCAGCGGCGACCAGATCGACGCGCCCCAGTGGTGACCCACGTACAGCTCGTAATGGAACAGCATCACCGCCACCGCGGCGAGCCCACGCAAGCCGTCCAGCTCCAGGTACCGCGCCCGCGCCGCCGGCGCGGGCGACACCGCCGCGAGCGGGGCCGGAGTCTCGAGGGTCGCGCTGGTCACGGCCGCGAGTGTACCCGCGACTACAGGTCCAGCAGCAGCCGCTGCGGGTCTTCAATCGCCTGCTTGATCCGCACCAGGAACTGCACCGCCTCCGCCCCATCAATGATCCGGTGGTCGTAGCTCAGCGCCAGGTACATCATCGGGCGGACCGCCACCTGCCCGCTGCCCACCGGGTACTCCACGGCACGGTTCTTGATCGCGTGCATCCCCAGGATCGCCGACTGTGGCGGGTTCAGAATCGGCGTGCTCATCAGCGAGCCGAAGATGCCGCCGTTGGTGATTGTGAAGGTGCCCCCCTGCATGTCCTCCAAGGAGAGCTTGCCGTCCTTGGCCCGCGTCGCCAGGTCCTTGATGCCCTGCTCCACCGCCGCGAAGGACATCTTCTCCGCGCTCCGCAGCACAGGGACGACCAGACCCTTGGGCGTCGAGACCGCGACCGCGACATCGCAGTAGTCGTGCTTCTCGATCGCCGGCTGCCCGTCCTCCTCGACGATGTAGGCGTTCACCATGGGGAACGCCCGCAGCGCCCCAGTCACCGCCTTCACGAAGAAGGACATGAACCCCAGCCCGATGGCGTGCTTCTTCTCGAAGTCTTCCTTGTACTGCTTGCGCAGGTCCATCACGGCGGACATGTCCACCTCGTTGAAGGTGGTCAGCATCGCCGCGGTGTGCTGGGCTTGCACGAGCCGCCCGGCGATCCGCTGCCGCAGCGGGGTCATCCGCTCGCGCGTCGCCCCGCGCGACCCCTGCGGGGCCGCAGCGACCGCCGCCGGGGCCTTGGGCGCCGCGGGAGCCGGAGCCCCGTTGCTCCGCGAGTTCACGAAGTTCAGCACGTCCTGCTCCCGGATCCGCTGCCCCGCCGGGATGCCCGTGATCTTCGCAAGGTCGACGTGGTGCTCCGCCGCGAGCTTCCTCGCCAGCGGCGTCGCCCGGATTCCGTCCTGGTCCGCGTGGTCCGCGACCGCCGTCGCGGCCGGGGCCGAGGGAGCGGGCTTGGGCTCCGCATTCGCCGCGGCCTTAGCCGGGGCCGCCGCGGGCTTGGCCCCGCCCTCGGTGATGCGCCCCACCGTCTGCCCGACCTGCACGGTCTCGCCCTCTTTGGCGGTCGTCTGGAGCGTGCCCGAGGCCTCCGCGCGGATCTCGCCGGTGACCTTGTCGGTCTCCAGCTCCATCACGACCTCGTCCTTGGTCACGTACTCGCCGTCCTTCTTCACCCACCGCTGCACGACGCCGCTGGTGACGGACTCGCCGAACGCCGGGATCACGATGTCAACCGCCATGTGTTCTGTTCCTGGAAAAGTTACCGGCGCGCGGACTCGACGACCTGCTTGGAGGGCGGCGGCACCTTCTCGCCCGCCGCATCGGCCTTCTTGGACGGGCCGATCGCCGCGGCGATGACCGCCTCCTGCTGAATCAGGTCCGCCTTCTTGCTCCCCACCGCCGGGGTCGCGCTGGTCTCGCGCCCGATGTACGGCAGCTCAATCCCCAGCTCGCTGCGGAACGTGTCGAACGCGTACAGGTACGCCCCCGCGTTCCGCGGCTCCTCCTGCACCCACACCACCTCGGCCTTCTTGGGGTACCGGGCCAGCACCTCGCGGACCATCTCCGTGTTGAACGGGTACAACTGCTCCAGCCGCAGGATCGCCACATCCGTGCGCCCCGTCGCCTTGCGCCGCTCGTTCAGCTCGTAGAACACCTTCCCCGAGCAGATGATCACGCGGCTGACGCCCTTGCGGTCAAACCCGCCCTTGGCGTCGAACGCCGGGTCGTCCAGCATCTCGCGGAAGTGGCCGGTCGTGAACTCGTCGATATGGCTGGTCGCCACCCGCAGGTACTTCTTGGGCGTGGCGAAGACCAGCGGCTTGCGGAAGTTCCGCTTCACCTGCCGCCGCAGCACGTGGAACGTCTGCGCCGCCGTGGTGGTGTTCACCACCTGCATGTTGTCGTCCCCGCACAGCAGCAGGAACCGCTCCAGCCGGCACGAGGAGTGCTCCGGGCCCGCCGCCTCGTACCCGTGCGGCAGCAGCAGCACCAGCGCCGACCACCGGTTCCACTTGATCTCCGAGCTGGCGATGTACTGGTCGATGATCGCCTGCGCCCCGTTGGCGAAGTCGCCGAACTGCGCCTCCCACATCACCAGCATGTTGGGGTCCGCCAGGCTGTAGCCGTAGTCGTACCCCAGCACCGACACCTCCGACAGCGGGGAGTCGTAGATGCAGAACTTGGCCTGACGGGCCCGCCCGTCGGCGCCCTTGCTGCCCGGCTCATGGTCCGTGCCCGGTTCGCCCATCTCCCGCATGTTGTTGAGCGGAACGTACGGCGTTCCGGAATCAAAGTCCCGCAGCACCGCGTGCCGGTGGCTGAACGTCCCACGCCGTGAGTCCTGCCCGCTCAGCCGCACGGGGCACGCCTCCAGCAGCAGCGTGCCGATGGCCAGCAACTCCGCGTCCGCGTGGCTCACCATCCCGCTCCGGGGCAGTTCCGCCCGCTCGGCGAGCAGCTTCTTGAGCTTGGGGTTGAGGTTGAAGCCCTCGGGCACGCGGCCCAGCGCGTTGCAGACCTCGGTCAGAAGCTGCATCGACACCGCGGTCTTCGCCGGCGCGTGCGAGTAGTCGCCGGTCACGCCCTTCCACCGGTCGTTGCCGGGGTCGATGACCGGGATCTGCGGCTCCTTCTTCGCCTTCGCCTGCGCCTTGTCCAGAACGTCCATCCAGCGGTCGATCTTGTCCTTCATGTCCTGCTCGGTCAGCACGCCCTCGCGCACCAGCTTGTTCCCATACCCGTCCAGCGTGGGCTTGCGGGCCTTGATCAGCGCCGCCAGGTTCGGCTGCGTGAAGCTCTGCTCGTCGCCCTCGTTGTGCCCGTACTTGCGGTAGCACCACAGGTCCACGAACACTTCCTTGCGGAACTGCTGGCGGTACTCCATCGCCAGCCGCGCCACCATCGCGCACGCCTCGGGGTCCTCCCCGTTCACGTGGAAGATCGGTGCCTCGATCCCCTTCGCCACGTCCGTGCAGTAGGTCGTGCTGCGGTCGTCCTCTGGAAGCGTCGTGAACGCGATCAGGTTGTTCACCACGATGTGGACCGTCCCGCCGACGGTGTACCCCTCGAGCTGCGACATGTTCAACGTCTCGAAGACCATGCCCTGGCCCGCGACCGCGCCGTCGCCGTGGAGCAGCAGGGGGATCACCCGCCGCCGCTCCGTATCGTGCCGCAGCCGCTGCTTGGCCCGCGTGCGCCCCAGCACCACCGGGTCCACCGACTCCAGGTGGCTGGGGTTGCTCGCCATCGCCAGCCGCACGGTCTTGCCGTTGGCCAGCGTGCGGGTGATGGAGTACCCGCGGTGGTACTTCACATCGCCGCCGCCGTCGAGGTACCCCTGGTCCCAGTTGTCCTCGAACTCCGTAAAAATCTGCTCGAAGGTCTTCCCCAGCACCGTGTTCAGCACGTTCACGCGCCCTCGGTGCGGCATCCCCAGCACGACCTCCTCAACCCCCAGGTTCGTCGCGTGCTCGATCGCCGTCTCAACCATCGGGATCAGCGACGTGCTGCCCTCCAGGCTGAACCACTTGTACGAGGGGCCGTACCGCACGCCCACAAACGACTCGAACGTCTGCGACTGCGCGATCTGGTCATAGATCGCGACCTTGTGCCTGTTCGACAGCTCAATCCGGCCGCGCAGCTTCTCAAAGTTCTCGCGGAACCACGCCCGCTCCTGGCTGCTGCTGATGTGCATGTACTCCACCGCGATCGTGGAGCAGTACGTCGCCTCCAGGTGCTCGATCACCTGCCGCAGCGTCGCGCCCGCGGCAAGCCCGCTCACATCCGCGTTCGCCGGCCGCGAAAGGTCCGACTCCTTCAGCCCGTGATACTCCAGCGCCAGTTCCGGCGGCCGCGGCCGCTCACGCCCGAACGGGTCCAGCTTGCTCGCCAGGTGCCCCCGCGCCCGATACGCGGCGACCAGACTGTCCACCGACCGCTGAAAGTTCGTGTCCCCGCCGCCCGCCCCACCGCCGGACGAGAGCGCGAGGTCAAACCCCTGGAAGAACGCCGCGAGATCGGCGGGCACCGACGCGGGGTCGGCGCGGAACTGCGCGTACTGGGCGTCGAGGTACTCAGCGCTCCAGCTGTTCACCGCCGGGGCCACTGCCCGGGGGGTGGAGGTTGATTGGCCGTTCGCGTTGGCGGTGTTCTGACCGGGCCTCATGGCATTTCCTGTAACGCGCCGCAGTCCGAACAAATACCGAGTCCGGCCCTGAGAAACGCGGTCCCTGATGGTAGGCCTTGAAGGCTATCGGTCATTCTCCGCGCCGGCTCAAGCCCCTCTTCAACGCCATCGATCCCGCGCCCCGCCAGCTCCAGGTTTGGACTCTGTTCCCTATACTCGCCCCGACGCGATGCTCACCACCCTGTTCCTCGACCTCAACTCCTACTTCGCCTCTGTCGAGCAGCAGGTGCAGCCCTCCCTGCGCAACCGCCCCATCGCTGTGGCCCCCATCACCGGCGACAGCGGCTGCTGCATCGCCGCGAGCTACGAGGCCAAGGCGTTCGGCGTCAAGACCGGCACGCGTGTGGGCGAGGCCAAAGCCCTCTGCCCCGGCATCGAGATCGTGGACGCCCGCCCGCGCCTCTACGTGCTGATGCACCACCGCATCCTCAAGGCCATCGACCGCCACATGCCGGTCGACCGCGTCCACTCCATCGACGAGGTCTCATGCAAACTGGACCGCACCCAGCGCAGCCGCGAAGCCGCCGCCGCCCTCGCCGCCCGGATCAAGGCCGAGATCCGCGCCTCCTGCGGCGTGTGCATGCGCTGCTCCATCGGCATCGCCCCCAACCGCGTCCTCGCCAAGCTCGGCACCGACATGCACAAGCCCGACGGGCTGGTCATCCTCGCCGCCGAGGACCTGCCCAAGGCCATCGAGCACCTCTCCCCGCAGGAACTCTCCGGCATCGGCCCCAAGATGATGCAGCGGCTGCAACGCGCCGGCATCCTCACCATCGCCGACCTCTACCGAAAAAGCGTCGCCGACCTCCGCGCCCTGTGGGGCGGCGTCGTGGGCGAAAGCTGGTACCACCGCCTCCGCGGCAGGCAGGTCCACGAGAAACCCACCCGCAAGTCCTCCATCGGCCATCAGCACGTGCTCGCCCCGGACCTCCGCACCCCCGAGGGCGCCCGCAGCGTCGCGATCCGGCTGCTGCTCAAGGCCGCCGCGCGCATGCGCCACGACAAGTACGCGGCCCGCAAGCTCTCCCTGGGCCTCCGCTTCCCCGGCGACAAACCCTCAACCAACGCCTGGAACGGCCCGTCGTGGGACGAGTGGGCCCCGCTCGGCCCGGGCTGCACCGACACCGCGACGATGCTCGAGGCCCTGGATGCGCTCTGGAAGGCGGCGCCCGCGACGCCCCCGCTGCTCGTCAGTGTCACGCTGCACGACCTGGTCGCCCCCGCCAGCCTCACGCTCCCGCTGTTCGAGAAGCAGCACAAGCGCGAAAACCTCTCCAAGGCCATGGACGTCGTCAACAAGCGTTACGGTGCCAACAAGGTCTACACCGCCGCCATGCACGACGCCCGCTCCCACGCCACCGGCGGCATCGCCTTCAACTACGTCCCCAGCCTCGACGTGGCCGACAGCGTCCAATCCCGCCAGCGCGGCGGGACCGCCCGGACGTACCTTTCCGACGAGCAGATGGAGCGCCTGATCGAGGACTCGCTCCGCGTGGACCGTCAGCCGAACCGCCCCGTGACATAGTCCTCGGTCTCGGGCAGGTGCGGGTTCTGGAAAACCCCGCGGGTCGGCCCGTACTCCACCAGCCGGCCCAGGTACATGAACGCCGTGTACGCGCTCACCCGCGCCGCCTGCTGCATGTTGTGCGTCACGATCAGCACCGTATACCGCCCGCTGATCTCCAGGATGAGCTCCTCGATCTTGAGCGTCGCCACTGGGTCCAGCGCCGAGCAGGGCTCGTCCAGCAGCAGCACCTCCGGGTCCGCCACGATCGCGCGCGCGATGCACAGCCGCTGCTGCTGCCCCCCCGACAGGCTGAGCGCCGAATCGCCGAGCCGGTCCTTCACCTCGTCCCACAAGGCCGCCGACCGCAGCGCCTGCTCGCACGACTCTTCCAGCACCGACCGCCGCCCCTCTCCGTCGATCCGCAGCGCGTACACCACGTTCTCGTAGATCGACATCGGGAAAGGGTTGGGCTTCTGAAAAACCATCCCCAGCCGCTTGCGCAGGTCGATCACGTCCACGCCCGGGGCGTAGATGTTGTCGCCGTTGAGCCGCATCGCCCCGCTCACCCGCACGCCGTCGATCAGGTCGTTCAGCCGGTTGACGCTCCGCAGCAGCGTCGACTTCCCGCACCCCGACGGCCCGATCAGCGCCGTGACCTTGCCCGTTGGGATCGTCATGTCGATGTCGAACAGCGCCCGGTTCTGCCCGTACCACAGCGAGAACTTCGACAGTTCCAGCACCGCCTGCTCCGCCCCCACCGCCGGGGACACAAACGGCGTGAACGGCTCCGCCGCGCGGATCGCGTTGATGACACGGTACTCTCGCGTTGCGCCGGCGGTCGGTGTGCTGGTCGGCATGGATCTCACGCACTCGGCTGGTCGGTGTTGAACG
>JAEYTB010000047.1 GCA_023434205.1 Planctomycetota bacterium | reverse complement strand
GCGGAAGGTCGCGCCCATCGACGCGCGGCGTGGATGAGGTGGTGCCGACGGGGGCGGGCGCGGGCTCGCCCCAGCGCTCGAGGACCGGCGGGAGGACGGCGCCGGCGAAGGCGCCCACGAGCAGCCCGAGGACCAGGCCGGGGATGAACATGGCGACAAAGGGGCTTGACTTGCGCTGCTGGTCCATAGCTCGTGCTCCGGCGCGGCGCGGGGCCGCGCCAGAGAATATCGGCCGCGGGGCGGGGGCCGTCAGTTCGATTCTTCAATGAACAGGATGCTGGCCGTCCGGTCGGGGGAGGGCTGGGCCTGGAGGCGCGGGCCCGTGGAGATGGGGTTGGCGGGCAGGCGGGCCCAGGTCTGGGCGATGGGGGTGACGAAGGCGGTGGCGAGGCTGCCGGTCACGACGCCCAAGATGAGTCCGGGCAGGAACTTAGGCAGGCTGACCGGGGGCGTGGCGGGCGGAGTATTGGACATGAACGGCTTCCCTGTGAAAGTGGGTAAGCCGTCATCGGCGGTTCTGTGGGGGCGGATTAGAGGCGTCGCATGCGTGCGACCCAGCGGCCGTACTCAAGAAGTGAGCGGCAGAGCTCGGTGCGGGTGGCGGGCATGCCGCGGCCGAAGGCGGTATGCATGCGCCAGGTCCAATAAGGGCCCTTGAAGCGGAAGCGGGAGAGGGCGGCGAGGCGGAAGAGGTGGTAGAGGGCGGAGAGGTTTTGGAGGGGGCGGGGCACTGGGGGAGTTTAGGTATGGGTGCGAGCGGTAGCGCAGAGAGCGTGGGATGACCGGTAGGCTGCGGGCAGTGGAACACGCGACGGTGGATCAGCGATGAGGATCAGGCGGCTGGTGAGACCCGGGCCAAAGGGGCGGTTCATCGCCGCGGGTCTGGGGCTGATACTGCCGTGGCTCTACCTCGTGAGCTGCGGGGAAGGCTTGGCGATCAAGCGCGGAGAGTGGTGCGTCTGTTTGATCCGCGGGGGCATCGAAGTGGACACGAGCGCGGGGGGACCGTTGCCGCACTTCAAGGACGGCATGACGAGGACGACCCCGCTTGAGAAGAGAAGTGGCCGCGTTTGCGGCTTGAAACAGGCGCGATGGCATTCAGCGGGCCTTGGGGGGCGTTCGTGCAGGGGCGTCGTTCCGCGGGAGTTCGCCTCTCCGGGGCAATAACGGGCAGTAGCGTCGCCCCTTCGGGGCTCAGAGAGAGCGAGGGCCGTGTCCACGGGTTACGGTCGCTTGCGCGACCTTCACCCGTGGCTACAACCCGCGGCCCCGTTCGGGGCCGAAGACGTGTGGTGCTCGGGCCGGCGTTGTGAGCTGGTGCATCCGTGTCACGCCCCGGCGAAGGAGCGGCGGTACCACTCGACGGTTTCGGTGAGGCCGTCTTCGAGGCGGGTGACGGGTTCGTAGGCGATGAGCTGCTTCGCGGCGGAGATGTCGGCGAGGGAGTGCTTGACGTCGCCGGCGCGTTCGGGTTTGAAGATGGGCTGGACGTGGGGGTGGCCGGTCTGCTGGGCCATGAGCTGGGCGAGCTCGAGGATGGTGACGCGCCGGGCGGTGCCGACGTTCAGGACCTGGCCGCTGAGGTGGTGCTGGCTGGCGCCCGCGAGGAGGGTGGCGAGCACGGCGTTGCTGACGTAGGTGAAGTCGCGGCTCTGGCCGCCGTCGCCGTAGATGGTGGGCTGCTCGCCCGCGAGCAGGGCCTTGGCGAAGGCGGCGACGACCGCGGCGTAGGCGGAGTCGGCGGGCTGGCGGGGGCCGAAGATGTTGAAGTAGCGCAGGCTGACGGTGGAGAGGCCGTAGGCCTTGTTCCAGACCGAGAGGAGCTGCTCGCCGGCGAGCTTGCTGGCGGCGTAGGGGGAGAGGGGGCAGGTGGGCTGGCTCTCGACCTTGGGGAGGGTGGGCTGGTCGCCGTAGGCGGAGGAGGAGGCGGCGAAGACGACGCGCTTGGCGCCGACCTTGCGCGCGGCCTCGAGGACGCGGAGGGTGCCGGTGGCGTTGACGCTCCAGTAGCGCTGGGGCTCGAGGACGGAGCGGGGGACCGAGCCCAGGGCGGCCAGGTGCATGATGACGTGGGCACCCTTCGCCGCGGAGAGCAGGGCGTCGTCGTCGAGGATGCTGGCGTGGGTGAAGCGGACGCGTTCGGGCTCGAGCTCGATGAGGCCGGCGAGGTGCTCGAGGGAGGAGTTGGAGAGGTCGTCGATGACGTTGACGTTGGCGCCCAGTGAGACGAGGGCATCAACGAGGTGGCCGCCGATGAATCCGGTGCCGCCGGTGACGCAGACGGTCTGGCCGGAGTAGACGGCGCGGAGGCGGGCGACCTTGTCGGAGGGGAGCTTCATCAAGCCGTCCATGGTACGGATACGGGAGAGACAGGACCAGCCGCGGGCGGTCGGTCGCTCGGGAAAGGGGGGTGCGAGGGGGTGTTCAGGTTGCGATGAAGGTCCGGCGCGGAGCGGCGGTGTACCCCCTTTGGTATACCTTTAGAACCGTGACGTTGAACCCGACCGCACAACTCTTGGAGCCGGAAGTCCGGGAGCTGATCCTGGAGGGGCGGTACAGCGAGCTGCGGTCGATTCTGCACGAGCTTCCACCGGCGGATGTGGCGGACATTTTGTCGGAGCTGACCCCCGAGCAGGCGGCACTGGGGTTCAGGTTCCTGCCGCGGGATGATGCGGGGTTGGTGTTCAGCTACTTCTCGCCGGAGTTCCAGGAGGAGCTGCTGGCGAAGCTGGGGGCGGAGGCGGCGGTGAACGTGGTGGAAGCGATGAGCCCGGACGACCGGGTTCGGCTGCTGGACGAGCTTCCGCCGGAGGTGGCGCAGCGGCTGATCGCGAGCCTGAGCCCGGAGAACCGGCGGGAGACGCAGGCGATCCTGGGGTACCCGGCGCGGAGCGTCGGGCGGCTGATGACGCCGGACTATCTGACGGTCCGGCCGGAGTGGACGGCGGGGCGTGCGCTGGACCACGTGCGTCGGCACGGGCGGGACGCGGAGACGATCAACGTCCTGTACGTGGTGGATGTGGCGGGGAAGCTGATCGACGACCTGCGGCTTCGGCAGGTGCTGCTGGCGCCGCCGGAGGCGACGATCGAGTCTCTGATGAACGAGTCGTTCGTCCACCTGACGGCGGACCAGCCGCAGGAGGTGGCGGTGCAGCTGATGAGCCGGTACGACCGGCTGGCGCTGCCGGTGGTGGACTCGCGCGGGGCGCTGGTGGGGATCGTGACGGCGGACGACGTGGCGGACGTGGCGGAGCAGCAGGCCACTGAGCAGATGCAGCGGATGGGCGGCGTGCAGGCGCTGGAGGAGCCGTACATCAGCGCGGGGATCGTGGAGTTGGCGCGGAAGCGGTTCACGTGGCTGGCGCTGCTGTTCGTGGGGGGCATGGGAACGCAGCTCGCGATGGAGGGGTTTGAGAGCGAGATCGAGAAGGCGGCGGTGCTGAGCACGTTCGTGCCCATGATCGTGTCGGGCGGGGGCAACAGCGGGTCGCAGGCGACCGCACTGGTGATCCGGTCGCTGACGGTGGGCGAGGTGACGCTGGCGGACTGGATGCGGGTGCTGAAGCGCGAGCTGCTGGTGGGGCTGATCC
>JAEYTB010000001.1 GCA_023434205.1 Planctomycetota bacterium | reverse complement strand
GACGGTATCTTCGACTGTTGAGGTTTTCAACTGTTAGGCTAGAATGACCCGCGATGGGCCACTGCCGGATCCCCAAACCCAAAGACCCGCAGGCCGCCGCCAGGGCGGAGGTGGTCGAACTGCTCTTTGCCTACGTGGACCGCCTCCGCATCCACTTCGAAGGCATCGCCAAGGCCCACGACCTCACCCCCGTGCAAGCCAAGCTCCTCCTTGGACTTGCCGAGCCCGCCCCCATGCGGTCCCTCTCCGACTCCATGTGCTGCGACCCCTCCAACATCACCGGCGTCGTCGACCGCCTCGAGGAACGCGGCCTCCTCCAGCGCACCGAGGACCCCTCCGACCGGCGCGTGAAGATTCTGCAAGCCACCCCCGCGGGGCGAAAGCTCCGCGACACCTTCGTCGCCCGGCTCTTCGCCGACGTCCCCGGCATGGCGCGGCTGACCACCGCCCAGGTCGCAGACCTCAAGAAGGCCCTCGCAACCCTCGCCGCCGACCAGCCCTGACCGCCGTCCAGCTTCTTACTTTGTCGTGTACTGCCCGCGCCCGACCCGCTTGAAGCGGTCCGTGAACTTCGCGAGCGTCATGTTCACCATGACCTTGAAGGTCGACGAGTACGTCTTGTACCCCGCCTTCTGCACGGCCTCCGCCGCCTCGCCCACCGACATCGTCTTCCCCTTCATCACGTTGTACAGCGCGTCTACCAGCGGCGTCTTATTCACCGCCCGCCGGCGTGTCCCCCCGCGGCTGACGCCGTTCATCGGCGCCTCGCCCAGCGATGCAAGCTGCCGGTCGATCACCGCCAGCTTCGCCATCAGCTGATCACGCTTCCGCTGCAGGGGAGCGATCGAGCGGCGACGCCGCACCAGTTCCGCCTGAAGCTCTTCCGTACGCACTGACTTGAGTGTTGCCATGCACATAGCGTAGCCGGAAACGCAAGTTTGTGCAGACCCGCCCCGGTTTTGCACAAATTCGAGGCGAGATACCTAACGTATGGGCGGGATCGGCTTCCCGTGCGGGTCCCGCTCCCCCTCCACCAGCGCCCCCAGATTCTCCTGGATTTCCGCCGACAAGAAGTGCTCCGCCCGGTGCGCCGTCGCGTGCAGCCGATCCGCCGCCACACCCAAGTGCTTTGCGAGATAGCTCTCCCACAACCGGTGCCCGCGCACCACCCGCTGCGCCGCCGCAAGTCCTGATTGCGTCGGAACAAGCGACCCCCCCGCCCGCGCCACCATCCCCCGACGCACCAGCACCAGCACCGCCGCACGCCCCAGCACCGGAGACTGCACCGCCTCCAAAACCTCCCGCTGATTCAGACCTGCATATTGCGCTGAATATGCACGTTCGTGCCACCGGTACAGCAGCCCCAGGATGTCCTCCTGCACGATCCGCAGCGACAGCTTCACCCGCCGTGCCTCCCGCGCGACCCACCCGTGCCGCGGCGCGAACAGCGCCGCCGCCGCAAACAGCCCCAGCGCCACCGTGCTGATCATCCCCGCCACCGACGTGTTCAGCCACACCGCAAACCCGTACCCCAGCACCGCGCTCGCCGCCGCGACCACCGCCGAAATCCACAGCATCCGCCCCAGCCGGTCCGTCAGCAGGTGCGCCGTCGCCCCCGGAGCCACCAGCATCGCCACCACCAGGATCGACCCCACCGCCTCGAACGACGCCACGCACGTCGCCGCTACCGCCGTCATCAGCCCGTAGTGAACCACCCCCGCGCTGATCCCCATCGTCGTCGCCAGGAACGGGTCAAAGCACACGATCTTCAGCTCCTTGAAGAACAGCGCGATCAGCCCCGCGTTCACCAGCAGGATCACCCCCAGCCACACGAACGTCCGCGGCAGCTCCACCCCGCCCACCCGCACCGTATCAAACGGCGCAAACTCGATCAGCCCGTACAGCACGCACCCCGGGTCCAGGTCCACATCCCGCGCCACCAGCGTCACCAGCACCACGCCCACCGCGAACAGCGCCGTAAACACCACGCCCATCGCCGCGTCCTCGGGCACCCGCCCCCAGCGCGAGAGCCCGTGCGACAGCACCGCCGTCAGCACGCCCACCGCCAGCGCCCCCGCCAGCATCGCCATCGGCTCGCGGCTCTGCGTCACCATGAACGCCACCGCCAGCCCCGGCAGGATCGCGTGCGAAATCGCATCCCCCAGCAGCGACATCCGCCGCAACACCAGAAAACACCCCACCAGCCCGCACGCCACGCTGCACGCCGCCCCCGTCGCCACGATCCACAGGTCGTGCGACCGCACGCCGTACCCAAACAGCGTGAACCAGGCCTCCGGCGCGGCAGCCAGCACCATCACGCCCGCCCCCCCCGCCGCGCCGTCGGCCTGTCCAGCGGGTGCGGCGACTCCGGCAGCGGCCCCCGCCCCAGCGCCCTCAGCTCCTCCTCCAGCTTCGCGATCGTCTCCGCCGGCAGCACGTGCTCGATCATGTCCGCGTCCCGATCCACATGATCCGGCGCAATGTCCGCGTGCCGGATCAGGAACAGCTCCCACAGCCGGTGCGCCCGCACCACCCGCCGCGCCTCCTCCTGCCCCCGCCCCGTCAGCCTGTACGCCCCCGCCCCCGCGCCCTCCACGAGCCCGCCCCGCGCCAACCTGAACACCGCCGCCCCCGACGCCCCCAGTTCCGCCGCCGACCACGCCCCGCCCAGCTCCCCCGCCGATTCCAAGTGCTCATACGCCGCCCGCAGCACGTGCTGCG
>JAEYTB010000289.1 GCA_023434205.1 Planctomycetota bacterium | reverse complement strand
TGGTGACGGTGGAGGCGGTGCGGCCGCCATCGGTGCTTTGAAGGCGGAGGACGCGGGGGTGGTGGTTGCCCTGGGCGTCGGCCTGGAGGACCGTGACGAAGACATCGCCGTTGTCGGGGTCGACGCATATGCCGGTGAGCCCCTGCTCGCCGGAGCCTGGGAAGGCGCCGGTGGGGCTGAAGTTAATCAGGCCGGTGCGGTAGTCGCTGACCGTGCCGGTTCGCGTGACCATTTTGACAGTGCCGTAGAGCTCGGTGACGTAGCAGAGGACATCGTCGGGCGCGGGGCCCGGGTTGGGGACGAAGGCGATGTTGACGGGGAGCTGGAGGCCGGTGGCGAACTTCTCCACGACGTAGCCGTGCTGGGTGGCGAGGAAGGGGAGGTCGGAGCCGCGGGCGAGGGTGGTGAAGTTGCTGTGGGCCTGGGAGGCGCTGCCGGCGTAGGTGCTGCCCGCGGCGCTGACCCAGTAGTAGGCGTGGGCGCCCGCGGCGACGGACAGCGGGGGCAGGTAGACGGTTTTGCGGTCGCAGTGCTCGTTGATGATGCTGAGGTTGGTCGCGGGCAGGGTGAGGCCGGCGGCTCCGCCGTAGATGTGGGCCCGCACCTCGACGTGGTCGCTGAGCGGCGGGGGGTTGATGACGGTGTTTGCGATGCCGTTGTTCGCCGCGATGGTCACGAGCGCACCGCCGGCGCCGGACTCGAGCGTGACGGAGGCGGGGTCGGGGCCCGCGGCGGGGAGCACGATGGAGGCGCCGCCGGCCGCGTCGGTCCAGATCGGAGCGACCAGCACGTCCTCGATGATCATGGCGAGGTTGGTGCCCGGTGCGCCGGTGATGAAGGGCCGTTGCTGCCAGAGGCTGTACTCGGTGGCCGGGTCGCCGGAATCGTCGCGGTGGCGGGCGCGGAGGGAGAAGTTGCTGCTCGCCTCGAGGTCGGTGCGCCCGGCGTACGAACCCATAAAGACGCCGTCGCCGAGGTGGATGTGCAGGCGTTCAACGCCCGTGGCGCACGCGGCCTGCCAGACCAGCTCGTTGCCGGCGGTCTTCCAGACTTCCCAGTCGGTGCAGAGGTGGTTGGCGCCGATGGGCGAGAAGAAGGGGTTGGTCTCCATGTGGACGTCCTGGCCGTTGACGACGCGGAAGTCGGTGTTGGGCTCGGTGATGGTGGGGGTGCGGGGGCGGTTGCTGCCTATGGGGGCGCCCTCGGTGAAGGACCAGGAGAGGATGTCGTGGCGCTCGGCGGCGCCGCCGGTCGCGGCGGTGAAGCCCACCCACGCGCGGCCGGAGTTGAGCCCGATGGCGCCCAGGTCCAGGGGCGCGGTGATCCGCGGCGTGGTGAGGTCGTCGAGGTAGACCATCATCGCGCCCGGGCCGCCGCCCACGGGCGGGGTGTACTCGATCTTGACGGTGTGGACGGCGCCGTCGGACATATTTGGGATGCCGGCGGCGGAGCCGATGGAGGCGGCTTCCGACGCGCTGTTGGGCCCGGCGCCCTGGGTGTGGATGCTGATGTGGTTGTCGTTGATGTCGTTGACGTCGCCCGCGACGCAGGAGCCGGTCTGGTGGGTGTCGAACTCGACCGCGACGCTGTTGGTGAGCTCGTGGTAGCCGATGCGGCAGCCGTTGCCGCCCAGGGCGTTGGCCGAGGCGGTCTGGATGAGGAAGGCGAAGCCGTCGGCGCCGCCGCCGGACTGCTGGGAGATGCGGAAGGTGAAGGTGGTGCTGAAGCCGCCGCCGACGGACTGGTGGGCGGTGTAGTAGGCGCTGCCGGCCTGGTTACCGGTGCTGGGCGTGAGGCGCAGGAGGCTGTTGGTGACGGCGGCGTTGCCCGCGAGCGTGAGGCCGTTGGTGTTGGGGAAGCTTGCGAGGTTGAAGTCGGCGAGTGCGGAGGTGGCGAGGCAGCAGATGAGTGATGCCGCGGCTCCGAGGTGACGCAGGTAACGCATGGGGGGCTCGCTTGCCGGGAATGGACGACGCACGCGGACGCGGCCCCAGCCTACACGCACGCGGGGCGGACTGCTATGGGAAATCGACGGGCTATGGGAGCAGCGTCGGGAGGAGGCGGGCGTCCTTGAGGGCGGGGAACTTCTCGCGCCAGCGGCGGACTTCGCGTTGGTCGACCTCGACCGAGATCACGCCCTGCTCGGGACCCAGCTCCCCGAGGATGTCGCCTTTGGGCGAAACGGCGATGGTGCCGCCGGCGTATTCGAGCTTGGGGTCGCGGCCGGTGCGGTTCACGGCGAGCATGTAGGTCTGGTCCTCGATGGCGCGGGCGATCGCGAGGGCGCGCCAGTGGTGCTGGCGCGAGACGGGCCAGCACGCGCCCAGGGCGAAGACTTCGGCGCCGTGCTTGAGGGTGGCCACGCGGAACAGTTCGGGGAAGCGCAGGTCGTAGCAGATCGCGGGGGAGACCCGAAGCGGCGCCTCCCCGGCGCCCCAAGACCAGCAGAGCACCTCGGCGCCCGCGGCAAACGCCTCGTGCTCGCCGCCGATCGAGAAGGGGTGGACCTTGGTGTACTCGGCGAGGACCTTGCCACCCGGCCCGACCGCGGTCATGACGTTCTCGGCTCCGCAGGCGGCCTTGTGGCAGCCCGCGACGGTCCTGCCGCCCTGCACGAAGCACTGAAACTCTTCCGCGAGTTCTACCAAGAATGCAAGCGTCTCCCCCTGCTTGTCGTTCGTCCTCTGGATGTTGAAGGAAAACCCGGTGGCGAACATCTCTGGGAGGAGGACCAGGTCCCCGGCGGCCACGTCGACCCGGTCCAGCAGTTGCCGGACCCGTTCGTGGTTCTCGGCCGGGTCTTCCCAGGCGATATCGAGCTGAACCAGATGGGCCCGCGGCACGCGCCCGCCCGCCTCGTGAGGAGTGTTCATCGTGACAACCGTAGCCGCCACCCTGGGCACGACCGATTCCGACCGCCTGAGCTTCTTCGCCAACGCTTCGCGCGAAACTTCCACTCGACGTGCCGCGGCGGCCGAATACTCTGGAAGCGTGATCATGACCAGCCCTGCCCCGCTTATTCTCGCCTCGCGTTCGCCGCGGCGCCGCCAGCTTCTGGCGGAGCACGGGTTCGCCGCGCACGAGGCCGTCCACCCCGGGTTCGAGGACGCGGCGCTGAAGCCCCATACCACCAACCCGGGCGCGTGGGTCGCCAGCCTGGCGTACCTCAAGGCGTGGGCGAAGGCCTCGGACCCCGCGTCCGCGGGTCGGGTTGTCATCGGGGCCGACACGGCGTGCCTGCTTGACGGGCGGCTCATCGGCACGCCCACCACGCCGGAAGAGGCCGAGGGCATGATCCGGTCGTTCATCGGGCGTGAGCACGAGGTGCTGACGGGCGTGGCGGTGATCGACCGGCGCGGCGAGGCTCCCGTCCGGCACATCTTCACCGACACCGCCCGCGTCCGGCTGGGGCGGCTGAGCGAGCCGCAGATCGGCGCGTACATCGCGAGCAACGACTGGCAGGGCAAGGCGGGGGGCTACAACTACCGCGAGGCGCTGATCGCCGGCTGGCCGCTCTCGCACACGGGCGATGTGACCACGATCATGGGCCTGCCGATGGCCCGGCTTTCCGGCCTGCTGGTTCGCCTGGGCGTGCCGCAGGCTCAGCCACAGCGCGCAAAGGTCCCTGCTTGACGCCACAGAACGCCGCCCTGCTCTCCACCGATCCCATCGCCCCCGCGTGGCTGGTGCTGCCGGTGGCCATCCTCGCGATGCTCGTGGTCGCCGGGCACGTGCTGCTGCTCTACAGGGCGGAGATGCCCCCCGCCCGCAAGCGGATCCGCACCGTCAACAGCCTGCTGATGATGTTCACGATCCCGCTGACCGCCGCGGCGTTCAGTCTGGTGCCCCCGGCGCAGCCCCACACGCGGCTGTTTGTGATGCTGTGGATGCTGGTCGCGGGGCTGATCGTGCTGGTGCTGTTCCTGGCGATGGTGGACATCGTCATCACGTTCTTTGCCCACCGGGCGGAGCGTGCGGAGCTGCGCCGGCAGATCATCGCCGCCCGGGCGGTGATCGCCGCGGAGAAGGCGCGCCGGGAATCGGCCGCCCAGGACCCGGCGTAACCTCTGGCTGCGGCCATGACCACGCCGGAAGCCCACCTTCAGCCCCCCCGCCCGCCGATGCGCGGCCCGCTGGCGTCCCTCGCCGCGGGCGTGTATGGGTCCGTGATCGGCCGCCGCAACCGGCGGTTCGACCGCGGCAAGGGCGTGGTGACGTTCGATCGCCCGGTCATCAGCGTCGGGAATCTCTCCGTCGGCGGCACGGGCAAAACACCGATGGTGGCGTACCTGGTCCGCCTTCTCCGCGCCCAGGGGTGCCACCCGTGCATCGCCATGCGCGGGTATGGGCGGCCCGCGGGGGAGGGGCTGGAGTCTGATGAGGCGACGATCTATCGGCGGCAGTTCCCCGACCTGCCGATCGTGGCGCAGCCGGATCGTGCCGCGGGGCTGATTGCGCTCTTTGGGTCTGAGGAAGGGGCGCAGGTCGACTCGATCGTGCTCGACGATGGGTTTCAGCACCGGCGGATCGCGCGGCAGGTGGACATCGTGCTCGTGGATGCCACCCGCCCGCCCTTCAGGGACCGGCTGTTGCCCGCGGGGTGGCTGCGGGAGCCGCTGGAGAGTCTCCGGCGCGCCCACGCGGCGGTGGTGACGCACGCTCAGGCCGTGACCCGCACTGATGCGATCGACGTTGAAACGCAGCTGTGGCCGTACCTGCCCAAGGGGGTGGTCGCCGTGTGCCGGCACGCGTGGACCGGGCTGCGCGTCGGGGATGAGGTCGTCTCGACCGAGTGGCTGCGGGGCAAGCGGCTCTACGCGGCGTGCGCGATCGGCAACCCCGGGCCCTTCCTGGCTTCGGCGCGGGACGCGGCGGGGGGGCTGGTGGGGGCGACGGTCCTGCGCGACCATGCCGAGTTCGCGCCCGAGGAGGTGCGGGCCCTGGTCCAGAGCGTGCGGGACCACCAGGCCGATGTGCTTTTGGTGACGGAGAAGGACTGGTCCAAGCTTGCGGCAGTGCCCCCCGGGTCGTGGCCCTGCCCGGTCGCCCGGCCTGTGCTGGACCTCACGTTCGACCGGCACGAGCAGGAACTCCAGGCGCTCGTGCTGAGCGCGGTGCGGCTTTTCAAGGACGAAGACTGATCGGCCGCAACCTTGCGGGAAGACACGGGTATCAGGGGCGTGCCCGCCCTGAACCCGGTACCATCCCAACCGATGTCGCTCCGCCTCAAGCTCACCCCCATCCGCGGCAATGCGAAAGCCCTTCAGGTGACGGAGGGGACGGTCACCATTGGTCGCGGCCCGGAGAACGCGATCCCCCTGATCGATGAGCGGGCGAGCCGCAAGCACTGCATCATCGAGCTGGACCGGCAGGGGTGCTGGGTGGTGCGCGACCTCAACAGCCGCAACGGCACCAAGGTGAACGAGGCGAAGGTGACGGCGGCGATCCTCAAGCCGGGCGATGTGCTGAAGGTGGGGCAGCACGAGTTTTTGATCGAGGGCGACCGGCCCGAGATCCCCGAGCTGATGGCGCGGGAGCTGGATGTCAACGCGGCGTACGAGCACAGCGAGGTGGCGAAGGCGACGGGCGTGAAGGCCAGCCGCGAGGTGGGCTGGATGTTCGAACTGGCGGACGTGATGAACGCGCTGCCGCCCAAGGACAGCCCGCCGGAAGAGATCCGGGTGATCGACGCCAACGGCAACCCCAGCGACGTGCTGGCGGGGACGAGCGACGGGCCCAACGCGCTGCGGCTGCTGCTGCAGCTTGGCAGCAAGAGCCGCGCAACGGACATCCACGTGGAGCCCAAGGGCGAGACGGCCAACGTGCGGATGCGCGTGGACGGGGACATGGTGCCCATCATCGAGCTGCCCAAGCGGGTGGGCGAGCTGGTCTTTGGCGTCGTCAAGGCGGCGTGCCACATGCACGTGGCGGGGCGCGACGCGGTGCAGGACGGGCACTTCTCGATCGTGTTCCCGGATCGGCGGGTGGAGTACCGGATCAGCTTCACGCCCAGCATGTACGGGCAGAAGCTGGTGATCCGTATTCTGGACCAGCGGGGCAGCCCCGAGTCGCTCAGCGACCTGGGGATGCTCAACTACATGTACGAGCGGATCCGGCAGGTGTGCAACCAGGACAGCGGGCTGATCCTGGCGTGCGGGCCAACGGGCAGCGGCAAGACCACGACTCTGTACAACGCCATCCGCGAGATGGACCGCACCACGCGGAACGTGATCACGATCGAAGACCCGGTGGAGTACCAGCTCCCCGGCGTCACGCAGATCCCGGTGGATGAGCAGAAGGGCAACAACTTCGGCCAGCTCCTGCGCAGCGTGCTGCGGCAGGACCCCGACGTGATCCTGGTGGGCGAGATCCGCGATGAGGAGACGGCCCGCACGGCGATGCAGGCGGCGCT
>JAEYTB010000132.1 GCA_023434205.1 Planctomycetota bacterium | reverse complement strand
CGTTCGCCCCGGGCGACACCGTCCAGACAGACCTTGAGATGACGATCATCGAGCTCGAGGGCGCGTACACGTTCGCGGGTTCCCCGCGCGAGCGGCAGAGCGACGGCTCCTACGCCGTGGACCCGCGGCTGGACGCCGTGTTCGGCGTCCGCGCCTACCACAGCGACTGGTCGGTGGCCAACCTCTCCGCGACCTCCGGCGTGACGCGGGTGGACGAGAGCGGCTGGTACCTCCAGCCCCAGGCCGGCCTCAAGCTGAGCGCCGACATCTACACCGACCTCACCATCGACACCCAGCTCACCCTGGGGGCGATGCCCGAGAAGAACAACTACTCCCTGGACATCATCGTGGGCGTCCAATGGCGGCCCGCCTGGAACGTCGGCGTCCAGGCAGGCTATCGGTCCATCTTCTTCGGGATGAGCGATGGGGAGGGCGAGACCGATTTTTCCTTCGACGGCTCCCTCCAGGGGCTCTACGGCGGCCTCGTCATCCGCTTCTAGACCCTCCCAAAGCCCCCACCCCGCCCCTGTCAAGCCAATTCTCGTAAACCCTTCCCACAATAAAGGCTGCCTCATCTGAGGGGACCCCTCGGAGTCGTATTGACTGACCGGCTGATGCGCGCCATACTTGCACCCGGTCGGCGCGTAAAGCCGTCATTCGTGGGAGGATGACAGCAGGTCGGCATTCCGGATTCGACCGTCTTTCCAACGCTTCCAGAATGCTTCATGAGGGGACCAGACTGGGGCAGGGTTCGACCCCCCCCAAGGGTGAAAAAGGCCACCGACACGACCGACCAGTCCGACATGTCAACGGCTAACAAGGGATCACGCATGGCCACGATCACGAAGAAGGACCTGATTGAGCGCATCACCGAGCGGACCAAGCTCAAGCGCGCCGACGCCAAGAAGGCGATCCAGGAGTTCCTGGACCAGGTCATCAAGGAGCTCAAACAGGGCAACCGCCTCGAGTTCCGCGACTTCGGCGTCTTCGAGGTCAAGGAGCGTGCCGCCCGCCTCGCCCAGAATCCCAAGACCATGCAGAAGGTCGAGGTCCCCGCCAAGCGCGCCGTCAAGTTCAAGGTCGGCCGGCTGATGCGCGAATCCGTCGAGCTCAACGCCCACCCGATGGTCGAGGTCAAGACCCAGTCCAAGGTCGGCGTCTAACTTCCGCTTACAGCCCGTTCGCCCGTTTTCACGCCGCGTCAATCCACCGCGGCGTTCTTCCGCGCGCCCCGCCCGAACCCGCCGCCACCGACGTTCTCCAGCATCCGCTCGATCGCCAGCAGTGCCTGCCCCCGGACCTTGGGGTGTACCTTCACCTCGTTGACCACCCGTGCCTTCTTGATCCGGGGGTCCCGCCCCGCCGAATCCCCCGCCAGGTTGTCCAGCACCCACAGCAGGTGCGGCTGATCGATCCGGTACATCGTCGTACACAGGCACTGGCAGTCGCTCAGGATCCGCACCTGCACGCCGCGCTCCGCCGCCTCTTTCGCGAGCCGCGCCACCAGGTGAACCTCCGTCCCCACCGCCCACCGCGAGCCCGCCGGCGACTCGCGGATGGTCCGGATGATGAACTCCGTAGACCCCGCGAGGTCCGCCAGGTCCACCACCTCCTTCGCGCACTCGGGGTGGACCAGGATCCTGATCGGCTCGCCCCCCTGCGCCGACTCGGCCCGCACCTGCGCGCAGTGCTCCGGCCTGAAGAGCTTGTGGACCGAGCAGTGCCCCGCCCAAAGGATGACCTTCGACCCCAGCACCTGCTCGGCCGTCGCGCCGCCGAGCTCCTCGCCCTTGCGCGCCCGGCGCGGGTCGTAGACGCACGACTCCCGGGCCACATCAATGCCGAACGCGCTCGCCGTGTTCCGACCCAGGTGCTGGTCGGGCAGGAAGAGCACCTTGACATCCTCCGCCTGCCGCATGGCCCACTCGAAGACCGCGCCGGCGTTGCTGCTGGTGCAGCACGCCCCGCCGTGCTCGCCCACGAACGCCTTGATCGCCGCGGAGGAGTTCACGTAGGTGATGGGCACCACCCGCCCCTTCCACCCGCCCTCGCGCAGCGCGATGTGGACCTCCTCCCACGCCTGGACCGTGTCGTCGTGCTGCGCCATGTCCGCCATCGAGCACCCCGCGGACAGGTCGGGGAGGATCACCGACACCCCCTCGGGCGTCAGCATGTCCGCCGTCTCCGCCATGAAGTGGACGCCGCAGAACACGATCCAGCGGACATCGCGCCCTTCGCAGACCTTGGCCGCGGTCTGCGACAGTTTCAGCGAGTCACCGGTAAAGTCCGCGTGCTGGATGACCTCATCGGTCTGGTAGTGGTGCCCCAGGATCACAAGGCGCTCGCCCAGCTCCCGCCGGCGCTGCGAAATCGCCTCCGCCAGCGCCCCCGCATCCATCCTGGTGTACGCCTCGGCCAAGGGTGGCTGCCACAACATGCGCAATCCTAGGGGCCGGCCGCTCCCGGCCCGTTCACCCCGCAAGCCCGGCCGCCCGCCCAACCGATAACCCAGCGTGCTCGCCTCCATCATCATCCCCACCCACCAGCGCCCCCAGAAGCTCCACAACTGCCTCCGCGCCCTCGCCAACCAGACCACCGACCAGTTCGAGGTCCTCGTCGGCTTTGACGGACCCGACCCTCAGGGCCTGCAGGCCGCCCAGCAGGCCTGTCCGCCCAGCCTCCGCCCCCGCCTCAAGCTCATCGCCTGCCCGCGCTCCGGCTACACCACCGTCCGCAACCTCATCCTCCGCGAGGCCCGCGCCGGGCTCATGATCTCCACCAACGACGACGTCGTCCCCGACCCCGCCTGGGTTGAAGCACACCTCGACGCACACCGCTCCCTCCGCGGCAGGGTCGCCGTGGTCGTCGGCGACTCCCCGTGGGTCGCGCACCACCCCGACCGCCTCTTCGACCGCCTCATCCGCGAAACGCCCATGGTCTTCTTCTACAGCGGCATGACCGACGCCGACCCCGAAAAGGACTGGGGCTTCCGCCACTCCTGGGGTCTCAATATCTCCGCCCCCATGGACGCCGTGCGCGAGGTCGGCTGTTTCACCGTGTACCCCGCCTGGTACGGCTACGAGGACAACGAGATCGCCTTCAAGCTCCGGCAGCGTTTCGACGCGCCTGTCCTCTTCCGCCCCCAGGCCCGATTGCTTCACGACCACCGCATGGAGCCCCGCGCCTACCTTGAGCGCGAGTTCTCCCTCGGCTTCGCCGCCCACGGCTTCGCCCGCACCTCCCCCGACTGCGCCCGCGCCCTGTTCAACCGCGACATCACCACCCAAGCCGAGCACGCCTACTCGCGCGAGTACGTGACCCGCGAACGCCCCGCCGCGGCACGCGCCCTCGCCACCTTCGTGGCCCTGGCCGACCTCCCCGTCGGCCTGCTCGACCTCGACGGCGGCGACACCCTCCGCGACGCCCTCTACCAGCAGCACCTGCCGCTCAAGCGCTGGATGTGGCGAGCCGGTCTCCTCGCCGCCACCGAGAATCGCGACCCCACCCAGGTCACCTGGCCTGACTGACTCCTCCCCCGGCTCCGCGGGGGGGGTGCCGAGGCTCTGCGAGGCGGAGGGGGTCTTCTCCCCAAGCGCGTTAGACTCCGCAGAATGAAGTGGCGCACCCACCTGGCTGCCCTCGCCCTCCTCACGCTCATCGGCGCCGCCATCAACTTCCCCATCGCCTTCCAGTTCATCATCTGGGAGCGTCAGCCCAACTCTCCACAGTTCACGCTCCGCGGCCCGGCCGCCGCAGCCATGACTTACCCGAAGGCAACGCCCACGGATCAGCCCCCATGGCCCGGTCCCGATGAGTACTTCGAATGGCGCGCCAACGTTGGCCACAAGCGCATTGATGCTCGGGCTGCCTCAGGCCGCCAATCGACCCACAACATGCAGGTCGACTCCTACGGCTGGCCCTTCCCCGTCTTCTACAACCAGCAAATGTGGTGGCCCTGGGATGACCCTCAGTGGAAGTCCGACACGATCTCCGACCCCGGCACCAAGCTCGACCTCCGCGGCGTCTTCCTCAATCCCCTCATCTTCGCCGCGACCCTCTACCTCGCCGCGATGATGCTGTTCCTCGCCTATCGCGCCGCCCGCCGTGTCGAAACCTGGAACACCCACCGCCTCGCCCGCGCCAAGTCCTGCTGCCCCTGCGGCTACCCCCTCACCCCCTCCGGCACCTGCCCCGAATGCGGTGCCACCACGTAGCACCGGCCAAAACTCCTCCCCCGGCTCTGCGGGGGAGGTGCCGAGGCTTTGCGAGGCGGAGGGGGTTTTCTCCCTTCCTTTGCCTCTGCCCCTGCGTCTCTCCGAGACCCCCCCTTCACTCCTTCAACGCACTCAAAAGTGTCAAAACCACCGTCAGCGCCGTCGCGTTGTGCATGAAGTGCGCCGTGATCGGCGCGATCAAAGACCCCCGCCACTCCCGCATCAGCGCGAACGTGAACCCGATCGTGATCACCGGCAGCAGCAGCAGCACGTTGTACCCGTGCATGAAGCCGAAGAACAGCGCCGACACCACCGCCGCGGCGACCAGGGGCAAGCGCGACCGCAGGTGCCGGAACAGGCAGCCGCGCATCACCGTTTCTTCCACCAGCGGCGCCCACACCGTCGCCAGCACGAACAGCATGACCAGCACCCCCGGGCTCCCGCTGTTGATCAGCTCCGCGATGGGGTTGTACGGCATCTCGGGCTCACCGTGCGGGTTCAGCAGCCGCTCGACGACGCCCTTCAGCAGGATCACCGCGAAGGTGATTCCGATCGCCATCGCCAGCAGCGGCAGCCCGGCGAAGTAGCCCCACACCCCCGACCACACCTCGCGCCAGAACCCCGCGCCGCGGTGCAGGCCCACGTCCTTCCGCCACTGCTGGAACGGCACGCCCCGGAACACCACGGCGTACAGCGGGAACAGCACCAGCACCCACTGCATCGCGAGCTGCACCACCGGCACGCCCGGCCCCACGCTTCCCTTGAGCGTCACGTACAGGTCGAACCCGAAGTGCAGGCACAGGTACCCCAGCACGAAGAACGGGAACGTCTCCAGGTACGCGCTGCCCCCCGGCGCGGGCGGCACGAAGGCGGGCCTCACCTTCCCGGCGCTCAGACGCACCATCATCGTGATCGACGCCGCGATCCCGCCCACCACCGCGACGGTTAGCACCAGCGCCACTAGCAGGCCCGCCGCGATCAGACGCGGCAAGAACGCGAAGATCGCCTCGCGCGCAGGGTCCGACTTCGCCAGCCCGTGCGTTCCCGCCAGCCGACCGAACCAGCCGTGCCGCTCTACCAGCCCCTGCAGCTCCGCAGCATCCGTCACCCGCCCCTCATTCTCGTACGCCCGTCGCAGCGCTGCGATGTCCTGCTCGAGCAGGCCCCCGGTGGGGGCGGCGATGCGACCCAGGCGTTCCACCCCGGCCTCCGGCCCGACCAGTTCCGCCGCCGCGATCGCCAGGCGGACCTGCTCTGTCGCGGTGCCGCCGGCGGTCCGGGCCGCGCTCTCCAGCGACCTCATCCCCTCCTCGGCCTCCCGCTGGGTCATCCCCATCGCTTCTTTCAGCGCCACCGTCAGCTTGGTGGAAAGCGTGAATGGGTCCCCCGACTCGGGCGGCAGGACTTGACCCGCCTCTCTCACCGGCGGCTTGGGGGCCTCGGGCCCGAACACCTGGTTGCTGATCACCAGCGTCGACATCAGCAGGGCGATCAGCACCCAGGCGACCTTTGCCCCCCGCCGAGATCCCGGATCAGGGGGAGGCCCCCCCGGCCCCGGCGGCTGGGGTGGGGGGGGAGACTGGGGGTTGATGCCGGGGAACATTGACATGGGCTCCATCATCGTCCCTTTCCCCCTTGAGCCGCAAACCTTGATTCCCGTGAGCCCCCGCCTATCCTCCCCACGCTGAAAAGCCCGGGCAGATCGGACCGCCCGCGTTCAACTTTCCCCAATCCTGCCGCGGCAGGCTCCTGGATGGAGCCTTCCAAAGCCCGTCCCGCCCGGTAGGCGGCGATCAGAAGTGCCGCCCCCGCACAGTGTTGCAGGGCCATGCACCCGGAGGTTGCGATGTCCAGCAGGCGTCAGACATTCCTCGCCAAGCCCGGCCAGGTCAGCAAGGGCTGGCACGTGGTCGATGCTGAAGGCGTCCCCCTCGGCCGTCTCGCGGCGGAGGTCGCCCAGGTCCTCATGGGCAAGCACCGTCCCGAGTACACCCCCCACGTCGACACCGGTGAGAACGTCATCATCACCAACGCCTCCAAGGTCGGCCTGACGGGCCGCAAGGCCGAGCACCGCCTCAAGATGCGGTACACCAAGCACCCCGGCGGCCTCAAGGTTCAGACCTACGGCCAGGTCCGTGACAGCAAGCCCGAGTTGCTCGTCGAGGACGCCGTCCGCCGCATGCTCCCCAAGAACCGCCTCAGCCGCGTGATGCTCAAGAACCTCAAGATCGTCCCCGGCGCCGAGCACGAGTTCGCGAACCACAACCCCAAGCCCATGACCATCGTCTAAGCCCGCAGGGCTCAAGGACTCAAGACCATGACGACCACCTCCGGCTCCCCGCTCCAGATCCCCGGCACCGCGCCGGCCGCTCCCACGCAGACCGCCCGCGCCCCCCGCACCGCCAAGCCCGCCGACAAGCACGGCTGGTGGTGGGGCACCGGCCGCCGCAAGACGGCGGTCGCCCGCATCCGCATGAAGCCCGCCGAGGGCGACAAGGCGACGGTCACGATCGAGGCCCCCAACGGCAAGATCAAGACGATCGAGCAGTACTTTTCCGAAGAGCGTGACCGGCGCGACGCCACCATCGCCCTCACCGCCACCGGCCTCATGGGCCGCGTGCAGATCATCGCCAAGTGCCACGGCGGGGGTGTCATGGGCCAGGCCGGCGCCGTGAAGCTCGCCATCGCCCGCGCCGTGCTCGACTACGACCCGCAGTTCGAAGAGACCCTCCGCGACCAGGGCATGCTCACCCGCGATGCTCGCGAGGTCGAGCGTAAGAAGTACGGCCAGGCCGGCGCCCGCCGCCGCTTCCAGTTCAGCAAGCGCTGATCCGACATCCCTCCCGACCTTTCAGGGGCAGGCCACACGGCCTGCCCTTTTTCATGGCTTCAACCATCCGCCGCCTCACCGGTATCCTCGGGCGATGGAGGCCGTGCTCCCAACCTGCACCCGCTGCGGCTACTCGCTCTCCGGGCTCCCCAAGGACGGCAACTGCCCCGAGTGCGCCCACCCCGTCGCCGAGTCCCTCAAGGGCGACTTCCTCCGATTCGCCGACCCCGTGTTTGCACGGCGAATCGACCGCGGCGCCACCCTGCTCTCCATCACGCTCGGGCTCGGCGTGCTCCTGCTCTTCTCCCTGGTGGGCGCCGGGGGCGGGGCCGGCCTCTGCTTCCTCCCCACGGCGTTCCTTCTGTTCGCGGTGCCGATCCTGGGGACCATCGGCTGGTGCCTCTTGACCGCGGCCGATCCGAGCCGCGTGCAGGGCGGCCCGGAACGCGCCATGGTGAACATCTCCCGCGCCGCGCTCGCCGGCGCTGGGCTGCTGGTCATCGCGGGGATAGGGCTCCGGCAGC
Source organism: Planctomycetota bacterium (assembly GCA_023434205.1). Classification (GTDB taxonomy): domain Bacteria; phylum Planctomycetota; class Phycisphaerae; order Phycisphaerales; family UBA1924; genus JAEYTB01. The sequence continues at coordinate 8,869 of JAEYTB010000132.1, read as the reverse complement.
CGTACGTCGCGCTTTCCGCCGCGATGTTGCTGCCCGTGTTCTATACCGCAGCCCTGCTGCACCTGCGCTCGTTGGCGCGTCGCTGCCAACAGCCCGGTGCCCGCGAAGTCACGACGGGTGTGCTGCGCGTAGGCGTCCTCGGGATTGCCGCGAGCGTCGTGCTGGTCCCGCTGCACTGGGTCGGCCCGACCGGCCCGTTTGGAACGACCCTGTTTATCCTCCGGTGCGCGCTCTACCTCTGCGTCGGGTTCTGCGTCATCATGTCGCCGATCCTGATCGCCGTGTGCCTGGGCGCGATCCGAGAAGAGCTCACGCCACTCGTCCGGCCAGAAACGCTGAACGCTGCGCCGCCTCATCCCCCGGTGGAAGCATGACGGATACCGAGCTTCCTTCTCAGACGGTAATCGGTGAGGGCACGCCCTGCGTCCGCTGCGGCTACTCCCTCGCCGGCCTGCCCGTCACGGGCCTGTGCCCCGAGTGCGGCACGCCCATCGACCGCACCCTCCGCGGCGACCTGCTCACCTACAGCGACCCGTCCTACCTGCGGGCGTTGCAGCGCGGGGCCGAGCTGATCAAAGCGAGCATCGTCTCGCTGCTGCTGCTGGTCATCGTCGGGGCCACAATCAACGGCTTCAGCGACCCGTTCGGGCGCGTGCCGCGCGTGATGGCGGGCGTGGCGCAGGTCGTGGGGCTGGCGATCATGGGGCTGTTCCTCCTGGGCTGGTGGCTGGTCACGGCCCCCGACCCGGGCCAGCTCACGAGCAACAGGGGCCAGCGGCCCCGCCGGATCGTCCGCGCCTGCGTGCTGGTGGCTGCGGTTGTGAAGGGCGCAACCATCGGCCTGTCGCTGGCGATGGCCACGCCGCGGGACACGCTCGCCGCGCTGGTCATCGCGGACATCGCGGCGATGCTGCTGGGCTACGGCGCGGGGATGCTGTACGTCCGCTGGCTGGCGGGCCGTGTGCCCAGCGCCAGCATGCGGGACAGCACCACGGCGCTGCTCGTGGCCCTGTGCCTGCTGATCGTGCTGTGCGCGCTGTGTGTGCTGGTGGTGGCGTTCGGCAGCGGCGGGATAAAGGACCTCACACTGATCATGGGAGCGATCATGCTGCTCCTGGGCGGGCTGGCGATGGTCACCTACCACAAGCTCTTTGAGGAGTTGGCCGCCCGCATCGCGGAATCGCTCGCGCCGGAGAAACCCGCCGGCGCCAAGGCCGAGTAACCTAGCACGATGGAGGTCGCGATCGGACAACCCGCGGTCATCGAGGGCGAGCGCCCGTGCATCCGCTGCGGCTATGCGCTGGCGGGGCTGCCGACCTCGGGCCTGTGCCCCGAATGCGGTACGCCCGCCAAGCGGTCGCTCATGGGCGATCTGCTGATCTACAGCGACCCGCAGTACGTCGCCACCCTGCGCCGCGGGGCCACGGCGGTGCTCGTCAGCGTGGTCCTGGTGATCGCCCTCAACATCGCGCTCTTCGTCCTGCATGCGCGGCTGCCCGGCGCGGTCTTCCTGGTGCAGTACTTCTCCATCGGCGTCCTCTCGGTCTTTGTCCTGGGGTGGGTGTGGTTCACCACGCCCGACGCGGGGCAACTCTCGACCAACAAGGGCGAGAAGCCGCGCCGCATCGTCCGGGCCTGCCTCACGGCCCTGATCGCCCTGAAGGTGGGCACGGTCACTCTGCCGCTGCTGGTCCCGGTGCACAGGCACGTGATGTCGGCCCTGACGCGCGTGGACAACGTGCTGCTCGCGGTGGGCCTTGTCGCCGGCATGCACTACCTCATGTGGCTTGCCGTGCGCCTGCCCAACCAGGACATCTTCCGCAACGCGGGCCGGCTGCGGTCCTACCTGTGGATCGTGGCGGTCTGCACCAGCGTGACGGCGCTCGCGCTGCTGCTCGAAGGGCCGGCCAAGTCGTGGGGGCTGTCGCCCAACGCCGCGAAGCTGGTCGATACGGGGGTCAAGCTGGGGAAGGGCCTCGTCCGCTTCGCCGGCTCGGTCGTGACGCTCCTGGCCTTCATCCGGTTCTGCTCGCTCTTCACCAAGCTGCGGGGGAACCTGGCCACCGTCGCCGACGCGCAGCTGGAGGCAGCATGATGCAACCTCCCGCGGCCATCCTCGACCGCGACCAGCCCTGCCTTCGGTGCGGGTACTCACTCCGCGGCCTGCCCACCGCCTCCGACTGCCCCGAGTGCGGCGCCGCAATCGCCCTCTCCCTCCGCTCCGACATGCTGGTCCACAGCGACCCGGCGTATGTGCAGCGCCTCAAGCGCGGCGCCGCCGTTTCGTTCTGGGCACCCATCGCCGCGGCGTGCGTCACCGCCCTGCTGATCGCGATCGGCTCGGCCTGGCCCGATGTGACGGCGGGCATCGAGGGCGTCGTCGACGTCCTCCTGACCGGGCCGGTCTTCCTCGGCTGGTGGCTGCTCACCGCCCCAGACCCCGCCCGGGACGCGTCACACGACGCAGAGCGTCCGCGGCGTGCCGTCAGAGCCTTCACCCTCGCGCTGCCCGTGCTGCTGATCTTCGCGGTGGGCGCGGAGATGCTCAGGCCCGAGTCGCTCAGGCTTCACGTCGTCCTCGGCGGCCTCCAGTCCTTCCTTCTCTTCGCGCTCCTGGTCGCGGCGATGCTCGACCTCCGCCGGCTCGCCCCCCGCATCCCGCAGCAGGTCGTCTTCCGCCGCGCCCGCAGTCTGGGCACGCTCTTCATGGTCGGGGCCGCCCTTCAGCCGTTCCTGACCGTGCACCACTACTACTACGTCGGCTGGATCATGAACCAGGTCGCCGCGGCGGCACCCGCCGGCATGTCGCACCCGATGTCCATCGCCATCGTCGTGACCACGGGCATCAGCGTGCTCTTCAGCCTGTTTCTTGTCGTGGTCTACACGGTCCTGTGCTTCAAGCTCTGGCGCAGCCTGCGCGCCGCGCACGCGGAGTCGCTCGCAGCGTTCGCCGCAGACCGCCGTCCAAGCCATTCACCGGGTCCTGCCTAGAGCCTGCTTGCGGCAAGGCTCGCGAGCTCGGAGCGTTCGCTCTTGGCCAGGGTGACGTGCGCGAACAGCCGCACGCCCTTCATCTTCTCCACGGCGTACGCCAGCCCGTTGCTCGAGGAGTCCAGGTACGGGTTGTCGATCTGCCCGATGTCGCCCGTCAGGATGAGCTTGGTCCCCTCGCCCACGCGCGACGCGATCGTCTTGACCTCGTGCGGCGTCAGGTTCTGGGCCTCATCCACGATCATGAACTGGTGGGGGATCGACCGCCCGCGGATATAAGTCAGAGGCTCGAGCACGAGCTTGCCGTCGGCCATCAGCTTCCCGATGCGCTGCTCAAGCGAGTGGCTCTCGGCCGTCTGCGTCCCGCTGCCGCGGGTGCTCAGAAGGTAGGAAAGGTTGTCGAAAATCGGCTGCATCCACGCCGTGAGCTTCTCGTCCTTGTCGCCGGGCAGGTAGCCGATGTCCCGGCCCAGCGGCATGATGGGGCGCGCCACCAGCAGCTTCTCGTACCGCTCCTCGTTGAACACCTTGGCCATGCCTGCGGCGAGCGCCAGCAGCGTCTTGCCGGTGCCCGCGCCGCCCAGCAGCGTGATGAGCTTGACCTCCTCGTCCAGCAGCGCATCCATCGCCATCGTCTGCTGCACGTTCCGCGCCATGATCCCGAACACCGGCTTGCGCGGCCCGGTGACGGGGATGACGTGGTCGGTGTCGGCCAGGCGGCGGCCCAGCCCGGTGTGGTTCTCGTCGTCCTTGTCCTTCAGCACGATGTACTGGTTGGGCTCCAGCGACTGCTGGTATTCGCCCTCCTCGCTCTGCACCTTCAGGGGTTCGGCGAGGCGGTCCAGCGGCAGGAGGCGGTCGTGGTACAGCTCGTCGATCAGGCCGCCCTCGACGGAGGCCGTGAGGAAGCCCGTGTACAGGCGGTCGGCGTCGACCTTCTGGTTGGTGAAGTCCTCGGTGACGATCCCCAGGGCGTCGGCCTTGATGCGGCAGGCCAGGTCCTTGGTGACGAAGATGACCGGGGTGTTGCCGGACTGGTTGATGTGCCAGGCCACGGCGATGATGCGGTTGTCGGGGGTGTCCTCGGAGATGGACTCCGGCCGGTCGTGCTCGCGCACGTCGATGGTGACGGTGCCCGTCACGCCGCCCTCGCCGGTGGAGAACGCCGCGCCGCTCTGCGGGCCCAGCTCGCCCCAGTTCACGCCCTCGGCGAGGTGGCCGATGGCGCGGAGGCGGTCGAGGTGGCGGATGCAGGCCCGGGCGTTGCGGCCCAGGTCGTCGTCCTTGCGCTTCATCTTGTCGAGCTCTTCGATGACCGCGAAGGGCACGACGATGTGGTGCTCTTTGAAGACAAAGAGGGCGTCGGGGTTGTGGAGCAGGACGTTGGTGTCGAGGACGAAGGTCTTGACGGCCTGGGGCTGGCGGCCCGCGCCGGGCTGGGGGAGCTCGGCGTGGGCGGGGGTCTCGTGCTTGGGCTTCCGGGTGGCGGGGCGTGCGGGTGGAACGGTCGATTCGACCTGTGCGCCTTTGGGCATGTCGCTCCTTCGGGTCATTGCAAGCGGGGCCTCCAAGCCCCGGCGTGGGTGTAGTCCCACGCGAACCTCCACGCAGGGCCCGAGGGGGCCCGGTGGGTCGCGTGCCAGCATACTGCCATCAGGGCTTCCTGCGAAGCCCCCCGCCTGGATTGATCCAAGTTTTACGGAGTTTCATCTGAGGACGCCCACCACCAGGATCAGGGCGATGATCGTCGCGAGGGCGGTCTTGGCCACCGTGGCGACCGCGCGGCCCACGGCGGCGCCCCGGGCCGCCCGGGTGGACTCCGACCAGGTCTTGCGCAAGACCCCGCGCTCGATGATGATGGTGCCCGCGCCGGCCCCGACCACCGCCCCCGCGATGGTGCCGATGGGGAACAGGAACGGCGAGCCCACGATCGCGCCTGCGATCGAGCCGATGAGGGCGCCCAGCGCCCCCTTCTTCGTGCTCCCGCCTTTGGAGGCGCCCAGGGCCGAAGCAAGGAACTCAACAAGCTCGGCAACGATCGCCACCCCCAGCGCGGCGAACACCGTCCACCAGGAGAGCAGCTCGGGCCGCCACCACGCCACCGCCGCGGCGACGGTGAGGGCCACCCACGTGCCCGGCAGCGTGATCAGCGTCAGGATGATGCCCGCGAGCGAGGCGAGGATGACGAGCGCGGCGGGGAGGAGGTTGGGGTTGAGGTCGAAGTCCACGGCGTCTCAGGCGGGTGCTGGGGTTTCGGCGGGGGCGGGCTCGGCCACGGACTCGGGGAACGCGGTCTTTTCCATCTCAAGGACCCAGGGCTCGACGGCGTCGTAGCGCATGAGGTCGATCTCGATGGCCCTGCCGCCTTTTTGGGGATGCTGCGGCCGGATTTTCAGGGTGATGAAGAGCCGGTGCCACTTGCGCTTGTCGAACTCCTCGATGTCGGCGGGGACGAGGGTGGCCCCGTCGGGGAGGGTGAGCTGCTGCAGGGCGGGGTCCCAGCGGTACCGGCGGCTCTTGGCGACGAGGATCAGGCCGACGATGTAGAAGCCGATGCCCAGGCCCACGCCCATGATGATCCACTGGCTGGGCAGGTCGAAGGCCGAGAGCGGCGAGGCGGACTTGGTGGCGCCCGAGGTCGTGGTCCAGCGGGTGCGCAGGTCCTCAAGGCGGGACAGGGCGTTGGTGACCTGGATCGGGCTGCCCTGCTCGTCGGTGCGGAAGTCGGTGCGGGGGATGAGGGTGGACGCCGACGCGGGCTCCAGGTGCCCGACCAGGTCGAGCTGGTCGAGCCAGTCGTGCAGGGCGCGGTCGGACCCCTGCAGTGCGGCGTCCTTGTGCTGCTGGCGGAGGCGGTCGAGCGTGGCCCGCGGGTTGTCGATCGAGGCCCGCGTCGTCTGCCCGGAGGCGGACAGGGCCTGGAGGTATTGGAGCTCAAGGAACTCCGCGGCGGCCTTGCCGCGACGCGGGTAGTAGATCGTGGCGTCGAGGTAGCCCCACACGCCGAAAGCGATGAGCGCGAGGGCGATCAGGGACATCTTGAGCAGCCACTTGCGCGAGACGGTGGCGACGGTGGTGGAGATGGTGGGGACGCTGGGGTCGTGCATGAGGGGTCTCTAGTCGTCGACGCGGGCGAGGGCGGCGTCCCACCAGCGGTTGGCGAGGGTCGTGCCGTGGGGACGGGAGAGCAGGGGCGCGAACCCGCCCGTGGCGACCGGACGGACGGGGATGCGAGGGTACTCGCGGTTGGACTCGAGGGCGCGGGTGAGCCAGAGCGAGTGCTCAAGGCGGGCCCGGGCGCCGTCGTCCATGCTGTGGGACTTCCAGAAGCGCCAGTTCATGGTCAGGTGGGAGTCTACCGGGGATGGGGGAGGGTGCGGGGGAACGGTAGGGGGCTGTTGGGAGCAGGCCGCGGACGGAATTCCGTTCAAGTAGTTGGCATTGGGGCAGGGCTGGGTTAGTTTTCGGTTGAGAGACTCTCAGTGTTCGTGTGTTCGGGAGGTATGTGTGAGAACAACCCACGTGAGCGGGGCGGTGGCGGTGTTGGCCTTGAGCGCGGGGGCGCTGGCGGATGTCGCCACGATCGTGGCGGGCAAGGACAACACGCTGATCGAGATGGCCGGGCTGCCGGACCTCAGCAACGGGCAGGGCGACCTGTTCGCGGGGGGGATCGCGCAGCAGAACCCCCAGGGGAACGCCTACCGGCGGCGGGCTCTAATGCACTTCCCGGTGGACTCGATCCCGGCGGGGTCGGTCATTGAGAGCGTCACGCTCACGATGCGGATGACCAAGACCATCGGGGGCGGGTACGACTTTGACCTGCACCGGATGCTGGCGGACTGGGGCGAGGGCGGCAGCAACGCCGGCGGCAGCGGCCAGGGCGCGGGCGCGCAGGCGGGTGACGCCACTTGGAACTACCGGTTCTTCGGCGACAACAGCTCCGCGTGGGCCACGCCGGGTGGCGACTATTCCGCGGCGATCAGCGCCCAGCAGCAGGTCAACGGGCTGGGCTCGTACACCTGGAGCGGCGCGGGCCTGGTCGCGGATGTGCAGAGCTGGGTGGACGGGACCGCGCCCAACTATGGGTGGCTGCTCAAGGCCAACCTCGACTTCCTGACGACCACGGCGAAGCGGTGGGCGAGCCGCGAAGCGACGACCGCGTCGTGGCGGCCGACGATCGTGGTGACGTACACGGTGCCGGCGCCGGGTGTGGGGGTGGTGGTTGGCGCGGGTGTGCTGGTGGCGACGAGGCGGAGGCGTCCGGTAACAGAGTGATCGCGCCAGCACGCTTGGAGGGGACGGCCGCGCGGTGTACATTCGTGCGGGGGCCAGGAGAGACGCGATGAAGGCGATGCTCTGCGCGGCGGCGGTGGCGGGTCTGGCGGGGTCGGCGGTGGCGGATATCGCGACCCTGAGCCCGGTCAAGGACAACACGCTGTTCGAGGACATCAACGGGGCGACGAGCAACGGCGCAGGGGCGAGCGTGTTCGTGGGGAACAACTCGCAGGGCAATGCGCGCCGGGCGCTGCTGGCGTTCGACCTGTCGAGCATCCCGGCGGGCTCGGCGGTGACCGGCGTGTCGCTGACCATGTACATGGCGCAGTCGCAGGCGCCCACGCAGACGGTGACGGTCCACCGCGTGCTCGCGGGGTGGGGCGAGGGGGCGAGCAACTCGGGGCCCTCGGGCGGCAACGGCACGGACGCGGCGCCGGGGGATGCGACGTGGCTGCACCGCGAGTATGACTCGCTCCTGTGGGCGAGCGCGGGCGGGGACTTTGCCGCGGGCTCGGGCGCGGCGACGGTGGTGGGGGGCGTGGGTTTCTACACGTGGAGCGGGGCCGGGCTGGTGGCGGACGTGCAGGCGTGGGTGGACGGCGCCCTGCCGAACGACGGATGGCTGCTGCTGGGGGACGAGGTGACGCTGTCGACGTCCAAGCGGTTCGTGTCACGCGAGGGCACGGACGTGGGGCAGCGGCCCAAGCTGGTGGTGGAGTACGTGGTTCCCTCGCCGTGGGGGTTGGCGGCGTTGGTTGGAGGGGTGTGGGCGGGGGGAAGGCGGAGGCGGTAGGCCCCGCGCGTTCACGTCCCGGATCCTTGATCACTCGACGGACGCAGCCTGGCTTCCCGTGCCTGTTTCTGGAAGTCCGCGTTGATGGCGACGCCCGCGCGGGCGCCCTCCGCCGCGGCAACGACGAGGAACTGCACATCGCGCGAGGCGTCGCCGGCGAGGTAGACGTCGGCGATGCCGGTTCGCTGGCGGTCGTCGCGGGCGACGCCGCCCTTCTCGTCCTTGCGGCAGCCCAGCGTGAAGGGCAGGTCGCTCCGTTGGACCTGCGGCGTGTTGAAGAACAGGGCGGCGACAGGCAGCGGGTCGCCAGACTCAAACGCGATGCGAGCCAGCCGCTGGATGGGCGTGTCCGCGTCAAGGGTGGTCTGCTGGAGGGGGTCGCCGAACGTATCAGGCCCGGTCTGGGTTTCGAGGCGGATCATGCGCTCTTCGCGGAGGGCAATGCCCAGCTTTGCCGCGGAACGGCGATGGGCGGGTGTGAACGGCTCGCCGTGCGAGCACGCCGTGACGCGGGGAGACCAGGTGAGCAGGTTGGCGGCCAGCCCCAGGGCCTTGCGGGGTGAGCCGAACGCGGCGATGGGCTGGTCTGCGTACTCGTAGGCGTCGCAGTAGGGGCAGTGGTGGACGCCGAGGCCGTAGAACGCGCCGGCGTTGGGGATGTGGGGGAGCGTGTCGGTGACGCCGGTGGCGAGCAGGATTTTGCGGCAGGTGGCGGCGCTGCCCGAGAGCAGCTCGACACGGAAGCCGGGCGAGAGGCACGCCGCGTGGGCGACGACCCCCTGGCGGAACTCGACGCCGTAGGAGGCGATC
>JAEYTB010000099.1 GCA_023434205.1 Planctomycetota bacterium | reverse complement strand
AACCCCGCGGCGGTCAAGCAGGAGCAGCTTTCCAGCCCCGAGCGGCACATGCTGACGCCGGCGGTGAGCGGGGTGGGCGAGGGGAGCGCGAAGGGGCGGCCGTTTTTCACTGAGCCGCTGCGGGACTTTGCGGATGCGAAGCAGCGGGCCGCGTTCGCCGCGGCGATTGAGCGGGCGACGGTGCCGCGGGTGGCGAATGATCGAACGCCGCAGCAGGGCGCGGAGATGGTGGCGCGGGCCGCGAAGGCGTTTGGGGTGTGGCGGGATGTGGATGCGCGGGTGCGGGCGGCGGTGCTGACCAGGGCCGCGGCGTTGATGCGAGAGCAGCGGGATGGGCTCGCGGGGGTAATGATCAAGGAGAGCGGCAAGACGTGGCGCGAGGCGGACGCGGATGTGTGCGAGGCGATTGATTTTTGCGAGTACTACGCGCGGCTGGCGGTGCCGCTGTTTGAGCGAGGGCGGCTGGGGCGGTTCATCGGGGAACTGGATGAGGTGTGGTACCAGCCGCGGGGCGTGGCGGTGGTGATCTCGCCGTGGAACTTCCCGCTGGCGATCTGTTGTGGGATGACGACGGCGGCGCTGGTGACGGGGAACACGGTGGTGGTGAAGCCGGCGGAGCAGACGCCGGGGATCGCGTCGATCATGTTCGACATCCTGCAGGAGGCGATGCGGCAGGCGGGGGTGGATGCGCGGCTGGCGAAGGATGTCTTGCAGTTCTGCCCGGCGCCGGGGGAGACGACAGGGGCGGCGCTGGTGCGCGACCCGCGGGTGGCGTTGATCGCGTTCACGGGTTCGAAGGCGGTGGGGTTGGATATTTTGAACGCGGCGGCGCCGGCGAGTCCGTTTGGGCCCGGCCCGGAGGGGCGGGCCACCTTGGAGCACGTGAAGAAGGTGGTATGCGAGATGGGCGGGAAGAACGCCCTGATCGTGGACACATCGGCGGACTTTGATGAGGCGGTGCTGGCGGTGCGGCAGTCGGCGTTCGGGTTCCAGGGGCAGAAGTGCTCGGCGTGCTCGCGGGTGATCGTGGTGGATGCGGAGGGGCCCAATGGCCCGGCGATCACGCAGTTCACGCACCGGCTGGTGGAGGCGACGCGGGCGCTGGTGGTGGGCGACCCGGTGCTGCCGGGGACGGACATGGGGCCGGTGATCGATGCGGATTCGCTGGCGAAGGTGCACAAGTACATCGAGATCGGGAAGAAGGAGTGCAGGCTGGAGCTGGCGGGCGAGGTGCCGGCGGCGGTGCGGAGTGCGGCAGAGCGGCAGAGCGACAGTGCGACGGTGGGGGGGGCCGCGGTGCAGGCGCTGCGGAGCTATGTGGGGCCGCACATTTTCTCAGGCGTGAAGCCCGAGCACGCGATCGCGCAGGAGGAGATCTTCGGGCCGGTGCTGGCGGTGATGCACGCGAGCACGTTCGAGGAGGCGCTGGAGATCGCGAACTCGTCGGTGTACAAGCTGACCGGCGGCGTGTTCACCCGCAAGCCCTCGCACATCGAGCTGGCCAAGCGGCAGTTCCGCGTCGGCAACCTGTACATCAACCGCGGGATCACGGGGGCGTTGGTGGGGCGGCACCCCTTCGGCGGGTTCGGGATGTCGGGGGTGGGGAGCAAAGCGGGCGGGGCGGATTACCTCTTGCAGTTCGTGGAGCCGCGGGCGTGCGCGGAGAACACGATGCGGCGGGGCTTTGCGCCGGAGCTGTGAGGACCTACGGGACGGTTGGGACCGATTGGACACATGGGAGCGTGAGCGGACACCGGGTCGGAACGCCGGCGTGGCAGGACTGGCTGCCACCTGGTGCTCAGGCGCGATTCATCGGTGCGTGCGGGGAGGGTGGTACGTTTCTGGTCCGGCCTGCAACGGGCCGCCAGGAGCTGGTCAATGGCTGATGAATCGGTGCGGAATCAGGCGCGGTCGCAGCGCACAGGCCGCGAGGCGGGTTTGGCGGGCACGCCCCAGGCCCGCCGCATGATGGACCGGCTGGATGAGTCCGGCGCCCCGGTGGGCGAGGGCGTGAAGGGCAACTCGGCGGCGTCGCCCCCGGTGACGGGCGCGAGCGTGAACCAGCCCATGGGCAACGCGACGCTCGACCAGGACACCGCCATCCAGGAGGAGATCCGGCTCAAGGCGTACGAGCGGTACTGCTCGCGTGGGTACGAGCCGGGGCACGCGGACGAGGACTGGACCGTGGCGGAGCAGGAAGTCCGCGGCAGGTTGTGGAGCCGCGGCGAAGGCGGCGCGGGGGCCCGCTAGTCTTCGGCGCGCTCGCCCTCGGGGGCCATCTTGACCAGCTTGGGGTCGAAGCGGGCGAGCACCTCGACGAGGTCCTGCTGCGCGGCCATGACCTGGTGGATGTCCTTGTAGACGCCGGGGGACTCGTCCGCGCCGGCGCTGAGGACGGTGATGCCCCGCTCGGCGAGCTCGCGCCGGGTGTTGCTCCAGGCGAAGGTGGACTTGGCCTGGGTGCGCGACATGACGCGGCCGGCGCCGTGGCTGGCGGAGTTGAGGGAGGCGGGGTTGCCTCTGCCGCGGACGAGGAAGCCGGGCGTGGCCATGGAGCCGGGGATGATGCCCAGCACGCCCCGGCCGGCTGGGGTGGCGCCCTTGCGGTGAACGATGAGTTCCTCTTCGACGCCGTTGATGGTGTGGGTCTCTTTCCAGGCGAAGTTGTGGTGGTTCTCGACGTCGGCGAGGACCTCGACGCCAAGGTTCTTCGCGATGGCGGCGTGGATGCAGGCGTGGTTGGCCGCGGCGTACTCGCCCATGAGGTTCATGGCGGCCCAGTACTCCTGCCCGGCGTGTGAATCGAGGCTGAGCCACGCGAGCTGGCGGACCTCCTTGGGGAGGTCGGGGTTGAGCTCCATCGCGAGGCGGGAGTAGGTGTCGCACACGGCGGCGCCCGTGCCGCGGGACCCGGAGTGGGTGAGGAGGGCGGTGTAGGTGCCGGGGGGGAGGTTGAAGGCACCCCCTCCGCCTCGAAGACTCGGCACCTCCCCCGCAGAGCCGGGGGAGGAGTCGAGCACGGTGAGCGTGCCGAACTCGACGAAGTGGTTGCCGCTGCCGCTGGTGCCCAGCTGCTGGCGGGCCTTGTCCTTGTTCTTGCGGGTGATGTGGCAGAAGTCCCAGTCGCGGTCGAGGACGTCGTGGGAGCGGGGCTTGTCGAACCTGGCGCCAATGCCGAAGCGGGTTTCTTCGTTGATGGCGCGGGCGAGGCGGTCGCGCTTGTGGGGCTGATTGAGGTCCTGGGGCGGGATGTCCAGCACGGAGAGCTTCATGCGGCAGGCGATGTCGACGCCCACCGCGAAGGGGATCACGGCGTTGCGCGTGGCGAGCACGCCGCCGATGGGCACGCCGTAGCCGACATGGGCGTCGGGCATGAGTGCCGCGGCGACGGCGACGGGCAGGCGTCGGGCGTTCTCCATCTGCGCGAGCGACTGGGGCTCGAGGCCCTCTCCCCAGATGGAGATCGGGACGGGGTCGATGAGGGGCGTGGGGTTGGAGGGGGGCTTGCGCATCGGCTCAGGGGCTGTTGGTTGGGGGGGTGGTGGGCGGCGGGGGCGGGGCGGGACGGCCGGCCGGAGCCGGGCGGGCCTCGCCCTGCTTGATCCTGCGCCAGCGGGTGAACATGAGCACGCACCAGCCGATCTCAAGCCCGAAGAGCGGGCCGGCGAAGGCCAGCACGTGTTTGGCGTCCCACTCGCGGAGGTAGATCGCGGCGAGAACGCCGCCGATGGTGGCGAGCACGACGAACGCGGCGAGGTAGGGG
>JAEYTB010000098.1 GCA_023434205.1 Planctomycetota bacterium | reverse complement strand
ACAAGGCCGCCGCGGAACACCTGCACACCCAGCACGCCATGCCCGAGTGGTGGTGCCAGATGGTCACGGTGCTCTACGAGCGCGCCCGCGGCCACCGCAACAAGCACCAACGCCCCGACGGCTACTCCGTCAGCTCAAGCCGGACCATCAACGTCACATTGCCGCGCCTGTACGCCGCGTGGGGCGGCGAGAAGAAGTGGCTGGAGGCCGAGCCCTACACCGTCCGCAAGGCCGCGGAGAACAAGAGCCTGCGGATCACGTGGGCGGATGGGACCAACGTCGAGGTGATGTTCTACGCAAAGGGCGCCGCCAAGTCGCAGGTCACCGTGCAGCACAGCAGGCTGAAGTCCGCCACGGCGGGAGAGCGGATGAAGAAGTTCTGGGGCGCGGCGCTGGATGGGCTTAAGGCGAAACTCGAGGGATAGGGAGCAGACGATGAAGCTGTGGGTGTTGATGGTGTGCTGTGCCCTCGCGTCGCTCGCGAACGCCCAGGGCTGGATCTGCGCCGAAGGCGGCGGCACCGGCAGCGGCCCCTGGGCCGCGGAGATGTACGGCTGGATGGCCGAGAAGGGCGGCAACGGCCACGTCGTCCTGCTCGGTGCGGTGGAGCTCGACGACAAGCCCGACCCCCGCGAGGCCGCCTTCGTGAAGGCCGGCGCGAAGTCCGCACGCAGCCTCGTCATCACCGCCGACAACGCCGACACGCAGGAGACCTTCGACGCCATCAACGAGGCCTCCATCATCTTCATCCGCGGCGGGTCGCAGAGCCGCTACGTCGAGTGGTGGAAGGGCACCAAGACCGAGGCCGCGATCCGCGCGGTGTTCGCCCGCGGCGGCGTCGTCGGCGGCACCAGCGCCGGCTGCGCCATCCTCGGCGAGGTCAGCTACGACGCGCGCAACGGCTCCCTGCGCCCCGAAGAGATCGTCAAGGACGCCCGCCACCCCGACCTGACGCTGACGAAGGACTTCCTGGGCCTGGTCCCCGGCGTGCTGTTCGATACGCACTTTGGCGAGCGGGCCCGCCTCCCACGCCTTGCCGTCATGCTGGGCCACTGCCGCGAGGACCTGAAGGTGGAGCCCATCGGGATCGGCCTCGACCCAAAGACAGCGCTGTGCATAGGTCCGGATGGGATGGCGGAGGTAAGGGGGGAGGGGTACGCGACGTTCTTAGAACTCTCCCCCGGCGCGGTCTTGCGGTTGGATGCGGGCAATCCCCCGGGCGTCGGGCAGGCGCGGATGTCGCTGGCCAAGGCAGGGGCAAGGTTCGACGTGCGGAAGCGCGCGCTGATCGACGCGCCAAACTGGTCGGGCCAACGGCCCCTGACGATCAGTCTTGCGCCACGGGACTTTTCTGGAGCCTTGGCGACGCCGATGCCAGAGCGTCAGACGCCCGCGGAAGCGGTCCTCGCACGGGTGCAGCAGCACGGATCACTGGTGCTCATCCGTGATCCCTACGGCGCACCCAACGCCGTGATGAAGCACGTGCATGAGCTGGTCTTCGCAAAGGGGGGCGTTTGCGTGCTCGTCGGCGAGGGCGGGAACGTGCGGCTGGACAACTCGATGCTGATCAACAACGGGAACGAGGCGATCGTGGTGGTGTCCGGGCTCAGCGGCCGGCGGCCTGGGCCCCACCAGCTCCTCCGGGTGTTTGCCCCCGGGTGGGAGGGTCCGATCGGGGGCTTGCTGGCGTCCCCTCCAACGTCACCGCCCGCTCCATAACCACCCGCCAGAAACCCGCCACGCCACCTTCCCAACAACGGTTCGGGAGGTGCCCCATGCTGCTCCGTCTGGCCCGCAAGGCCCTGTTCTCCCCCGTCTGGGTCCTCTGGAAGCTCTACAACGGCCTCTGGTGGACCTTCGCCGATGATGCCCCCGCCACACCCCAGCCCTCCCCGCTCGGCGACAAGACCCGCGCCGCGGCCCAAGGCTCCGCGTTCGAAGTCGTGGACACCAACGACCGCGTGATCGTCCCCGACACCCGCCCGGTCGGCACGCTCAAGTGGGGGTTCGGCTCGACCCTCGCCGCATCGGCCCTCAGCGGCTGGGCCTGCCACGCGGCGTTTATCGACGGCGCCCTCCGCTCAAGCTCGGCTGTGTCCCTCTGGGCCTGGATCACCGCAATGACCGCCGTGGGCAGCATCTGGGCCGTGAAGAAGATCGCCCGCCGCCAGGCCGAGCAGCGCGCCCGCGGCTGGCGCGGCCACGCGCGCGCCGCCGCCGCCGGCTTCGCCGACATGGGCCGCTCCGCGCTGGGCGCCGCCGCCACCACCAAGCAGGCGGCCATGACCGCCGGTCAGCGTGCGGCCCAGGCCTACCGCGCCTCGCGCGATGCGGCGCGGAAGGTGGGCGGGCGGTTGAGGCCGTCGAGCTAAGACCCCCTCCGCCTCGCAGAGCCTCGGCACCTCCCCCGCGGAGCCGGGGGAGGAGTATTGTCGTGCATGGACATGACGCCCGCGCGGTGGGAGTACACGAAGCACTACCTGCACGAGGTGTTCGGGCGGCCCGATGAGCAGCTCGCGACCCTCATGCACCGCGCCGTCGCCGCGGGCCTTCCCGACATCGCCGTGTCCGCGGATGTGGGCCGCCTGCTCGAGCTGCTGGCGGCCATGGTCTGCCGCGAGCAGGGCGCCAAGGGCCGCGCCCTGGAGCTCGGCACGCTGGCTGGCTACTCCGGAATCTGGCTCGCCCGTGGCATGGGCCGGGGCGAGCTCATCACCGTCGAGTCTGAACCCAAGCACGCCGACTTCGCCGCCACCGAGTTCGACCGCGCGGGCGTCGGCCAGCAGGTCCGCATCGTGACCGGCGCGGCGCTCGATGTGCTCCCCGGCCTCGCCACCGAGCTCGGCCCCGAGTCGCTCGACCTCGCGTTCTTCGACGCCATCAAGACCGAGTACACCGACTACCTCCGCCTGGTGCGGCCGCTGCTCCGGCCCGGCGGGCTGCTGATCGCCGACAACGCCCTGGGTAGCGGCCACTGGTGGATCGACTGCGAGGCCGACGAGACCCGCCGGGCGGTGGACACGTTCAACCGCGCCGTCGCGGCGGACCCGGCGTTTACAGCCGCGTGCGTCCCCGCCCGCGAGGGCGTCCTCATCGCCCGCAAGGCCTGAGCCCAAAGTATGATGCCCCCCGAAAGGGGAAGCACATGCTGTGGCTCTGGATCGTCCTGGGCGTGATCGGGTTCCTCCTCCTCGCGATGGCGGTGCTGCACGTGCTGGGCAAACGGCTGCCCGAAGAGCACGTCGCGCGAGCCAGCGTGCTGCTCCAGCAGCCGCGCCAGGCTGTGTGGGATGTCGTGTCCGACATCGCCGGGCACAAGAACTGGGTCAAGGGGCTCACCGGGCTGGAGCGCCTGCCCGACCGCGACAACCACGAGGTGTGGCGTCAGACGATGGGGCGGAACGCTTTCGTGCTGGTGTTCACGGAGAAACAGCCACCGGAGCGGATGGTGGGGACGATCGACGATGAGGCTCAGTTCTTCAGCGGGCGGTGGGAGTATGTCCTGAAGGATGAGGGCGGCGGCACGCGCCTCACGCTCACCGAGCACGGGCGCGTCAAGCTCGCCATCCCGCGCGCCATGATGGAGTACATGATGGGCAAGGACAAGTTCCTGAAGCAGCACCTCCGCGACCTCGCGGCACGCTTCAACGAGCCCGGCGCCCCGATCGAGACCGGCCACCCCGCCTGACCTACGGCCGCGCTTCGCCCGGCTTTCCAGCCTCCGGCGCTGGCTCCGCCGGCTGCCACCGGGCGGGCGGCGGGCGGTCCCCCGCGGTGATCGCGAACAGCGCCATCGCCGTGCCATACGCCGCGGACCGCGGGAACACCCGGTCGTTCCACGAGCCATCCTCCTGCCGCACCGAGAACAGCAGGTCGTTGATGCGGCGGTGGTACTCGGCCCGTTCCGACGCGGGCAGCAACTGGGCGCACTGCGACGCGTAGTGATGCGCGAACATGAAGTAGTACGGCGCGACCGCGTACGGCGCCACGTGCGTGCCCGTCCGCGCCCGCCGCTGGTCCAGCCAGTCCCAGTGAACGATGAACGCATCGCACGACGCCCGCACGTTCATCAGGCTGCCCCGCCCCGCAAGCAGAAGCGTCGCCTCGGTCGCGCACATCCGCCCCGTCGCGCCCGGAACGGCGTCGCTCTTGCGCGGCACCCGCTCGGCAGGCCCCGAGTAGGCCACCGCACCGCTCGCGAACCGCGTCTTCTCAAGGAAGGCCAGCGCCCGGTTGATCACCCCCGCGTCCACCGCGTACCCCGCCGCCGCCGCCTCGAACAACGCCTGCAGCCCGCGGCTGGTCATGAACGCCGAAGGCCCCCCCGGCGTCGCCCGCCCCGCCGGACGGGCATAGTTCCACCCGCCGTGGAGCGGGATCTCCAGCTGATGCACGGCGTCCAGGTAAAAGGCCATCGCTGCCTCCACCTCGTCCGCCAACTCCGGCGGGACCGCGCCCTGCTGCTTCAACCGCGCGAGCGTCGCGACAGCCTCAATGTGCCCCCAACTCCGCACGTCGTAGCTGCCGTCGTACGTGTCCAGCGACAGGTCCTTCTGCGTGCGGCTCTCGCAGATGAACCTCACACCCTTCTCAACCGCCCGCCTTCGGGTCTCGTCATCCGCGTACCCCGGAGACTCCGCCAGGGCCAGGGCGCAGATCGCCGTCCCCCCGACGCGGTAGCCCCAGGGAATCTGCCCGCGCACCCGGTACACGCCCTCATACGCCCACTCGCCGCTCTCGTCCTGGAGCTTCAGGATCGCCGCGATGCCCTGGGTCACCGCTTCACGCCGCAGCGCCTCGGTAACCTCGACCGCGACGGCCTCGTGGCGCGGCGGCTGCGCAGGTCGTTGGGGTTGCGCCTGGGCCGAGGCGTTGAACGGCAGGAGCGCGGCAACGAGGAGGGCGTAGCGCATGGCGGAGGTTACCAGCTCATGCAAGGGGGCGGCGTGCCGCGGAACATCCTACCTGCGGACGATCGTGCTGCGGTGCCGCTCACCCGCGGCCTTCAGCACTTCCATCGCGCTCGCGCCATCCGCGGGGGTCGTCACGGTGAACAGCAGCTTCGTCGTGCCGATGGTGATCTCATCCCCATCGTTCAGACACATCTCACCCGTCACCGGCCGCCCGTTGATGCTGGTGCCGTTGCTGCTCTTCATGTCCGTCAGGACATAGCCCTTGCGGTCATCATCAAACCGCACCTGCACGTGCCGGCGCGAGGCGAGCTGGTCCTCGACTTGCAGCGAGATCGACGGGTCCCGGCCGAGCACGGCCGTGCCGGTGCCCAGCGGGAGAAAGAGGCCCTTCTGCTTGCCGTCGGTGATGATGATGGAGGCCATGGCGTTACCCCTGGGGAACGCCTGATCCTAACAGGAACGGGGGCAGGAATCTATGGCAATTCCTCGGGCCCGCCGGCCCCCGGCCGCCCCTACAGCCTCTCAAACCCCGGCAACCCCCCCACCAGCGGAAGGCAGTACTCCACGAACGCCCGGCTGACGTTGTTGTGCCCCTGCAGGAAGCTGGCGGGCATGTGCCGCGTCTTGGCCGCCACCTCTCGCAGCTCCACCCGCCGGTACGTCGAGAGGTACGGCTGGCCGTTGTCCTTCCCCAGCCACAGCTCGCTGCCGCTGCCCTGCCGCACGATCGCCACGCTCCCGTCCTGGTGCCCCGCCATCGCCAGCTGCGCCGCAAACTGCCCGCACCGCCGCGCTTCCCGCTGGTCCGTCGGGCTCGGGTCCGGCCAGCACCGCTGCACATACCCGAACGTGTCCGCCCGAACCCGCGGCGGCTTGCCCCCCGCCGGCGTCAGCTTCGTCTTGAGGAAGTCCGCCAGCGCATCCCCCAACGCCCCGCTCCCGGAGAGCTGCACGTTTCCGTGCGCATCCGTCTGCCCGCTCTTGATGAGCTGCGCACCGATCGACATCCCCATCTTGTCCACGATCCCCTCGCTCACCGCGACGTGGCAGCGCCCTTTCTTCGAGTAGACCGCGTCCACATCCGCCAGGAACTGCTCGAGGTCAAACGGCACCTCCGGGCAGTAAACAAGCTGCGGGCCATCCGTCGATTCCTCCGGCGCCACCGGGTTCAGGTCGCGGTCGTGCCGCCGCGCCAGCGCGCTCGCCGCGGTCAGGAACCCCGCGTGCCGGCCCATCACCACGTTGATCTTGATCCCCGGCAGCGAGATGTTGTCGAGGAAGTCGGCCATGCACGCCATGGCCACAAACCGCGCCGCAGACGGAAAGCCCGGCGTGTGGTCGTTCTCCATCAGGTCGTTGTCCACGGTCTTGGGCACGTGGAAGCAGCGGAGGTCAAAGCCGGAAGCGACCGCCATCTCCCGGATGATGCGGCACGTGTCGCTGCTGTCGTTGCCGCCGATGTAGAAGAAGTAGCGGATGTCGTGCTTCTTGCACGCCCCGAGCACGCGCTCGCAGTACGCCGGGTCGGGCTTGTCGCGCGTGGAGCCCAGAGCCGCGGACGGCGTCGCGGCGATGCGGTCCAGTCGGTCCTGGTGCGTGTCTGTGAGGTCAGCAAAGTCACCCTTGGTGAGCCCCTTCACGCCGTGGCGCATCCCCAGGATGCGCTCAACATGGCCCGAGGCGTGCAGGCCCGAGCGCAGGCCCTCGACGACCCCGACAAGGGACTGGTTGATGACGGCGGTCGGCCCGCCGGACTGGCCAATAGCTGCGTTGCCGCGGAGGAGGTCTGGCATGGGGCGATGGTACGCGGGCACCGCCCCAGCCCTTGCGCGGCAGGCTTTCACATAGACTCAAGGCGGGGTGCGGAGCTGGTCGTGTTCGGCGCTTCAGGCGGGGTCGGGCGGCTGGTCGTCACACAGGCACTCGCGGCAGGCCGGCAGGTGCGGGCCGGGCGCGGTCAACAGCGGCACCTGAGCAACCGTTGTCAACAGGATGCACCCGCCAGCACCCTGAAGTAGGCCTCAATGTCCTGGTCTGTGCCAGGGTCGCCATCGCCGTTGAAGTCGGCGCCGTACGACCAGCATTCCGCGCAGCACGACCCCGCCAGGCACCGGAAGAACGCCTCGATGTCCTGATCGGTGCCGAAGTCTCCGTCGCCGTCGAAGTCGGCGGTTCCGCAGTTGTTCCCCTCCGCGCCCGCCGCCAGGCCGGTCGAGGGCGTGCTCTCGTACGCGAAACCCAGCGCGGTGGCGTTGTGAATGAGGTCGGGGCGGATGCTGTGCAGCGCGTACACGCCCCACCCGTAGTGCTGTGCTCCGCCCGCTGTCGTGATCCGGAAGCCGAAGAACACCGGAGTCGTGTCGGTGGGTGAACCCGGGTACCACTGAGCCCAGATGACCGGTCCGTCACCCGGCTGCTGGTGCATGTGCTCGCTGCCCGAGGCCGTAAACGCGTCCACGAACGTCGAGCTTGCGCCGATGTGGGTGCCCGCGCCGAAGTGCCCCGTCACCACAGTCCCATTGACGCCATACACGATGTGCCTGCAGAAGTGCGTGCTGGGCCACCCTTCCAGCCGGAAGAACCCGAGGTCATCGACCCCGTCCCCATTGACGTCCACCTGCGGCCCTGTGCCCCCGCCCCCGAACTCGGCCACGAGATGGACCCGGACAATCCCGCCGGTGGCGCTCCCGACAGAGGAGAGCGAGAGCAGGACGGCTGCTCGCACAACTGCCGGTGCGACCATGGTGCGCTCCTTTACTTATGCACAGACAAGCGCAATTGGAGCACAGCTTCAGCACCGCGGGATTAATTCTGGGCGGGCCGCTCCCCACTACACCACCAGCGACTGCCCCCCATCAATCACCACCTCCGTGCCCGTGATGTGGTCCGCCTCATCGCTCATCAGGAGCGCCACCAGCCGCGCCACCTGCTCCGCACGCCCGGGCTGCTTCCCCGTCAGCGGGATCTCGCCCTTGGGGAACCGCACCTCGTGCCCCGCCCGCCCGATGCTGCGCTTCTCCGTGTTCTCGTCGATCTGCGTGTCGATCGAGCCCGGGCACACGGCGGTCACGCGCACCTTGTCCTTGGCCAGCTCCAGCGCCAGCAGCTTCGCCATCGCGATCAGTGCCGCCTTCGTCGCCGAATAGATGATCGTGCCCGGGTCGTTGAACGTATGCGTTCCGTTGATGCTCGAGCACACCACGATCGACCCCGTGCGGCCCGCCCCGCTGCGCTTCTTGATTTCCGGGACCGCTGCCTTCAGCGTGATGAACGTC
Organism: Planctomycetota bacterium; assembly: GCA_023434205.1. GTDB lineage: Bacteria > Planctomycetota > Phycisphaerae > Phycisphaerales > UBA1924 > JAEYTB01. The sequence continues at coordinate 4,864 of JAEYTB010000098.1, read as the reverse complement.
CCCTTGAGGTTCGTCCCCACCGTCTCGTCAAAGTCCTCCACCGTCAGCCTGTCCAGCGGGCCCGCGGCACCATTGATGCCCGCGTTCGCGAACAGCGCATCCAGCCCGCCAAACCGCCCGACAAGGTGCTCCACCGCCGCCTGCACCCCCCTCTCATCCCGCACATCCGCGACCAGCGCGACCGCCTCGCCGCCCGCCCGCTCGATGCGGTCCACCACCCCGCGCGCCTCTTCGGCGCTGCGGGTCAGAACCCCGACCTGGAACCCGCGCTGCGCCAGCAGCTCCGCCGTCGCCGCCCCGATGCCCGACCCTGCCCCCGTCACGAGCGCCACCCTCTTCACCGGTTGAGAAATCATGCGCCAAGGTGCAGCGCCGGGCTGATGCAGGGGTGAGGCCCTGTTGAATCAGCCCGTGCCCGCGGCCGGGTCAGCAGGGCCCCCCCGCCAGCACGCGGAAGAACGCCTCGATGTCCGCGTCCGTGCCCGCGTCCCCGTCCCCGTTGAAGTCCGCACCCAGCCGCCAGCACGCCGGACAGCAGTTCCCCGCCAGGCACGCGAAGAAGGCCTCAATGTCGGCATCGGTAGCCACATCGCCGTCGTTGTCAAAGTCGGCGCTCGAGCAACGGCTGGGGTAAGGCACCTGCCCCGGCGTGATGGTCAAAGGGCCGGCCTCGGCCGAGGTGTTCTGGAACCGCAGGTCCTTGGCGACGACGCGCACCCGCACATCCGGCAGCCCGGTGGTGCCCGGGAGCTGCCACGCATAGGACCGGGCGTCGGCCGGGAGATCGCGTGCGACCGGCTGCCAGGTCTGCCCCCCGTCGGTGCTGGCGCGGATGTCGAACGCCCGCAGCGCCTCATCATCCGACGCGGTCCAGTGCAGCACGAGCGTAGAACCGCCGGCATAGCTCCCCGCGGGCGGTGAAACCAGCGCGACCTGCGGCGCCGCGTCGCCGAGCATCGGGTCGGGCCGGATGCTGAAGTACGGCCCGTAGAAGTGCTTCGTGTTGTTGAGCGAACTGGCGAGGCTGTAGCGGATGCGGGCGCGGTCCGTCGAGACGTCGGGCGTGTGCGCCCCCAGGCCGAAGCACGTGGTGCCCGCGCCGGGGGTCTGGCCCCCGGCGCTGACGCCCGACTCGTCGTTGTCCAGCTCGATGGCCGCGTACACGCTGCTGATGCCCGTGCCGGCCACATCGAAGCACACCGGCAGCGGCTCGCCGGGCCGGCGCTCGCCCGTCACCGGCGGGTTGGGCGTGATCGTCGCGTTGTAGCCGGAGTGATTCAGGATTCGCACCGGCAGGTCGGCGATGCCCTCCTGGCCCCGGTCGTCGGTGCAGATCACGCGGATGAACTGCTCCTCGCCGTGGGCGGGCGTGCCGATGAAGGGCACCACGAAGTCCAGCGAGCGCGCCCCGGGCGAGAGGTCGGCCAGGTGTGTGAACAGGTGGTCGGCGTTGCCGATCGCCGAATACAGCACGCGCTGCGACACGATGGAGCCGTCGTCGCGCGCGGTCCAGGTGAGCAGCAGGTGCTCGCCGGGCACCCCCTCCGGCGCCCGGTTCACGAACCGAACCACCGGCGGCGGGTTGCCCGTCGGCGGCTCAGCCAGGAACGGCACCAGGAACCCGCCGGGGTCGTTGCCAAAGTACACGCTGTCGCCCAGCCCCCCGGGGTTGAATTCGGGGTGGTACGGCCCCGTCACCGTGCCCCACCAGTTGTTGCGCAGGTCGCTGTCCGCGTCGTTGAGCGAGTCGTGCTCCGACCGGGCCAGCAGGCCGCCGCCGGGCAGGAACGTCCCGAAGAACTCCTCCCCCGGGACGCCGTTGTTGTTGATGAAGGTGTTCGGGTTGGCGGGGTGGTTCAGGTTGAACAGGCCGCGGATCACGTGGTTGGGCGCGAACCGCTCGCCCGAGACGGAGAACACGTTGTTCTCGAACGTGCACTTGCGCGTGGCCAGGAAGTTTTCGGAGTACAACGCCCGGTGGTTGTTGCGGAAGACCGAGTTGTCGATCGAGAGCGGCAGCCCCGAGGCGCCTACGCCGAAGTAGCTGTCTTCGAACACACACCAGTCCCAGCGCCCGCCGAAGTGCAGCGTGTTGCCGATCGGCAGGCTCAGCCACCTCGTCCCCGGTGTGTACGCGCTGAACCGGACCGGCCGCCCGGGCTCGCCCAGAAACTCCGGCTGCGCAACGCCGTGCGAATCCGTGTCGAAGAAGAACGACACGCCCTCCTTGATCTTGATGTTGACCCCCGGCAGCACCGTGACCTGCCCGTGCACCGTGCCGTTCTGCCCCACCACGTACGGGATGCCCGCGTCGGCCCACACCACCCGCTCGCTCCGCGGCGAGGGGTCCGTCGTGTCCGGCACCTCGTTGAGCATGTTGCCGGTCGTCGGAAGCCGCGAGCCCGGCAGGATGCCCGCCGATTCGCCCCCGAAGTGGACCGGCCACTTGTTGCCCGTCAGCGTGCAGTTCTCGTCGATGAAGTAGCTGCCGCCCCCCTCGAGCCACAACGCCGGGCCCGCCGGGTTGCCGCTGACATGCACGCCGCCCAGGTACCGGTGCTGCGTGTTGTCGTGGTACAGCCGCGCGTGGGCCTGCATCAGCGTGACGTTGTCGAGGATCGTGCTCCCGAACACGATGATCGCCTCGCCGCCCTCGGCCGTCACGCCGTCGGTCACGTTCTGCCCGCGGAAGAACGTGCAGTCACGCGCCGCGAGCCAGCCGCGGAGGAGCGAAACCTCGCAGCCCTGCCCGAACGTGCAGCGGTCAAGCCGCAGGACCTGCCGCTCGTACGCGAGGCTCCCATCGAACACGCGGTGGCCGATGTCGCCGGGGCCGTTGTAGAACCATCCCGTGGGATTGGACGGGTCGGAGAACGTGGAGTCGGCGAATGAAGCACGGGCCCCGGCGAGCAAGTCGGTGAAAGTCTGAACGTCGGCGAAGCTGCCCGTCAGCAGGCCGCTCATCATGACCGTAACGCCGCCCTGCCCGCGCGTGCGCACCGGGCTGACGCCGCTGCCCTCGAGCCGCAGGGCGCCCGCAACCTCGAGGTGCGTGCCGCCCGCGATCCGAAGCTCCACGCCCGGGTCAACGATGACGGTCCCGCCCGCCGGCACCCGCGGGTTCTGCCCCGCCCCGTCCCGCGTGAGAGTCACCGGGCTGTGCGCGAGCGTCCAGTGAACCGTCTGCCCCGCGCCCGGCAGGGGGTACGGCAGGGGCGGCGGCGCGCCGATCTCCAGCGAGTCGATCAGCACCGTGCCGCCCCAGGTGTTCGGGCTGCTCGACGGCGGATACACGAGCCGCACCGCCACCCGCCCGGCGCCCGGCATGACGAGCTGCTGCCGGGTCCACGCCAAGCCGGTTGTCCCCCCCACCGTCGCGAGCACCTGCGTGAAGTCGCCCACATCCGTCGCCGACGCCCCCGTGCTCGTGCCGCCCGAAGGCGAATAGCGAACCTCGAGCTGCGCGTAGTTGGTCCCGAACGAAGACTGGTTCTTCGTGACCCACAGGCTCAGCGGGTCGCCGGACTGCACGCCGGGCACGTCGGGCAGCACGGCCCACGCCGACACACGCGACGCGCTGTCCTGCCAGGTGGCGAACCCGCCGTGTCCCAGCCCCGAACCACTGTGGCCCCAGCCGGGGAACTCCGTCCAGTACGGGCTGATGCCGACATTGCTGCTCTGATTGCGGAAGATCCACCCCCGCGAGATCAGAGCCGCCGGCCCCCCACCGCTCGCCGTTCCATCGCCGACACCCGAGAACGATTCCGCGTAGTAGGCCTGCGCGAACGAAGCGCGGCAGCAGGCAAGCCCCGCCGCAGCGGTCAGCACGTGACAGAACAACCGGCGATGGTGCATACGAGCCTCCCTCTTGCGGGGGTGCGTCAACAGGAGGCGGCCCACCGCCGCCACGGGTTCATGCGGCAGAACCTTGGCCGGAGGGTCAACCCTGCTCAGCTTTCACCGCAGAAACCGGTCGCCCGCACCCGGCGAGGGCAACTCGCATACCGCCCGCCGCCCAAACCACCGGTACCGGTTGCCCGCCACCCACGCGTACACCCAGTCACGCAGCACCCGCGGCAGCACGATCAGCCCCGCGACCAGCGGCCACGGCTGCCGCAGCCGCCGCGCAATCCGAAGCGCCGCCGTCGACTGCGTGTACACCCGCCCGTGCTCGACCAGCACCAGGCTGTCAGGAAGGCCCGCGCGCCGCTCACCCAGCAAGGCAGCGCCCTGCGCCGACTGCAGCGGCGCAAACCGGAACACCCCGCCCGGGTCGCGCCGGATGATGAACCCCACCGCGCCGTGGCACAGGTTGCACACGCCATCAAAGAGCACGACCGGGTGCGGTTCCACGCCTGATTGTCTGCGCGCCGCGCCCCTACTTCTTCGCGGCCTTCTGCACCGTGATCCTCAGGCCCTTGAGCGTCGCCGTACAGTGCGAGCGCAGCACCGCCAGCCCGCCCGCCCGCTGCCACTGGTCAAGCTCGAAGCACGCCGCGGAATCCGAGCACGCGATGTGCAGCACCCCGCCCGGTGTCAGCTTCACCGGCTTCGAAAGCGCCGCGAGGTCCCCCGGCACCAGCGCGCCCCACTGCTCGTCCAGGCCCCCCAGCGCGCCCGCCTGACGCACCGCCGCCTTGCGCAGCGCTTCCACCTCCGCGCCGATCGACAGGTCACGCCGTTTCGGGTTGCGGTACCGGCGCAGGGCCTTGAGCTGTTCCTGGGGGGTAAGGCGTGGCACAACGCCCACTCTACCGCGGCGGAGCAGCCCCCTTGCTACATTTGACGCGATGTCCGCAGCCCCCGCACACGCTCCCCCCACCACCGGCACCACCATCGCCACGAAGGCGGCCAATTCTATTTC
>JAEYTB010000088.1 GCA_023434205.1 Planctomycetota bacterium | reverse complement strand
AAGATGCAAATCCCCAGCGGCATCATGCTCCCCATGCTGATCGACCCGCTGCCCCACACCTACAGGGAGGGCCGCCCATGAGTAGCACCCCGAACCGTCGCCGCTCCCGCCGCCGCGCCTTCAGCCTCATCGAAGTGCTCGTCGCCCTCACGATCATGGGCACGCTGCTCACCGCCGCGATGACCGCGCTCGACACCTCCTTCAAGAGCTACAAGGTCACCACCGAGGGCGCCTCCACCCACGTCATCGCGCGCATGGTCATGAGCCGCATCATGACCATGGTCCGCACCGGCACCCAGTTCGGCCCCTACCCCATCGACCCGCTCGACAGCGCGCAGAACCCCGTCCAGTCCAGCTACCTTGAGTTTGTCTCCCGCGAGGACGGCCCCGACAAGACCATCATCCGCATCGAGCGCCGCGACCAGGCCGACCCCAACCACGGCCCCTACGAGCTCTGGTACGTCCAGTCCGACTACCAGAACGGCATCCGCACCGGCCTCTACGCCCGCCCCCTGCTCTCAGGCCTCCAGGAAGCCCGCTTCACACTCGAGTACGACGTGGGCCAGAACCTCAAGCGCGCCACCGTCGACCTCACCATCAAGCCCACCAACTTCCAGGCCGCGTACATCGGCGGCACCCTCGAGGCCCCCTCCATCCGCCTGGTCTCGAGCGTCAACCCCCGCAAGCTGCAGTAGAGTCCGGGTGCCACGGGCCCGTCCTCGGGCCGTGCCGTTCCGCTCCTACCTCAACCCCTCCATCGCCCCCGGCACCTCCTCCGCAAGCTCCGTCGCGATCAGCCCGCCGCTCGCGCCGCGCGCCGCCGCCCACCGCTCCCCCGCGACCGCGTGCGCCTCAACCGCCAGCCGCGCCGCATCGAACAGGCTCAGCACCCGCTTCGGACCCGCCGCGTGCTGCGCGATGACCCCCGCGATCACCCCCGCCAATACATCGCCCGTCCCCGCCGTCCCCAAACACGGGTGCCCGCGCCCGCACACCCACGTCTGGTGCCCGTCGCTCACCACCGTGCCCATCCCCTTGAGCACCACGATGCACCCCAGCCGCTGCGCCAGCGCCTCCGCCGCGCCAGGCCGGCTCGCTTCCGCCACCGGGTCCAGCCCGATGTTCAGCGCCCCAGCGATCCGCCGGAACTCCCCCGGGTGCGGCGTCAGCACCGCCGCGCCCCGAAAATCCCGCTGAAGCTGCGGCACCTGCGCCAGGCAGTTGATCGCGTCCGCATCCACCACCACCGGGATGTCCTCCTGCTGCACCGCCCGCAGGCTCGCCGCCGTTGCGCCCTCCCCCTGCCCCAGCCCCGGCCCGATCACCAGGCACGAGGAGTCCAGGATCACATCATCAATCACTTCCGCGGCGAGGTGCGGCACCAGCCCGCCCGCCTCGTCCACGTGCAGCCCCACCCCCGTCGCCGAGGGGCACACCGCGATCCCGCCCGCCAGGATCGGCAAGGGCATCACCAGCCGCGCCAGCCCCGCCCCCGCCCGCAGCGCCCCCAGCGCCGCCAGCGCAGGAGCCCCGATCATCCGCGCATCGCCCGCGCACGACCCGCCCAGCACCGCCACGGTGCCGAACGTGCCCTTGTGCCCCGCGCTCGCCCGCGCCGGCAGCTTGGGAAGCCCGCCGCTCACTTCGCCAGCGCGGGCTCGCCCGCGTGCTCCACGGATTCCACCTTGATTTCAAGCCGCCCCAGCAGCGTCGCGATCGCCGCCAGACCCGCCGTGGGCGACCCGTCCGCAAAGTCGGTCGTGTCCAGCGTGATGTGCGTGGCGTCGTAGGGCGTGCTGTTGCCCAGCGTCGCGTCCAGGTCCACCCACCGCGGGGCGCCGTCGATCGTCAGCAGCGCCTGCGTCCACATGTGGTACCCGAAGATCCCCTCCGCCCCCGCGAACTGGTCCGCGTAGATCAGCCCGACGACCCCACGCGAAGGAATCCCGTTGGCCCGCAGCAGCGCCGCCAGCAGCACGCCGTGCTCCGTGCAGTCGCCCTCGGGCTTGGCCGCGATCTCCGACGCCGTCGCAAACGCCACGCCCAGGCTCTTCTTCTTGATGAACCGGTGTACAAACCGCCGGCACGCCTCCGCCTTCTCCGCGTCACCCTCCCCCGCCCCTTCCACCGCCCGCTCCGCCAGCCGCCTGATCCGCTCATCCTCGATGTTCACCATCGTCGTCGCCTTCAGGTACGCGCCATTCCCCGCGTCCTTCTCCGGCGCCGGCGCTGGCAGCCCCGCATCAACCGTCACCCGCGTGGCGTTCTCGACCTTCTCCACGCTCTGCGAGCCCGTCGCGGGCAGTTCCGGCATCGCCTCGTCCGGCACGCTCAGCAGCATCACCGCCCGCGTCGCCCGGCGCGGGTCCTTGATCGACCGGTCAGGCCTTGAGAACGTGCTCACCATCACCTCCGGCGCCGGCGCCGCCCGCGTCGCCACCTCCTTCGGCGAGGCGATCACGTCGAACGGCATCCCCCCGATGCTCACGCGGCTCCGGATCAGCTCCCCCTCCGCGTCCACGTACTCCGTCGTCTTGATCCCCTTCGCGCTCTTCGAGAAGATCGTCGCCGTGCGCTTGGTCGCCTCGATCTCCCGCCCCTCGACCTCCACCGTCGTCTTCTCAAACCCCGTGTACACGATCCGCGCCGGTTCCACCCCTTCGATCGGGTCGACCGTCCGCACCGTGATCTCCTGGGCGCCGGACTTCATCCGCTGCCGGATGTACCGGTCCGCCGCCGCGGGCGTCAGCCATACGCCCTCGGGCTTGGGGAGCTGCTGCGTCATCTTCTGGCCCGCCTGCTCCGAAACCAGCTCGATCGACCCGTCCTCCTTGAACGTGTACTCCGAGGTCACCGGCACCGCGCCCATCCGGCTCACCGAACGCATCAGCACCGGCCGGCCGTCCTCGGTCTCCACGAACGTGGACTCCACCGAGATCTTCACGTCGTCCTGCTTGCCCCGACCCATCGCGATCTTCATCACCGACCGGGTCGTGATCTTCCCCTCAGCCGTGACCACCGTGGTGTGCAGGTCCCCGCACTTCTGCCCCATCAGCTGCAGCAGGTACCACCGGTCGCTGTCCGCCCGTGCAACGCCGGCCAGCACCAGCAGCCCGACCGCCACCACCAGCCCGACCCGCGTACGCATCAGTGAGTTCAGCATCCCCCCAGTGTAAGACATCCTGCCCTCCCCTACCCTTCACCCCGCCCCATGATCGACACCCACTGCCACCTCACCTTCCCCGACTTCCACGAGCCCCGCTGCCCCGGCGGGACCGCCGCCGTCCTCGCCCGCGCCGCCGCCCAGGGTGTCACCGGCGCCATCACCATCTCCACCACCACCCGCGACTGCCTCGACGCCCTCGCCATCGCCAATGCCTTCCCCAGCGTGTGGTGTACCGCCGGCGTCCACCCCCTCTATTCCCACCAGGGCCCCCACGACTGGACCAACCTCCGCACCGTCTTCGACTCCCCCCGCTGCGTCGCCTGGGGCGAGCTCGGCCTCGACAACCACTACGAGGGCCCCCACCGCGCCGTGCAGCGCGCCGTCCTCGAAGAACAGCTCGCCTTCATCCAGTCAATCCACGCTCACATCCCCGCCAAGCCCGTCGTCATCCACTGCCGCGAGGCCTTCGCCGACCTGCTCCCCATCCTCCGCGCCTCATCCCTCGATCCCGCCCGCACTGTCTTCCACTGCTTCACCGGCACCGCCGAAGACGCCCGCGCCGTCCTCGACTTCGGCGCCTGGATCTCCTTCACCGGCGTCGTCACCTACAAGAACGCCCCCGAGGTCCGCGAGGCCGCACGCCTCACCCCCCTCGACCGCATCATGGTTGAGACCGACGCCCCCTTCCTCTCGCCCGACCCCCACCGCGGCACGCGCCCCTGCGAACCCTGGATGTCTTCCGTCACCGCCCGCTTCATCGCCCAGCTCCGCGACCAGCCCTGGGACGACTTCCACGCCGCCATCAACGACAACTCACGCCGCTTCTTCGGTATCTCCTGACCCGCTCCTAAACTCGCCCCATGACCCTCCCCTTGACCTTGGGCGCCTGGCTCCACGACCTCAGCCCCATCCTCGTCAAGTTCACCGACACCTTCGCCATCCGCTACTACGGCCTGGCCTACGCCATCGGCTTCCTCCTCGGCTGGGCGTGGCTGCGTTTCATGGCCCGCCGCGGCATGACCCCGCTCTCCACCCAGCGCATCTCTGACATGATGATCACCCTCGTCCTGGGCGTCGTCGTCGGCGGCCGCCTCGGCTACGTCCTCTTCTACG
>JAEYTB010000064.1 GCA_023434205.1 Planctomycetota bacterium | reverse complement strand
GGTGGGTGGAGGACCCGGACAAGTACCCGATCCAGCCCAAGCCGCACAGCTTTGAGTACCTGCGCGAGGTGGCGCACCTGCGGGTGCGGACGAACACGTTCGGGGCGGTGGCGCGGGTGCGGCACTGCCTCTCCATGGCGATCCACCGGTTCTTCCACGAGCGCGGGTTTTACTGGGTCCACACGCCGATCATCACGGGGAGCGACTGCGAGGGCGCGGGGCAGATGTTCAGGGTGAGCACGCTGGACTTTGTGAACCGGCCTGTGGGTGGCCAGCCGCTCCCCCCACACCGCGGCGGCTCTTCGGCCCCCATGAAGGATCAGGGCGACAAGCTGGCGGCTGGAGCGGCGGCCCATGGCGCGGCGGCTGGCGCGGGCGCGGCGCCATCGCCCTTCGCCGACGACTTCTTCGGCAAGGAGACGCACCTCACCGTGAGCGGGCAGCTCAACGTGGAGACGTACTGCTGCGCGCTGAGCAATGTGTACACGTTCGGGCCGACTTTCCGGGCGGAGAACAGCAACACGAGCCGGCACCTGGCCGAGTTCTGGATGATCGAGCCGGAGATGGCGTTCTGCGATCTTCAGCGGGACAGCGAGATCGCGGAGGACCTCTTGAAGTACGTGATCCGCGCGGTGCTGACCGAGCGCGCCGACGACATGAAGTTCTTCGATGAGCGGATCGAGAAGGGGATCATCGAGCGCCTGAGGCACGTGATGGAGACGCCGTTCCGGCGGCTCAACTACACGGAAGCCATCGAGGTGCTCGAGAAGGCGATCAAGGACGGGAAGAAGTTCGAGTACCCGGTGAAGTGGGGGACGGACCTGCAGAGCGAGCACGAGCGGTACCTGACGGAGGAGCACTTCAAGCAGCCGGTGATCCTGATGAACTACCCGAAGGGGATCAAGGCGTTCTACATGCGGCTGAACGATGATGGGAAGACCGTCGCCGCGATGGATGTGCTGGTGCCCAAGATCGGCGAGATCATCGGCGGCAGCCAGCGCGAGGAGCGGCTGGAGGTGCTGGATGCGCGGCTGGAGGAGATGAAGCTGAACAAGGCGGACTACTGGTGGTACCGCGACCTGCGGCGGTACGGCACGGTGCCGCACGCGGGCTTCGGGCTGGGCTTCGAGCGGCTGATCCTGTTCGTGACGGGGATGCAGAACATCCGGGACGTGATCCCGTTCCCGCGGGCGCCGAAGCAGGCGGAGTTTTAAGGGAGTTGAACCGCAGAGAACGCGGAGGGCGCAGAGGAAGGCGGGGAGCAGAGAGCGGAAGGCGAGTGAGTTCTCACGTGAGCAAGGTCCGAACCCTCCCCGAGATTACTGATTAGGGCACGCGGGCACTTGTTCGCGCGCTCGGGTACCCCGACGCGGTCAGGTTTATCGCCGCGCTGCGGCCGGGGCGCGGCGACTACATGAATGATCGCAGGGCACTCCTCAAGGGTGTAGGCATTGAGGAAGTCCTCGCCGAGGTACGCCAGGCGCAGGGTGCTCAGGCCCCGGCAAAGCGGAGCGCTCGCCGCAAGCGGTCAGCCTGAAAGCGACCTCTCGGGTGGGGATTCGTTCGCCTCTTGGCGTTGTAATCGCCGATATCCACGGCGTGACCACCGCCGCCGAAACGCCGCTGCTTGACCGACTCCGTGCCCACCGCGAGGGGCTGTACGCGCAGGGGTTTGTGCCTACGCGCGAGGGGAAGCGGATCCCCACGTTCCCGACGGGGATCACGGTGGCGCGGGGGGCGCAGCTCCGGGACTTGCTGAGCGCGGAGCGGCCGGTGCGGACCATTGAGACGGGGCTGGCGCTGGGGCTTTCGACGCTGTTCATTCTGGAGGCGTCGCTGGCGTCGCATGATGGCGGGGGTGCGGGCGCGGTGCACCACACGGCGATTGATCCGTTTCAGGAGAGCGCGTGGGGGGATGCGGGGGTGCTGTCGATTGATGCCGCGGGGCTGGGGGGGAACGTGCGGCACCTGGCGGCGGACTCGGCGCTGGCGCTGCCGGCGCTGGCGGCGTGCGGGGAGCGGTTCGATGCGGGGTTCGTGGATGGGAGCCACCTGTTCGAGGGCGCGTTCACGGACATCCTGTACATGCTGCGGCTGGTGCGGCCGGGCGGACTGATCGTGCTGGATGACTACTGGATGCCGGCGGTGCGTGCCGCGGCGGGGTACTTCGCGGCGAACATGGGCGTGGCGATCACGCCGGTGCTGGATGAGCAAGGGCGGGCGAAGATGGCGGCGCTGCGGACGCCGGAGCGGGAAGTGAAGCGGGCGTGGGACCACTTTGTGCCGTTTGCGGCGCAGGGATGAGGAAGGCCGAACACAGAGGACACGGAGCGAGAACAGAGGGCACGGAGGGGGATCGGGGTCCCATCCCAATCCGCCCTCCGTGCCCTCGGTCTTTTCTCTGCGCGCTCCGTGTTCGGCCTTGGCAGCCTCTCAGCAGGGGCCGCCCGCGAGGACGCGGAAGAAGGCCTCGATGTCGGCGTCGGTGCCCACATCGCCGTCGGCGTTGAAGTCGGCGCCCAGTGAGAAGCAGTTGGCGCAGCAGTTGCCGGCGAGGCAGGCGAAGAAGGCCTCGATGTCGGCGTCGGTGCCCACATCGCCGTCGCCGTCGAAGTCGGCGGTGCCGCAGGCGGGGGTGGTGGTGAAAGCGCGGACGCGGAGGAGGGAGGCGTTGTTGCTGCCGTTGGCGCCGCCGGTGGCGTCGGGGGCGCTCTTGAGGCGGCTGACGAAGTAGCAGTAGCCGTCATCCATCAGCACCATGTGGTCCTGCACGAGGTGGACGTAGAGGCTCTCATCGAACTGGCCGTTGCCGTCGACATCGACGGGGTCGCTCTCGCGGGCGATGACGGTCGTGCCGTCGTGCACGATCACGTCGTCGGTGAGGGTGGCGCCGCTGGCGTTGCCGTTGATGACGAAGTGGGTCCCTGCGCCGCGGGCGGAGCGGAAGGTCTCCCAGGTTTCACCGGGGTTGCCGGCGATAGGCGAGCCGGAGGTGGCGATGACGACGCCGTTGCGGAGGACCCAGCGCTGGCCGTCGGCGTTCTGGCCGATGGCGAACCAGGTGCCGTCGGGCTCCATCCAGACGCCGTTGTTGGATACGGAGGCAACGGATGAGACGGGGCTGGTGAAGGAGGAGCCCGCGATGATGCTGCCCTCCTGCACGCGGACCACGCCGTCCACGACGATGACCACGTCGATGGCGGGGTCGCCGCCGACCTTGCCCTGGGCGATCCAGTGCGTGCCGGTGGCGTCGGTGAGGAAGCCGTTGGCGTCGAGGTCGGCCCAGACCTGGTCGGTGGGTGTGGACTGGCCGGTGGGGGCGTCGACGAACATCTCGATGAGGCGGGTCGAGCCGCGGTAGGCGTTCTCGCTGGTCGCAACGCCCAGGGCTCCGAGGAATGAGACCTCGCCCGAGTTGGAGATGCTGGCGCTGTTAAAGCTGCCGCTGAAGGTGCTGCCGCCGGGGGCTGCATCGCCGCCGCGGGTGACGTCGAAGGACGTGCCGTTCCAGCGGACGAGGCGGTCGTCGGTGGCGGCGCCGCCCAGGAGGCGGAAGCCGACCGCCCACTGGCCGGCGTCGTTGAAGCGGGGAACGCTGAGACTGCTGAAGTTGAGGAACTCCTCGGCGAGGGTGCTGGGGTTGACGCCGATGGAGGTGACGCCTTCGCGGGCGATGACGGTGCTGGTGCGGCCGGTGCCCAGGAGGAGGACCTGATCGGTGGTGTTGGGGGTGGCGTTGGTGGTGGGGACGGCGATCCACTGGTTGGTGGTGGGGGTGCGGTAGAGCTTGTTGTTGAAGTTGGTGAAGCGGGCGTCGGGGGTGCCGTCGAGCCCGCCGGGGACCAGGGACATGTCGGAGCTGGGCATGTGCGGGGACGCGAGGGCGGCGACCTCGACCTGGGCCTGGGCGGAGAGGGTGAGGAGGGTGCCGGCGGAAAGGATGATGCAGCGTGCAGTGGTCAAACGCATGGAGACTCCAGAAATCCCACCCCTGGGCATGGTTGAGGACGCAGGAAGAGCGTCCGAGGACACGACGGTACGCAGGGGGTGGGGGTGCTGTTCCGGGGGCGCTGGGCTGCGATGCGTCCACCAAGTGAAAGGCCCGCGTCGGGGGACGCGGGCCCGGGTCAAGCGTGGGTTGTGGAGCTGCGTTGTAAGTTGGGCAGGCTGGCCGCCGCGGCTTATCGGCCGCACTCGGCGCCGGGGGCGTTGAAGCAGTGCAGGAAGGCGGCGACGTCGTCCTGGTTGGTGACGCCGTCGCCGTTGACATCCGCGTCGCCGTTGTTGTAGGCGATGAGGAAGGCCTGGATGTCGGCGTCGTTGACGAGGCCGTCGTTGTTGATGTCGCAGGGGCAGTCGTTGCACTCGCGGGCCTTGCAGGTGGTGCCGGGGCCGTGGAAGGTGCCGCCGCGGGAGAAGCAGGCGGCGCGGGTGAGCTCGCCGCAGACGATGGCGCCGGTGTCGTTTCGCCAGCAGCAGGCGCCGGTGGGCTGGGGGCAGGCGGTGTTGCTGCAGAACGTGCCGTCGCCGCCGTACTGGCCGTTGCGGGCGGCGCACTGGGCCTGGGAGAGGATGAGGCAGCGGTTGACGCCGCCCTCCATGACGCAGCAGCGGCCGACGCCGGGGGGCGTGCAGACGACGGTGTTGCAGGAGGTGTTGTCGCCGCGGTACTGGCCGTGGGCGGCGGAGCACTGGGCGGGGCTCATGACGGCGCAGGTGATTCCGGCGGGGCTCTGGAAGCAGCAGGCTCCCTGGCGGTTGGTGGTGGTGCAGTTGGCGGTGGCGCAGCTGGTGCCGGTCCCGCGGAAGACACCGTTTCGTGCGGCGCAGTCGGCCTGGGTGGTGAGCACGCAGCGAACGGCGCTGGTGTTGGGGAGGCAGCAGGCGCCGACGGGGGTGGGCGTTGGGCAGATGGAGTTGGTGCAGGTGGTGCCCAGGCCGCGGAAGACGCCGGCGCGGGTGTGGCAGTCGGCGGGCGTGGTGACGATGCAGGTGACGCCGGTGGCGGTCTGGATGCAGCACGCGCCGTTCTGCGACGGCGTGGGGCAGGTGGTGGCGGTGCAGGTCGTGCCGCTGCCGCGGAAGGTGCCGTTGTGGCTGATGCAGTTGGCCTCGGTGGTGACGATGCAGGAGACGCCGTTGGGCGTGGGGACGCAGCAGGCGCCGGTGGAGGAGGGGGCGCAGGTCAGGTTGGTGCAGATGGTGCCGGGGCCGCGGAACTGGCCGTTCTGGGCGAGGCAGTTCGCCTGGCTGGTGACGATGCAGGTGATCGCGCCCGCGGCCTGGACGCAGCAGGCGCCCATCGTGGTGGGCGAGCAGATGGAGTCGGTGCAGGTCGTGGCGGGGCCGCGGAAGTCGCCGTTCTGGGCGGCGCACTGGGCGTGGGTGGTGACGACGCAGTTGATGCCGGCGGGAGTCTGGATGCAGCAGGCGCCGGTGGTGGTGGGTGTGGGGCAGATGGTGGCGGTGCAGGCGGTGCCGTCGCCGCGGTAGGTGCCGTTGTGGGCGGCGCAGTTGGCCTGTGTGGTGACGATGCAGCCGATTCCGGTGGCGGTCTGGATGCAGCAGGCGCCGGTGGCGGGGGCGGGGCAGGCCTTGTCGGTGCAGGTGGTGTTGTCGCCGCGGTAGGCGCCGTTGTGCGAGGCGCAGTTGGTCTGGGTGGTGACGAAGCAGCTCACGCCGTTGGGAGTGTTGACGCAGCAGGCGCCGACGGTGGGCGTGGGGCAGATGGTGTTGGTGCAGGCGGTGCCGTCGCCGCGGTAGTTGCCGTTCTGGGCGAGGCAGTTGGCCTGGGTCATGACGAGGCAGGTGACGCCGAGGGGGCTGTTGAAGCAGCAGGCGCCGGTGGGGGGCGTGAAGCCGCAGTTGGCGGTGGTGCATGCGGTGCCCGGCCCGCGGAAGGTGCCGTGGCGGGCGGCGCAGTCGGCCTCGGTGGTCATGATGCAGGTGACGAAGCCGCCGCCGGCGATGCAGCAGGCGCCGTTCTGCGTGGTGATGGAGCAGGTGGTGCTGGTGCAGGGGACGCCGTCGCCGCGGTAGGTTCCGCCCGCGGCGGCGCACTGGTCATGGGACATGATGTGGCAGGAGGGGAAGCCGTTGGGGTTGGGGACGCAGCACGCGCCGGTTTGAGCGTGGGCGGCGCTCGTGAACATGCCGACCACCAGCGCGGCACAGCAACCCAGCAGCCTGCGGAAGGTCTTCATTGCAGCTTCTCCTGCGGACTTCGAGCGGCGTGGTCCCTGAAGGCACCCCTCCGGCGCGCGGGGACGTGCGCGGACGCCGGGCACAAGCACGCGGGCGCAGTTTACCTGACGCGGCGGGGTCTCAGGCAACGTTTTTTGGGGGGCGTGGGGCGTGGGCGGGCGGAGGGGCCGCGGGGGGACACGACGCTAAGTCACGGTTCTGGCGGGGTTTCGGGTCGCTGGGCGGGCTGGGTGTCCGCGGCGGGGGCCACATCCAGCGTGGGGCCGGGGTCGGCGACGGCGCCTGCTTCGCCCACCGGCAGCCGCCGGAGGACGGTGGCGGGCGCCCGCCAGTACTGGCTTGGGAAGGTGTACGCCTCTTCCCAGGGCTGGTGTATGACCATCCTGGGGACGAGCAGGGCGACATCAAGGAACGCGATCCCCGGGTTCAGCCAACTCTCGGCCCACTGCTCGACGCGGGTGGTGCCGGACAGGTCGAGGGCGGAGAGCGCGTTGGGGTGATCACCCCGCTGTCGTGCGGTGGCGCGGGCGATGAAGCCTTCGTTGGCGTAGCTGCGGTGTGCCGCGACGCCGTCGACGGGGGAGACGACGACCGTGGGGGCCCAGTTGGTGCGATCGAGGCTGAGGAGCGAGGGGGAGTCATCGAGGACGGGGCCCTCGGCCCGCTCGTCGGCGCGGAGGAGCGCCAGCTGGACGAGGCCGCCCTTGGCGTTGTTCTCGTGCTGGCCGAGCCAGGTGCGCTCGTTCATCGTCGTGTCGCACGCCGTGAGGGAGGCGCCGGCGAGGCAGAGCAGGCAGAGCAGGCTGGTTCGCTTCATAGAGGTTCCTGGTCGAAGGCGGCAAACCCTAGCACCCGGACCGCTGCGTCGCGCGCGGTGTCCTCTTCATACCCCAGCCTGGCCAGGGCCGCCAGCAGACGGCGGGCCCGTGCGTGGGGCGGGAGGTCGGGGGGGAGCTTGGCGGCCCGGGCCTGTGCCGCGGCGACGGCCCGTTCGAGCTCGCCGGTGGGGGGGCTGGGCATGTCCGCGTCGTGGATGCCGCGGGTTGCGAGTTTATGGGCGGCGGCCCGGGGGCTGTGCCCCTTGGCGAGGTCGCGCTCGAGGCTGGCGCGGGCGAGGGCGGAGTCGTTGAGCAGGCCCTCGCGCGCGAGCTCTGCGAGCGCGGCGTCTACGCCGGTGGGGGGGTGACCCGCGGCGACCAGCCGGTCGCGGAGTTCGTGGGCGGTGCGGTCTTTGACTTTGAGGAGGGAGAGGGCTTTCTTCTTGGCTTTGACGGTGTCGGCGGCGAGGGCCGCGGCGGCGGCGAGGGCGGGGGTCCATTCGACGCCGGGGGCGATGTTGAGGGCGGCGGCGCGCTTGGATGGCACGCGGGCCACACGCTTGCGGCCGACGTAGATCGCGGACCACCCGGCGCGGTCGACGACGCGCGTGACGGTGCCGAGCGAGGTCGGGTCGAAGAGCGTCATCCGAGCTCGTCCAGGAGGCCGGAGAGCTCGGAGGCGGCGTGGGAGTCCTGGGCGCGCTTAGCGACGGCGAGGCCTTCGCGGGCGACCGCCGCGGCTTCGGTGTCGCGGTTGGCGTTCTGGAGGGCGCGGGCCTTGTGGAAGTAGGCGTAGCAGTAGTTGGGGTCGGCGGCGAGGCACCTGTCGTAGAACTCGAGGGCCTTGTCGGTGTGGCCGAGCTTGGCGTGCTCCTGGGCGACGCCGTAGAGGAGGAAGGGGTCGTTGGGCTCTTTTTCGAGGAGCTTGAGGAGCGAGTCGATCGAGGGCATGGGGAAG
>JAEYTB010000299.1 GCA_023434205.1 Planctomycetota bacterium | reverse complement strand
CCCGAACCCCAGCCCCACCAACGCGCCCGCCTCCTTGATCGTCGCGCCCTTGCGGTACGCCGCGGCGATCTTCAGGTCCCGCGCCCGGTTCTCCCGCTGCTGCCGCTGCGTCCGGTCCCGCGCCACGCCGCGCACTTTCAGGATGAACAGCACGCCGTCGATGCTGAGGCTTGCTTCCTGGGCGATCTCCGCCAGCGGGATGCCGCCCTTGTAGGCCTCCACGATGTAGTCGTTGCGGGCCCGCAGCTCGGACCACGCATCGGTCTTCCGCCGCCGCCGCACGCCGCGCTCCTTGAGCACCATCCGCGCGGTGTCGATGCTGCTCCGCAGCCGCCGCGCGATCTCGGGCAGCGTCAGCTCCTGGGCGTACAACGCGACGATGCGGTCATCCCGCGTGGTGGTCCTGTTGCGGAGGGCATGCGATCTCGTGCGCATGGACGGAGCGTATCAAAGCCCTGGGGCCGGGGGTGCCCGGTTGAGCCCGCCGCCGTCCCCTCTCACGCCCCGCCGCGGGGCGGTAGACTCGCGGCCGCCAGCGGGGCACAAGGGAGGCACGCATGCTCAGATCAACCGCCGCCGTCGTCGCCAGCTATATCGCCATGGCCGTCATCATCATGGTCGCGTTCGCGGGCCTGTGGCTGGGCCTTGGCCCCGACCGCCTGCTCGAACCAGGCACGTGGAAGGGCAACATGATCCTCAGCATCGGCGCCCCCGCCATCACCGCGACCGCCGCCCTCTTCGGCGGCTGGATGTGCGCCACAATCGGCCGCGCCAAGGGCCCTGTCCTCGCCCTCGCCGCGCTGGTCTTCGTCCTCGGCATGACGATGGCCTACTTCACGCTCCAGAAGCCCGAACCCACCGGGCCGCGCGACCCCGGCCTGACCATGGAACAAATCATGGAAAAAGGCCGCGAACCAGCCTGGGTCGCCATCTCCAACCCCATCATCGGCGCCATCGGCGTCCTCTGCGCCGGCCTCCCCGCCACCCGTCGCAGGCCCAACTGACCGCTCACGGCCCGCCGTAAACCGCCGCGACTTCCGAGGAAAACCCGATCTCCCCCCGCGACACCCGCTGCAGCACCGGGATCAGCTCCGCATCCGCATCGTTCTTGGAGATGTAGCCCCACGCCCCCGCGTCCAGCGCCGCCTCCACCAAGTCCGCCCGGACGTGCCCGCTGAACACCACGATCCGGATCGTGTTCAGCTCGCGCGAGATCGCCCTCGCCACCTCCAGCGGCGGCGTGCCGGGCATGTCCAGGTCCAGCAGCACCAGCGCCGGCGACTCCCGCGCCACCGCCTCAAGCAGTTCATCCGCCGACGCCAGCCACCGCGTCACCTCAAACCCGCCCGACCGCGCCAGCTTGATCCGCACCGCGTCCGCCACCAGCGGGTTGTCGTCCACGCAGATCACACCGAGTTTTTCCTGCGCCACCGTCATGCCGCACCGCCCATCCGAGCCTGCGCCACCGCCGCCTGGATCGCCCCGCGGATCGCCCGCATCGTCGGCCGCTCACCCGCCTCGAACAGCCCCGGCCGCGCGTGCCCGTTCGCCCTCCCCAGCAGCACCGTCGGCCCGCTGGCCGGCAGCCTCGCCCGCCCCGCCTCGTCCAGCACGTGCAGCTCCGCCGGCCCGCCCTCCTGAACCACCACCTGCATCGTGCTCAGCTGCTGGTGGACGATCGCCCGCAGCCGCGGATCGGCGACGTCCACCACCGCCCGCAGACGCGGCCCCTCCGCCGCGGCGTCCACCGCCGGCAGCCTCAGCACAAACTCCGCCCCCTGCCCCGGCACCGAGTTGACATCCACCGAACCGCCCGCGTCCGTCACCAGCCCATGGACCAGCGCTAGCCCCAGCCCGGTCGAGATGCCGCGGGGCTTGGTGGTGAAGAACGGCTCCAGGCAGTGGGCCCGTACCTCCGGCGGCATGCCCGGTCCATTGTCGCGCACAGCGAGCTCGACGCCCTCGGCCGTCGTGCGGGCCGTGACCGTGACCTCCCCGTCCGAGCGGCCCTGCAGCGCATCGCCCGCGTTCTGCACCAGGTTGAACACCGCCTGTGTCAGCGCGGGCTTGGAGATCCCGACCCAGCACGGCCCCTCGGGCATGTCGGCGTGCAGCGCGACGCCGCGCGGGAGCACCGCGCGGCAGACGGCCTTCGCCTCGGTCCACCACGGGCCCAGGTCCACGGCCTCGCGCGGCCCGCCGCGCCCCGGCTCCACCGCCAGCGACCGCAGCCCGCTCCCGAGCTTCTGCAGGTAGTCGGCGCAGGTGCGGACCGCGGTAAGGTCCTCTCGCGCGGCGGGCGCCAGGTCCTGGGCCTCGAGCGACTCGATCCGCATCTTGAGCGGGATGAGCAGGTTGCCCATGTCGTGACCGACGCCTGCGGCGAGCGTGCCCAGGCCCGCCAGCCGCTCGCTCATGCGCAGTCGCTGCGCGGACTCTTCGAGCTGGCGCGTGCGTTCCTGGACCATCTGCTCGAGGTGGTCGCGGTGGCGTGCGAGCTCGGCTTCGGCCTGGCGTCGCGCCGTGATGTCGATGCCGCTGGACTGGAACTCCGTGGCCCGCCCGGATTCATCGAACACCAGCGCGCGGTTGGTCCACAGCGTCCACCGCTCGCCCTGGGCGGTAGCGAAGCGGTTCTCGATGATTGCCTCCGGGGCCTGGGGCGTGAGACGGCCCAGCATCGCCTCGACGTGGGGCCGGTCTTCGGCGTTGACGAACTCCCAGAAGTTGGCGGCGGCGAGGACCTCGGCGGTGGTGCCGCGGGCGCGGGCGTAGGCGCTGTTGACGAAGATCACGGTGCCGTCGGCCTTGAAGCGGCACACCATCTCGGCCTGGCTCTCAACGATGGCGCGGTATCGCTCTTCGCCGCGTCGGACGTCCTCGTACAGGCGCGCGTTGTCGAGGGCCACCGCGGCCTGGGACGCGATGCCGGTCACGACGCGCTCGGCCTCCTGGGTGAAGACGCCCGGCTGGGGGTGGCCGAAGAAGAGCCCGCCGATGACGGTCCCGGCACGCGAGATGACGGGGACCGCGAGGTAGCTGCGCACGGGCAGGTGGCCCTCGGGCATGCCGCGGTGCGGGTGGTTCTTGCCGTAGCGGGGGTCCTTCGTGATGTCGTCGCTGCGGACGACGCCCCGGCCGGCGAAGGTGTGCGAGAACACGGCGGTGTTGCGGGGCATGCCGAACTTGTCGAAGGCTTCGCGCGGGGCGCCCGACAGGGTGTAGAGCATGAACGACTCTCCCTGCGGCCGCGCGACGTTGTAGAAGAACGCCCCGAACTGGGCCCCCGAGACCTCGGTGCCCGCGTCGGTGACCATCTGGAGCAGCTTCTGAAGGTCGAGTTCCGCGGCGAGGGCGGCGCCCGTGCGGTTGAGGGCCTCGAGCACACGGGCCCGCTCCGCGAGCACCCGGTCCTGCTCGCGCAACGCCTGCTCGGCCTGCTTGCGGGAGGTGATGTCGCGGGCGATCTTGGAGGCGCCAACCACCTTGCCCTGCGGGTCGCGGATCGGGGACACGGCCAGCGAGATCTCGATGAGGCGGCCGTCCTTCGTGCGCCGCTGCGTCTCGAAGTGGTCCACCTTCTCGCCGCGGCGGATCCGGCTGAGGACCTCGGCCTCTTCCGCAAGACGGTCGGGGGGGATGATGATCGCGATGCTCGTTCCCACCGCCTCCTCCGCGGTGAAGCCGAAGATGCGCTCCGCGCCGCGGTTCCAGGACTGGACCACGCCGTTGAGGTCCTTGGCCACGATCGCGTCGTCCGAGGACTCGACGATGGCGGCGAGCCGCGCCGCTGTGAGCGCCTGCTGCCGCCGCTCGGTGATGTCCACGAGCATGTTGATGCCGCCGGTCAGTGTGCCCTGGTCGTCGAAGAGCGGGGTTGGGAAGGGCTGGAAGCAGACCTTACGGCCGTCGGGACGGACGGCCACGGCCTCGGCGCCGCGCACGGGCCTGCCCTCGCGGAGCGTCACGGCCATCGGGCATTGGTCGTGCGGCAGGGGCGTCCCGTCGGCGTGCTCCAGCTTCCACGTGATGCACCAACACTCGCCGATCGCGGGCTCGCGCCCCGCAAACTCCGCCGCGGCCCGGTTGAAGTAGGTGATGCGGCCCTCCGCGTCGGTGGTGTACACCGCCGCGGGGATGGCGTCCACGAGTTCGCGGAGACGTCGCTCGCCGTCCCGCACCGCGTCCTCTGCGGCCCGCCGTTCGGTGACATCCCGCGAGACCGTCAGGAGCCGCTGGGGCCGACCCTCGGCATCGCGCAGCGGGGTGATCGCCACCTCCCACCGGCGAACGCGGCCGTCCGCGACGGCCAACGCCGCTGTGAACTCTCCGCGACCGCCGGCGGCGGCGGCGGCCACGGCTGCTCTGGCGTCGGCGCGGTCCGCCTCGCTCCAGAGCTCCGGCCAGGGCTTTCCGGCCCAGTCCTGGGGGCCGCGGAATCCGGTCAGCTCCCTGCCGCGGCTGTTGATGTCAATCAGCCGGCCGGTGAGGTCGAGCACCTTGATGCAGTCGTCGCTGCCGTCGATGACGGCACGGTGGAGCTCGCCCGCATCACGGATCAGCCGCTCTCGCCCGCGGACCAAGGCCAATCCCCACCACAGCAGGCCCGTGAGCAGGCCCATTTCGACCAGCGTCCGCAGCGCCGACCCGAAGGCGGGGTCGTACAACTGCTCGCGCTGCCCCAGCCAGCGCAGCCAGCCCACGACGACGGGCACCAGAAGCGCCAGCGGCAGCGCGCGGCGGGCGAGCACGCCGGCGGCCCCCTGGTCGCGCAGGTACGCGAGGGGGGGCAGTTCGGGCAGGGTCGTCGCCAGTGCGCACGCCGCGGCCAGCACCATGGTCGCGGTGGGCAGCGCGATTGCGGTGACGCGGGGTAGTGTGAAGAGCGTGTTCGCACCGTAGAGGTAGCCGATGATCGACAGCATCGCGACGGCGCTGCTCGCGATCGCCAGGCCCGCGGCGATGCGGCGCGGTCCCCGCTCGCCCGAGGTTGCCAGCAGGGCACCCGCCCCGAGCATGGTCCAGGAGAGGGATGCGGGCAGCCCCATGCGCCCGGGCGCCGCCGTGCCCGCCACCCCCCACTCGCGGCCGGAGAGGAGCAGCCGGTCAATCCCCAGGTCCATGCTCGCGATGTTCTCGACAAGGGTCAGCAGGCCGATCATCCCGCCGATCAGGGCGGGCCCTGCGGCCGCGCGGCGGCGGCCCGCGCTCAGCAGGAGGAGTGACAGCCCCAACATCCCGCCCGCGAGCGCCGCGTTGGGCTGAACGATGATTTCGTGGCCGAACCATGCGGCCAGGCGTGGCACGTCGAGGACCCAGCCGAGCAGCGCGATGAGGCCGGACAGCAGGGCATACCCCGCCAGCGCGGCGCCAATCAGCCCGGGCCAGTGTGCGGGACGGCCCGGTGGGGACGGAGTGTGGGTGCGAGTTGGGTCCATCAGGCTGCGCGGGCGTACGCGACGGACCGGAGTCTACCGGTTGCTTCCCAACGGGCAACGACCTCGGGGGGCGGAACGAGCCTCTCTGAAAGCCGTTTCATGCAGGACTCATGCCCTTCGAGGCGCTGCCGGGTTGCGTCGGCGGCGAGGGAGTCCTCACGCCGGGGTTGTCATTGGACGAGCACGAACTCCGCGAGTTCTCGGGCGAGGTATCGGTCGGTCTCCTCTCCCATTCTGAACCCCGTGCAACGGAAACCGCACTTCTCAAGGATGCGGCAGGAGGGCGTGTTGCAGCGCGCGGCGGTGGCGTGCAGCGGCCGACGGGTTTCAACTGCGAGGAACAGCGCGAGGGCGCGGGAGGCGATGCCCCGGCCCCAGTGGCTCCGCGCGATCCAGTAGCCCACGCAGTCGCGGGTCACGCCCTCATCATGAGGAGCCTGGAAGCAGGCGATGCTGCCGACAACCTCCCGCCCTGCGGCGCCTTCAAGCTCGATCACGCACCCGCGCAGGGCCGGGTTGTTGAGCTGCTGGTCCCACACAGCGTAGAACGATTCGGGCGCCCGCGGCCTGGTCCCCGCCATTTCGTTGGACTCCGGATCGGACTGTATCTGGAACAGCGCGGGGAGGTCGTCGGGTCGGGCGGGGCGGAGGCTGACGACGGGGGCAGGGTTCTCGCGGCGCTGCATGAGGGATGGTAGTGACGCGCCGAGCGCGTAAAAAACCCCCGCGGACGCCTGTTGTGCAAGGCCCGCGGGGGTGTGTTGGGGGGTCCCTGGCTTCAGTGCGGCTCAGCAGGCGCCGCCGGCGAGCACGCGGAAGAACGCCTCGATGTCGGCGTCCGTGCCCGTGTCACCGTCGCCGTCGAAGTCGGCCGACGCGCACAGGTGGCAGCAGTTGCCCGCCAGGCACGCGAAGAACGCCTCGATGTCGGCGTCGGTGCCGATATCCCCGTCGCCGTCAAAGTCCGGCGTGCAGTTGGGGAAACCGCCGTGGGCCACGAACACGTCGATGTCGCGCGTATCGAGCATGCCGTCGCGGTTGACATCGCCCGCGGCGTACTCGGCCATGCCGCCGGCGATGAGGTCGGCGACGCTGATGCTCAGGATGGGCTCCTCGCGGGGGTTGCCGCAGCAGTCCAGCGCGGAGAACTCAAGGAAGTGGATCTGGATGTAGGTGAAGTCCGCGGTGTCAACGACGCCGTTGCCGCTGAAGTCGGCGTGGAGGCCGCTGTGCCCGCAGAGCGTGTCGGCCCCGAGGCTGGCGGCGTACTGGCCGGTGAAGCCGCCGAAGTCGAGGATGTCGATGACGTTGTCGTCGTTCACGTTGCCGCCCAGGAGCTGGTCGGCGCCGGTGAAGGAGAGCGAGTAGTTGGGGCCCGAGATAGTCGCGAGCTTGGTGCGGCGGAGCGTGTGCTTCTTGTCACGGGCGGTGAAGCACGCTCCGGCGCCGCAGGGGACATCGAAGGAGGCGGTGCCGATGCCGTTGGTGAAGGTGATCGGGACGTCGAAGTAGGTGCCGCAGTCGTCCAGGCCGAAGGTGATGCAGCGGGTGAACGACGGCGAGGCCGAGACCGACTCGAGCCGCACGGTGGCGTTCACGGTGTTGAAGGGGTTGACGGTGACGAGCTGCTCGCAGGTGCTGGAGTTGCCGCAGGCATCGGTGGCCGTCCAGTAGACGGTGGTGGTGCCGGTGGGGTAGGGCGCCGTCAGCGGCTGGGAGTCGCTGCGGGCGGTGGTGATGGTCACCGAGCCGCAGTTGTCCGAGGCGGTGGCGTTGTTGAAAGACTGCACCGCGCCGTTGATGTTGACGTTGTCGACGTACATGTCGTCATCGCCGTTCCAGGCGCTGTCGGTCACGATGTAGGCCACCAGGACCTCGGCGCCGGCGAAGTCGGCGAGCATCTGGGCGTGCGTGCGGTAGGGCCCGCCGCCGAGGCTGCCGCCGATCTCCCAGCGCGCATCGGTCAGGTCGATGAGGTTGCCGGTGCTGATCCACTGGTTCAGCGTCGGGCAGTCGTTGAAGGAGGGCGGGTTGGCGACATGGCAGATGATCGTGCCGTTGGCAACGTTGTCGTTGTCGGTGTCAACACTGAACACGAAGCGGGGCGAGCCGCCACTGAGGCAGCCCTGGAGCATCATGTAGTCCATGCCCAGCGAGGTCACGGACGACATGGTGTAGGGCGAGGAGGGCGTGTGGGCCAGGCCCGAGTAGGGCGGGGTCATGCTGCCGATCGAGGGCAGCCGGCCGACGAGGTTGCCGCCCAGCGCGACGGTGGACCCCGTGCCGAAGTAGCTCCAGCCGGGGCTCAGCAGAGACGAGATCGACGCGGTGCAGAGGCCGGCATCGGCGTTGACCGTGATGTCATTTGGGCAGGCGATGACCGGCGGGGTGTCGTCCACGCTGATCGAGGGCAGCGGCGTCAGCGTGGGGCTGATGGGCTCGCTGAGCGCGTTGGTCAGGCGCGTGATGGGGTTGTGGTCGCGGAACTGGACCAGGTTGGCCCCGGTGTCGCAGTCGTTGGCCCCGAGCCAGTTGAACGTCAGGACCGCCATGGCGCTGTCGGCGCTGGTGCCGGGGTTGCCGAAGGGCGCGCCCACGGCGTAGTCGATCGTGCCGGTCGTCTCGTTCACCGACTCGAAGATCTCCAGGGAGAAGGGCGACGCCCCGCCCGCGGGGGTCGCGCTCACGAACTCGAGGCGGGTCTGGTCGTACTGCAGGAAGAACTGGCCGCCGGCCACGCTCTGGCTTGCGCCGCTCATCGCCACGGTGACGGTCACCGTGTCGTCCGTGGAGCAGCTCGAGGTGGTGAGCGCGAGGCCCGCGGTCGCGTTGGTGAACAGGTTGTCCCAGTAGATGTCGTAGGTGACGCCCGCGGCGTTGTTGTGGCCCTGGAGGATGGTGTTGCCCAGGCGCACGCTTGCGCCCGCCGGGATTGACAGGCTGAGGTCGCCGACCTTGTACACCCAGTCGCTGCCCACCAGCGAGATGCTGAGGGTGTGCCAGCGGTCGTAGGCGAAGCCGGTGGGCAGGCCCATGTCAACCCACGCGCCCACGCCGTCCCACCCGCGGAATCGCGGCTGGCCGCTGCCATCGGCCGTCGAGGAGAACTCGACGATGGGGTAGCTGGACACGGCGTCGCCCACGTCACGGCCCACGCCCCAGAAGCCGGCCATGCGCCGGCCCGTCGTCGCCCAGTCGCTGGGCACGTACATCTGGATGCTCATCGACGTGGTGGCGGCGGGCAGGTCGAAGGCGCGGCCCTGGGTGCTGTAGAAGGTGCTCGTGAACCCCCCGCCGCGGCAGGGGTCGCAGGCGGAGGCGTCGATCGAGTGCAGCAGGCGGCGGTCGCCGTCGAACATGGTGCTGACGAAGCCGGCGGGGGCGTAACGGTCGGTGTACCACACGCCGGGCCCGGCGGTGGGGCTCAGGGTGGGGTTGACGTTGAACGTCTCGACGAGGCCCGCGCCTTGCGCGTGTCCGACGAGACCGGCGACCGCGAGGGCGGCGCCGAGTACCAGGTGCTTCAACCGATTCATAAGTCTGTCCTCCCTCAAAGCAACGGCGACGCAAGCGCGCAGCGATAACGAACCGCCCACACCCGGACGCTCCCACACCCACGGGGCGGGCACCGCCCAATGAGCAACCCACACGCCATTGCTTCGGATGGCGCACTCCAAGCACGCCGCCCGGGCAGGGCGTTTACAAGTGACCACCGCGGCTGGCGCGGCGTCCTGTCTGTCGAGCACATCTGTAGAAGTCGATGTGAAGATGGGTGGTTTCGGGCTGATCGCCCCTGCCGCGAAGGTGCAGCTCCACCCGGTTTATTCGATCATCGCCGGCGGCGGCGCAGGCAGGCGCCCGCGATCCCGACGCCCAGCGCACCCAGGGCCCCCGGGGCTGGCACGATCTGCACCCCTCCGCCGGAGAGCGAGCCGGTTATGTCCAGGTTGGGGACGGCCCCGTCGAAGACGGTGGTGAAGCCGACCGGGTTACCGCCGGAGACGCGGAGCTCGACGGGGGTGAATGCGACGGGCGAAAGAGCCTCAAAACGCAGGGTTGTGAGGAGAACGCCCGCGGGCGTCGCCGTGACGGGGGCGCCCAGGCCGGCGAAGCCCAGGTACAGCGCGTTGCCGTCCTGCGGCAGCAGCGACTCGTTGAGCCCGTAGGGGTCGGGCGAGGTGAACGCGGACGTCAGGAGCGACACCGCGCCCGCCTTTGAGTTGCTCATCATTTGCAGGTAGGTCGGGTTCCAGCCCAGAACGACCTGCACCGCCGCGAGGTCCTGCGGCACGCCGCCGTCGGCGACGGCGTAGAGGCCGATGCTGACGACATCGCCGACGTTGACGGTCTGAAATGAGGGCCGCAGTTCCAGCCCAATGGCGGCATGCGCCGACGGTGCGGCGTAGACAAGTCCGGCGGTGACGAGAGACAAGGCGAGCGCCTTGCCGGAAAGTCCGTGCGTCATGTTCTCTCCCCTCACAGGCGGTTAGGCCTGACGCAAGCAAGGTACTGACCCTGTGGGGGGTGGGCAAGAGGCTTGGCGGGCGATTCATGCAAAATTATTGCGTCCTGTTCCGAAGAGCTTGTGCGGTCGTCACTTGCGTGCGGGGTCGGGCGAGGAATCAGCGGGCGGCCGGGAGGGTGTGGCGCGGTCGGGTCTGGGTTGGGGCACCTGCAGCGCGCAGGGTCCGGCCCGGTCTGTGCGGACTTTCCCGCATTCCTACCCTGCCCCATGCCCACCACCGCACCCGTTCGCCCGGCCCCGGCCCTGGAGCTTCCCGCGTTCAGCCACACGCCCGCGCCGTACACCGGGCCGAGCAAGGCGGAGGTGCTCGCCCTGCGGAAGCAGCACCTCACGCCCTCGCTCATCACCTACTACAAGGACCCGGTGATGATCGTCGAGGGGAAGATGCAGTACCTTTTCGACGAGACGGGTCGGCGGTACCTGGACGCGTTCGCGGGGATCGTGACGGTGAGCGTGGGGCACTGCCACCCCCGGGTGATCGAGGCGACGCAGCGGCAGACAGCGCTGCTGCAGCACACGACGACGATTTACCTGAACCCGACGATCGCGCTGTTCGCGAAAAAGCTGCTTTCGACGCTGCCGGCGCCGCTGAGCGAGGGTGTGGTGTACTTCACCAACTCCGGGAGCGAGGCCAACGACCTGGCGATCCTGATGGCCCGGGCGTACACGGGGCGGTACGACGTGATCGCGCTGCGCAACGCGTACCACGGCATGTCGAACTTCACGATGGGCGTGTCGGCGCTGAACACGTGGAAGCAGCCGGTGCCGCAGGGGTTCGGCGTCCACCATGCTCGGCTGCCGGATCGGTACCGGGGGCCGCTGGCGGGGCTGCCGGGGTATGACGATGCGGAGGCGGGGCAGAAGTACGCGGAGGATGTGGCTGATCTGGTGCGCACGGCGACGTGCGGCGGGCTCGCGGCGTTCATCGCCGAGCCGATCCAGGGGGTGGGCGGGACAGTCGAACTGCCGCCGGGCTACTTGAAGCACGTGTACGAGCACGTGCGCGGCGCTGGGGGGCTGTGCATCAGTGACGAGGTGCAGACGGGCTTCGGCCGCACGGGCGATGCGTTCTGGGGGTTCCAGTCGATCGGGGGCGCGGGCGTGATGCCCGACATCGTGACGATGGCGAAGGGGATCGGCAACGGGATCCCGCTGGCGTGCGTGGTGGTCAGCCGCGAGGTCGCGGCGAAGGCGGCGCAGAAGCTGCACTTCAACACGTACGGGGGCAACCCGGTGTCGATGGCGCAGGGGCTGGCGACGCTGGAAGTGATCCTGGATGAGAACATCCAGCAGCGGGCGAAGGACGTCGGGGCGCACCTGGTGAAGGGGCTGCGGCAGCTCCAGTCGCGGCACTCGATCATTGGGGATGTGCGCGGACGGGGGCTGATGCTGGGCGTCGAGATCGTGGAACCGGGCCCCGCGAAGCAGCCGTCACCGGCGAAGACGGCGGCGGTCCACGAGCGGTGCCGCGAGCTTGGCGTGCTGATGGGCAAGGGCGGGCTGAACGGCAACGTGCTGCGGATCAAGCCGCCGATGTGCATCACGAAGGAGGACTGCGACTTCCTGTGTGCGGTGCTGGATAGGGCGTGCGGGGAGGCGGCATAGAAACGGCCTTGCGATGAGCGGAGGGCCTGCTAGTCTGGGTCGGCCCGAACCCGCGGGTCCACCGGAGACTATGGCATGATGTGTTCCCTCAGACAGCTTGCGGTCGCCGCGGGCGCAGCGCTTTCTTTCACCGCCCTGGTACACGCCGAGGTCAACACACGCATCGACGTTCTACTCTCGTCCGACGGGATCAACTTCTCAAGTACGTACCCTGCGACCGGCGGCATCAACCACGTCGAGGTGCTGGTGCGGGTGACGTACACCGGCACGGCGAGCCCGCTGGGGCTCGCGTCGCTGGTGTTCCAGCCGGTGGTGAGCAACTGGACCGGCGCGGATGTCCTGTACCCGTTTGCGAACGGCGGGGCGGGCGGCAACCAGAGCACACCGCTGGGGGTCGTGCCGGATGCGCCGGGGCTGTATGGCCGGATCTCTCCCTTTGGCCGGACCGCCCTCAGCACCGCCACGGCGCTCATCGGGCATGTCCACGGGAACGGTTCCGGGGGCGCCCCGGCGGGCTCGTGGTTGCGGATTGCGCAGCGGCAAGCGACGAGCTGGATCGGCGGGACGGGCAACACCACCGGCGGCGCGGGCGTCAACATCGCGCAGCTCAGTGATGTCGGCCGCACATCGGCAGACCCGGCCTTCAACCCCTCGCTGAGCGTCAACGTGTTCCGCTTCGGCATGCGGCTCGACTTCACAATCGGTGGCCCACGGCTCATGACCATCGGCCTCCCAAGCCAGGGTTTCGGCAACCGTCACCCAACGACCGGGGAGCACGAGGTCTATTGGTTTGGGAGCATGACCGAAGCGACCGGCTCGATCCGCGGCACAGCGCAGGTCAACGAGGCCACGATTCTCGTTCCGTCCCCGACGGCGCTGGGGCTGCTCGCTGCGTTGCCACTCGTCAAACGGCGGAGGCGATGACGGCCGGGCTCGCGATGCGCCGCTACCCCGCCGTGTCCGGCTCGCGGGCGGGGGTGTTCTCCTGCTCGCGGGCGAGCAGGTCGGCGTAGCCGCAGTCGATCAGTTCGCCGAGGGCTGGCTGGAACTTCTCGCGGAGCTCGGCGACGGACTGGGCGCAGCGGGCGGCGTCGTAGTCGCGGGAGATGAGGGCCTCGAACTCCAGGAAGCTGCCCAGGCCTTCGACGGTGTCGAGGTGGATGCGGACGTGCCCGAGGATGAACAGCTCGCGGCGCTTGCGGACCACGACCCAGACGGGGAGCGGGTGGGTGCCGAAGCGTTCAACCGCCTGATCCTGCGAGTAGATGGTGAAGTTGCTGAGCTTCGCCGCGGACTTGATGGGGCGGTCGTAGAAGATGAACTCGACGGGCTCATCGACCGTCTCGCGCTTCTTGAGCTTGCCGCTGGGGACGCGGTAGTAGGTGTCGGTCTGGTCGAACGCGAGGATGAACGTCGCGCCGATGCCGCGGGCGATCGTGCGCGCCAGGGGCAGGTCGCGGAGCTCGGCCTTGAGTTCGATGTTCTGCATCGGCTTTCCTCTTTATAGGTCGCCCTCGCCCGCGTCTTTCAGGGCCGCCAGCAGGCGGGCCTCGTCCCAGACCTCGATACCCAGTTCTTGGGCCTTGTCGAGCTTGGATCCGGCCTCGGCGCCGGCGATCACCAGGCTCGTCTTCTTGGAGACCGAGCCGGAAACCTTGGCGCCAAGGGCCTCCAGCTTTTCGGAAAGCTCGGTGCGTTCGAAGTTCTCGAGCGTGCCCGTGAGCACGATCGTCTTGCCGGCGAAGAGGCCTGTGGTCGGGCGGGCCGCCGCGGCGGTGAAGTCGTGGGAGGAAAGGTCCACGCCGGCCTTCGCGAGTTCCGTGAAGGTGCGGCGCGCGGCCTTGCTGTGCAGGTACTCGTGGACGACAGGTGCGGTGTCCTTGCCCAGGCCGGTCTCGGGCCGCTGCGAGGGGTCCTCGGGGAAGCCGAGGGCGCGGGCCTCGTCCTTGCTGAGGGACTTGGGGCGGAGTTCCTTCTCGTCCGCGGCTAGCAGGGCGTCGATGTCCTTGAAGCGGCGGGCCAGCATCTTTGCCGTGACGTCGCCGACATGGCGGATGCCCATGCCCGCGAGCACCTTGGCCAGGCCGCGTTTCTTGGCGTCCTCGATGCCGGCGAGCAGGTTGTCGACCTTTTTCTCGCCCATGCGGTCGAGCGTGAGAAATTCCTCGCGGTGGGCGGCGAGGCGGAAGATGTCGGCGAAGCTGTTGAGCGGGACCTTGGACTCGGCGCGGATCTGCTCGACGGTCTTCTCGCCGAGCCCTTCGATATCCATCTGCTTGCGGCCCGCGAACC
>JAEYTB010000297.1 GCA_023434205.1 Planctomycetota bacterium | reverse complement strand
CGCGCGACGTCGGGGGGGTTCACCAGCCACCGGTGCCTGCCCTCCGGGAAGGGCGGCGCGGGCGGCTTGGGCGGAGGACGCTGGCCCTTCTTGAGCGGCGCCGCGGGCTTGGGCGGCTCCGGATCGTCCGCCCACGGGAAGGGCTTGGCGTCCGGCGGCGTGCGCATCAGGTCCACCATCGCCAGCACCTCGCCGGTGATGGAGTCGATGACCAGGCACCGACCGCCCGCGGCGTCGGCCTCCTCGATCCCCCGCTGCAGCTCCTCGTGCGCGATCCGCTGCACCTCGAGGTCCAGCGACAGGCGGATATCGCCGCCGGGGACCGAGGGCGTGATCTGCCCCGGCTCGATCCAGATCGGCTGGCCCCGGGCATCGCGCACGAAGCTGATATTGCCGTCGCGGCCCTCGAGCCGGTCGTCGAGCAGCTTCTCCGCGCCCAGCAGCCCCTTGTGCTCAAAGCTCACCTTGCCGACAATCGGGGCAATCTCGGTTCCGCCCGGGTACTCGCGGACCTGACGCTTCTCGAGCATCACGCCCGCCATCTTCAGGTCCTTCACGGCCCTCGCCTGCTGGTCGTTGAGCAGGCCGCTGACCACCAGGTAGCGGATGGGACCCCTGGTCGGCGCCGCCGCATCCATCGCCGGCGTCGCGGGCGGGCCCACCAGTTCCGGGTCCTCTTCGAGGCCCGCGATCGGAATGAGCTTCTCTTTGGCGAGCGTGATGAAGCGGCTCGTGATCGGCTTCCGCGGCGGCTTGCTGGCCGACTCCACCGCCGCCACCGCCGCGGCCCGCTGCTGATTCTCCACCATCGCCCGGATGATGCGGGCCCCGACCGCGTCGGCCGGCAGCGCCATCGCCTCGGACAGCTTCGTGATCGCGCCGTCGATGTCCTCGGGCAGCAGCGTGGGATCAACCACCACGCGGCTGCCGAAGCGGGTCACCGAGAGCAGCCGGTTCCGGCGGTCGCGGATGTCGCCGCGCAGGTCCAGCTCCGTGCGGTGCGTCACCCGCGGCTCGAAGTGCTGCTTCAGCTCGTCACTGGGCGACACCTGGAGCTGCGCCACCCGCCCAAGCACGGCGAGCATGGCGAGCGAAACCCCGCCGGCCACGCACCAGGCCATCGCCGAGAACCGTGCCGCGCGGGAGGCCGCTCGCTGAGGTTGTGGGGCAGCGCCCGCGTGCTCGCGGATCGCGAAGGGGTTCATCGACGGGGTTCTCCACGCGCCACGCGCGGGCTGTTGGACTGGGACCGTGGGCGGGGGGCGGGGACCGCGGGCTGGGGCTGACGCGTGCGCGCCAGGTCCTGCTTCGCCGTTTCATTGAGCACCGGCGGCACCAGCGGACGCAGCGGGCCGACGCCCGCGGCCATCTGCTCCACCTGCTCGGGCGTGACACGCTCGGCGATGCGGGCCCGCAGCACCCACAGCCGCTCATCTTCCAGGTTGATCCGGATCTGCGTCTGGGCGATCTCGCTGGCGACCTGGAGCCGCGATTGGCGCAGGGCCAGGAGCGTACACCCGCACGCACCCAACGCGACCACAACCACGACGAGCTTCGCGAACACGTCCGCCCCTTTCGGTTCTCAGCCGGGAAGTTGGATCGTCGCGCCCAGCGGGATGCGGTCGGCCGACTTGATCACACCCTTGTTCAGCTCGAGGATTTCCTTCGTCCGCCGCACGGTGCCCAGTTCCTTCTGCGCGATCTCCGCCAGCGTGTCGCCCTTCTTCACGACGTAGGGGCGGGTCTTCTGGGCCGCGCCGGCCTGCGTGCGCGGCGCGGGGACCGCGGCCACGGCCCGGACCTCCGCGGGCGTCGGGGCCCGCCCCAGCAGCACCTCCGCCGCCGGGAACTTGATCTGCTGGCCGATCTTGAGGGCCGGGGCCGGCTCCTCGGGCAGGCCGTTGTACCGGGCTACCTTCCGCCAGACCTTGCCGTCGCCGTAGTACTTCGCGCTCAGCTTGAACACGCTGTCGCCGCTCACCACGGTGTGGATGCGGTCGGGCGCCGCCGGGGCCACGTTGGGCGGCGGCGCGGGAGCAACGCTCAACGGACGGGCCTGGACCTCCGACGGCTGCACGCCGTTCGCCGCGACCTCCCGCACCTGCACGCCCGGCAGGTAGATCGTGTCGCCCTCGACGCGCCCGCCCTGCGTGCGCACGGCGTCGATGATCGGATCGCTGGCCCGCGCGATGACCGGCGGCTGCGTCGTCACCGGCGGGTTCATCGGGACATTCACCACCGGCTGCGTCGCGCCGGTCAGCGCGGAAGTGCTTGAACCCCCGCTCCCGCCCTGCGTGATCACCAGCGGCTCAAGGTCGCTCATGGGCGAGGACCCGATCAGCGGCGCCGGCGCCACCGCCAGCGGCTCGCTGACCCGCACCTCCGGCAGCATGTCCGCACCCGCCTCCAGCGCGATCGGCGCCGGCTCGGCCATCTTCACGGGGTCCTGCGGCAGGTCCGCGATCCGCGTCTGCCGCGCGTGCGACAGGTGGTCGCTGATCAGCACCGTCACCACGAGCACCAGGGCGAACCCGACGATCAAGGCCAGCTTGAGTTCACGCGTCACGTCTGCGTCCTTGCACCGCCCGCC
>JAEYTB010000284.1 GCA_023434205.1 Planctomycetota bacterium | reverse complement strand
GCCGCGGGCGACCCCACCTTCTCCATCGTCGACGCCATCTACTGGCTCAACCTCCCCCACATCACCGCCCTCCGCCGCGCTTATGAGGAAGCCTTGGAGGAAGCCGTCAACGAACGCCTCGCCCGCGCCCGCATCACCGCCATCGAGACCCTCGATGCCCTCTGCAAGGCCAAGATCGACCCCTCCGACCGCCGCCGCGCCGCGACCTCCATCCTGACCGCCGCCAAAGCCCAGAAGCGCGCCGCCGCCCCGACCAAGCCCACCAACCCCACCCCGCGCCCCACCAAGCCCAACGCTCAACCCACCGCAATCCCCACCGCGCCGGCACCCGCGCCCTCCGCACCCGCAGCTTCCACGCCCGGGCCGACCCCCGCCCCCTCCGCATCAGACCTATCCGACCCATCAGCCCTATCCGACTTACCCGAGCTTGCCGACCTCTCCGCCCAGGCCGACGACGACCTCAAGGACATCATCAACGACTGCATGGGCGACCTCCTCGACGATGAGGAACTCGACCGCGAAGCCGACGAAATCGAGGCCCGCCTCGGCGTCCCCCGCACCCACCCCGAAATCATGAAAGCCGTGACCGAAGGCCGCGTCGACGAACTCGACGCCATCGCCGCAAGCATCCGCGATAGGAACCGCGACCGTTAGGGAGCGATACGGCCCGCCGCGGGCCGTGCGAACGGCCACCACAACCACACAGCGCATTCAGCGCCCACCCACAGCCGCGAAGCGCGGCTGAATCCCTCCGCGATAGGAACCGCAACCGTTAGGGAGCGATACGGCCCGCCGCGGGCCGTGCGCATTCCGCGACCACCCACAGCCGCGAAGCGCGGCTGTATCCCTCCCTGACGGTCGGGGTTCCTATTGCCCCTCCATCACGTACTTGATCTCATGATTGACATCCTCTTCTTTGAAGAGGTAGCGGGTACTCCCATGCCGCGACCATAGACGGTCACCCCGCGCCCACTCACCGGCCTCGACGAGACGCCGTGTGCCCCATGACTTCAGGGCATTCATGATGAACTCGGGTGGACGAGTGCTGGACACGATCGCGTGAACGTGGTTGGTCCGCACGTTGAGCGCACGCAGATACCATTCCTTGTGAGTGCAAACCTCTCGGATCGTGCGGTCGATAATGACCCGTTGAGCCGGCGTGAGCACCACCGCCTCACGGCACATCTTCGCTTCCGCTTCAGCTTCCAGATCCGGGTCCGCCTTCAGCACGGGCGTCCCAAACTCGTTGTGGTATCGATCCACGGAACCACGAACATCCCCATGCAGCCATGTGCCGAACGTACGAAAGGTGATGAAGTAGGCAAGGGGCGGGTCGTACATTGGGAACCACGTCACGTAGGAACCGCGACCGTCAGGGAGCGATACGGCCCGCCGCGGGCCGTGCGTCTCCCGCCTCTCTTCCCAGCGTGTCCTTATAGCTCTCCGCGCACTCCACCGGCACCGGGCTCGCGAACTCGTACACGTTCATCTTCCGGATGGGCGGCGAGTAGATGTGCAGCGTCACCAGGTCCTGCCCGGGTGCCTGGAAGTTCGCCACCTCATGGATATCCGCATCATCCGCGGAGCAGATGTACCCCGGCCGCATCTCGATCGTCGCCGCGGGGCAGATCAGCCCGCTCGGCGTGGGGCGGAACCGCACCTCCGTCCCCGTCCCATGCACCACCTTGAACGCGCAGCTCACCCCCTGGTGGTCATGGATCGGCGTCCGATCCCCCGAGTGCCAGCACAGCGCCAGCAGCTCAAACCACTCCGACCGCGCGATCGTGTTCCGCTTGTACCCCCGCTCGCCGAACACGCAGTTCGACCGGATGTCCTCCAGCGAAATGCTCAGCTCCCCCAGCAGCTTCTCCAGCACCTTCAGGTCCGCGCGACCCGTCAACCCGTTCAGGTACGCGAGGATGGGCCGCAGCTTCTCGCAGACGGTTGGCGGCGCGTGACACGCATCCTTCGCAGCACTGGGGTTGGCGGCGGTCTGTTTCATCGTGGCCTCAAGCAAAGTGTACCACGCGACCGCGGTTCAACCCCCAACCCCTCCCCTGGCTCGGCCGGTAGACTGCCAGCCATGCCGCAATGGCCGGAATGGTGGACATGGGAGCTTGAGTTATCAGCCCACCTGCTCAAGCGGATGGTGGACCGGGGCTTCACCGAAGTGGACCTTCGACTGATGCTGGAAAACGCGACCGGATACACTCAGAACCACGAACCGGGCCGATGGATCGTACATACCCGCCATGCACTGCGGGAATGGGAAGTGATCCTGGAGCCCCTTGCTGACGAGAACCTGGTCGTCGTGATCACGGCATATTCTTTGGAGGCCTGATGAGCATGAACCGCCAGCAACGCTATCTCGAAGTCACGTTCAGGCACGGCAAGCCCCAAGCCGCCTACCTCTCCCTCAACCGCCGCCCCGGCGACAGCGCCGCACGGTCCGAGCCGAGGGAGGACGGCTACGTCGTGGACTTCGCCGCGGATGGAAGAGCCATCGGCGTCGAAATCACCGCCCCCTCTCGCTTCTCCGTCCGCGGCGTCAACGCGATCCTCGCCAGCATCGGTGAGGAGCCCATCTCCGCAACGGATGCCGCCCCGCTCGCCGCCTGAGCAATAGCCCCGTCCATCCATCGTTCATCCGCTCAACCAAGGGGGCTCCATGCGCGCACTCGCTCTCTTCATCCTTCTCGTCCTGCCACCCACCACCCTCGCCCAGCCCGACCAGTCCCGGGGGGGCGGGCTTTCAGCCCGCAGCGACATCTTCAAAGTCACCCACGGCCCCTTCGCAGTCACCCAGTCCGACCTCACCATCCGCGATGAGGCCCGCTCCAAAGACCTCCACCTCCGCATCCGCACCCCCAAGCTGAAAGACAGCGACAAAGCCCCCGAGCAGGGCTGGCCCCTCCTCGTCTTCAGCCACGGCGCCGGCGGTTCCCGCAACGCCTTCCCCGGATTGCAAGACCTCCTCGCCTCCCACGGCTACATCTGCATCGCCCCCACCCACAGCGACTCCTACTCCCTCAAGGAAAAGCCCTCCGACGCCCGCGAACTCGCCACCCCCGACGGCCGACGCAACCTCCTCGCCAGCGTCAAGCTCGCCGACCGCGCCAGGGACTGCTCCCTCATCCTCGACCGCATCGCCGAGATCGCCCCCGGCGTGCCCATCAACAACGACCAGCTCGCCATCGCCGGCCACTCCGCCGGCGCCTTCGCCACCCAGATCCTCGCCGGCGTCAAAGTACGCGGCGGTGCGCTCGGCCAGGTCGGCCGCGGCCAGGCCATCCGCATGACCAGCGCGCCCGAGCCCCGCTTCAAAGCCGCCGTGATCATCTCCGGTCAGGGCACCGCCTCGCGTTCGCTCGCCGACGACTCCTGGAGCGCGATCAAGATTCCCATCCTCGTCTTCAGCGGCTCGCTCGACGGCTCGCCCCCGCAGATGGGCGGCGAAACCGGCCAGACCCGCCGACACCCCTTCGAAAAGTCCCGCGGCACAGCCAACGGCGGCCCGCCCGCCTACCTCGTCTACT
>JAEYTB010000250.1 GCA_023434205.1 Planctomycetota bacterium | reverse complement strand
CGCTCGAACTCCGCCCGCGCCTCCTCCGCCCGCCCCAGCCGCTCCAGCATTTCCCCCCGCGCCGCCGGCAGCAGGTGATACCCGCGCAGCGCCGCCTCCCCGCGCAGCCCATCCAGCAGCGCCAGCCCCGCCGCGGGCCCCTCCGCCATTCCCACGGCGACCGCCCGGTTCAACGCCACCACCGGCGACCCTGACATGCGCAGCAGCTCCCCGTACAGCCGCGCGATCTCGCCCCACTCCGTCTCTTCCGCCCGCCGCGCCCGCGCATGGCACGCCGCGATCGCCGCCTGCAGCGCGTACGGCCCCGCCTCCCCGCACGCCCGCGCCTTCTCAAGCGCCGCCAGCCCCCGCCGGATCAGCACCCGGTCCCACTTCGACCGGTCCTGCTCCAGCAGCAGCACCGGCGCGCCCCCCGCATCCACCCGCGCCCCCGCACGCGAGGCCGTCAGCTCCATCAGCGCCGCTAGCCCGTGCACCTCCCCTACACCCGGCATGAGCCCCTGCAACACCCGCCCCAGCCGCAGCGCCTCCCCGCACAGGTCCGGCCGCATCCACTCCGGGCCTGAAGTCGCGGCGTACCCCTCGTTGAACAGCAGGTATACCACCTCCAGCACCGACGCCAGCCGCTCCCGCAGCTCCGCACCCACCGGCACCTCGAACGCGACCTGCTCCTCCGCCAGTGTCCGCTTCGCCCGCACGATCCGCTGCGCGATCGTCGGCTCGGGCGCGAGGAACGCCCGCGCGATCTCATCCGTTGTCAGCCCGCACAAGAGCCGCAGCGCCAGCGCCGCCCGCGACTCGGGCGCCAGCGCCGGGTGGCACGCTGTGAACACCAGCCGCAGCACATCGTCCCCCACGCCGCCATCCAGCGCCTCGTCCACACGCTCCCGCGCATCTTCCACGCCCTCGGCGGCGCCGATCTCCCCGCGCGCCCGCCGCTCCACCCGCGCACGCCGCACCTCATCCACCGCGCGCCGCTTCGCCGCCGTGGTCAGCCACGCACCCGGGTTTTCCGGAATCCCATCCATTGGCCACTGCTCCAGCGCCGCCACCAGCGCATCCTGCGCCAGCTCCTCCGCGCGGCCGACATCCCCGCGCAGCACACGGGCCACCGCCGCGATCACCCGCGCGGCCTCCATGCGCCACACAGCCTCGACCGCACGATGGCCCGCCGCGTCACTCACGACGCGAGTCTAGTGTCGGGATCGCCCGCTCAGGCGCCCGCTCTCAAGCAAGGTCCGCGAAGTCCGCCTCCTCGAAGAGCGGCCGGATCTCCACCTCGCACTCGCCCGGGTGCGGGTTGGGGCAGCGCTTCAGCCACTCCACCGCCTCCTCCATCGACCGCACCTGCCACAGCCAGTACCCCGCGATCAGCTCCTTGGTCTCCGCGAACGGCCCATCGATCACCGCCCGCTGCTTCCCGCTGAACCTGACCCGCTTCCCGTGGCTGCTGGCCTTCAGCCCCGCCCCATCCAGCATGACCCCGGCCTTGATGAGCTCCTCGTTGAACGCGCCCATCTCCGCGAACATCTTCTTGCTGGGCATCACGCCGGCCTCGGAGTCCTTGCTCGCCTTCACAATCACCATCACGCGCATCGTCCGCTCCTTTCAGGGCTTCCAACCGGGCCGCCCCGCCGCACCCGCGGCAGTCAACAGCCCTCCACC
Organism: Planctomycetota bacterium; assembly: GCA_023434205.1. Lineage (GTDB taxonomy): Bacteria > Planctomycetota > Phycisphaerae > Phycisphaerales > UBA1924 > JAEYTB01. The sequence continues at coordinate 2,502 of JAEYTB010000250.1, read as the reverse complement.
AGGGCGTCGAACACCCCCCGCCGGAATCGACACGCCGATCAAAACTTTCTTCAGGCCCGCTCCGCCTTCACGATCGTCACCGGGCTCTTGGGCACATCGCCCATCCCGCCCTTCACGCCCGTGGGCACCTCGCGGATCTTGTCCACCACGTCCATCCCCTGCGTCACCTTCCCGAACACGGCGTACCCCGCCACCCCGTCCCGCGCCTCGCTCAGGAAGTCGTTGTCCTTCACGTTGATGAAGAACTGCGCCGTCGCCGAGTTGGGGTCGCTCGTCCGAGCCATCGCGATCGTCCCGCGCTTGTTCTTCAGCCCGTTGCTCCACTCGTTGACGATCCCCTCGCCTGTCTTCTTCTGCTTCATGTCCGCCGTGAAGCCCCCGCCCTGGATCATGAAGTTGGAGATCACGCGGTGGAAGATCGTGTGGTCGTAGTGCCCGCTGTCCACATAGGACAAGAAGTTCGCCGTCGAGACCGGCGCCCTCTCCTCATCCAGTTCGATCATGATCTCGCCCATGCTCGTCGTCAGCTTCACATTCGCCATGTGGTCGTTCCTTTCGTAGGGCCCCAAGCCTAGGGCCCGGGAATGAAAAAGGGGCCGCAACCGGCCCCTTTCATGCTGCGGTGTTCGCCGCCTGTCACTTCTTCTCGGGCTCGGCGGGCTTCTCGCCGCCGTCGAGGTACTTCTTGGCCTCGTCCGCGCTCAGGCGGGTGGCCTTCTCGACGACCACCGGCTTCTCGGGCACGCTGTTGAGCCCCGGGGCGTTGCGGATCGCGTCGACGACGTCCATGCCGTGGATCACGCGGCCGAACACCGCGTAGCCCGGCGGGCGGTCCAGGTCGTACTTCTTGGTGCCGTCGTTGTCCTCTACGTTGATGAAGAACTGGCTGGTGGCGGAGTTGGGGTCGGGCTTGCGGGCCATGGAGATCGTGCCGCGCTTGTTCTTCAGCCCGTTCTTGTGCTCGTTGATGATCGGGGCGTCGGTCGCCTTCTCCTGCTTGTTCACATCCAGCCCGCCGCCCTGGATCACGAAGTCCTGGATCACGCGGTGGAAAATTGTTCCGTTGTAGTGGCCCTTGTCCACGTACCGCATGAAGTTCTCGACTGTGATCGGGGCCTTCTCGTGGTTCAGCTCGAGGATGATGCTCCCGGCGCTGGTCTTCATCTCCACGTACTGGAGCTTGGCCTGCTCCGCGGGCTTGGTCGCCGCGGGGGGCGTCGGGGCGGCGGGGGCCTTGGGCTGCGCGTTCTGCGCGACCGCGACGCTGCTCGACACGACCAGGGCCAGGGCGGACAGGAGTGAGAGTTTCATGCATCTATCCCTGGGCGAGCTGCCCGCGGCCATCCCATGGCCCGCGCCGCCCGCCCGGTGTGAGGACTGTCCACATGGTAGGTGGACAGTCCCACCCCGGCACCGTCCCTCGCCTCGCGGCCCCCCGCGGGCGGGGGATATGCTCTCCGCCGACACCCGGCCCCGCGCCCACGATCCCGCACTCAAAGGACTTACCGACATGAAGCTGCCACGGCTCCTGGTGACCCTGCTCGCCCTCGTGCTCCCTTCCACGCTCCTCGCCCAGGTCGTCGAGTTCGAGAAGTACCAGCTCGACAACGGCATGACGGTGATCCTGCACCAGGACCGAACCCTGCCCGTGGTCACTATCAACACGTGGTACCGGGTGGGCGCCAAGGAGGAGGCCAAGGGCCGCTCGGGCTTCGCCCACCTGTTCGAGCATCTGATGTTCATGGGGACCGAGCGCGTGCCCGGGAACCAGTTCGATGTGCTGATGGAGAACGCCGGCGGCAACAACAACGCCTCCACCAGCTTCGACCGGACCAACTACTTCTCCAACGGCCCCTCGACCCTGCTGCCCACCCTGCTGTGGCTCGACGCGGACCGCCTCGAGGACTTGGGGCGGACCATGAACCAGGAGAAGCTCGACAAGCAGCGCGACGTGGTCCGCAACGAGCGCCGCCAGGTCATCGAGAACGCGCCCTACCAGAAGGCCGAGCTGCTCATCACCGAGATCATGTTCCCCGGCGACCACCCGTACCACAACGAGGTCATCGGCTCCCACGCCGACCTTGAGGCCGCGACCGTCAACGACGTCAAGGACTTCTTCGCCACGTTCTACGTCCCCAACAACGCGTCGCTCGTGGTCGCCGGCGACTTCGACCCCGCGGTCGTCAAGCCGATCATCGCCGACCTCTTCGGCACCATCAAGCGCGGCCTGGACCCCGTCCACAAGACCTACCCGCCCGTCAAGCTCGGGCGTGTCGTCACCGCCACTACGCTCGACCAGGTGCAGCTCCCCAAGGTCGCGTTCGCCTACCACAGCCCCGCGGCGTTCCAGGAGGGTGACGCCGAGATGGACCTTGTCGGCGCGGTGCTGAGCCAGGGCAAGTCGAGCCGGCTGTACAAGCGGCTGGTGCTGGAGGAGCAGATCGCCGCGGATGTGTCGGCGTACCAGAGCAGCGCCAAGCTCCAGAGCGTGTTCCGCATCGA
>JAEYTB010000191.1 GCA_023434205.1 Planctomycetota bacterium | reverse complement strand
TTCCGCGTGCTGGCCGGCGGGCCCTGCTGAACCACCCGTCTAGGGCAGGTGCTCCACGCGGAGCGCGAGCTGGGCGACCGCCGCGCGCAGCGCGTCTTTGGTGGCGAACGGCAGCGGCACCGGCGGGCGGACAAAGGGCTCTCCCTCCCCCAGCAGCAGCCACGCCGGGCTCACACCCAGCCCCTGGCACAACGCGGCGAGAAAGGCCCCGGTCGGCGCGTGCGTGCCCGCCAGATACCGACGCACCGACTCGCGTGGAATCCCCGTCAGCACGGCCACCTGCGTAGGCCGGAGGCCCCTGCACACCCGCTGCGTCCGGGACGTAATTCCCAGTGCGAGCTCATCCGGGGGTGGGCACGCAACGGCCGCGGCCGCCTGTTCAGGCGTAGAAATCATGTGTCAATCTCCGCCCGGAGGTCCGTGATCATGACTTCCAGCAACTCGGTGCACTCGGGCGACAGGGAGTTGGCCGGATTGGCCAGCCCGTCCTCAAGCTCCGTAAGCCACGTGAGAAACTCTGCTTTCGACTCTGGGTCCGGAAGCTCGGGCGGTCCCCCCTCGCGGTACGCGCCCTCGACCGCCCGAGCTTTGTCATCCGCCTTGGCCGGCAATTCCGGACAAACACCGCCGAGTTTCTGGAACAGTTTGCACATGAAGTTATCGAACCAGTTCTCCCACATATTCCGCGCTCGATGTCGGCGGACGGTGCTCCCCACGAGACCCGGCCTCCTGTAGCATGTACCCCGCCGACCCCCCCTCCGTGAGAAGATTTTCAGAGATCCTCGAAACATGACCCCTCAAGTGCAGCAGGAACTCGCGCGCGAAGGCCTGGAGGACCTGCCCCTCCTGGACCGCGCCGCCATTGCGAAGTTCCTGATCGATCACCAGGACCGCATCCGGGCGATCGCAAGGCGCAAGCTCTCCGCCAACGCCCGCACGGTGTTTGACAGCGAGGACGTGTTCTCCTCCGTCCTGCGGCGCGTGGACACCATGGTCGAGGCCGGCACGCTCCGCCCCCGCTCGGTCGCCGAGCTCTGGGCCCTGATCGACGCCATCACCCGCAACAACGCCCTCAACCGCACCCGCCTGATCGAGCGCGCCCGCGCCCTGCTCAGCGAGGAGGGCGCTTACGCCCAGGCCTTGCTCGATCGGCTCTCCCGTTACTCCACCGACGACGAGGCCAGCTTCCTGCTGTACCGCATGATGGCCGGCCTCTCGAGCGAGACCGACCGCCAGGTCCTCTCCCTTCACCTCCGCGGGGCCACCCACCGCGCCATCGCAACGCTTCTCAACATCTCCGAGGACGCCTCACGCCAGCGCTGGCGCACCATCCGCAACCTGCTCCAGGCGAAGTTCTCGGAGGGATCACTCGATGGATGAGAATGTGCTTGCCAGCGTGCTCGTGGACGAGGCCATGGCCTCGGCGCTCATGCCTTGGGCGTGCCCGTCAGACTTCGGCCCCGCCGGCCGCTACCGGCTCATCGAACTCTCCGGCGCCGGCCGCCGCTCCCTGGTCTACCGCGCCCACGACCGCAGCATGTCCAGCGAGGGCTTCGGCGCCGATGTCGCGGTGAAGATCATGCGCACCGGCGGCAGCGACCGCGAAGCCCTCGCCGCCCGCCGGATCGTCCACCCCAACGTCCTGCGCATCCTTGACAAGGGCGTGGACGAGGCCAGCGGGTGCGCGTTCCTGGTCACCGAGTACGTGGACGGCGGCGACCTGGGTCAGCAGACCCCCCCGTGGCCCGCGGAGAGAGCCGCCCGGCTCGTCGCCAAGCTCGCCCGCGCCGTCCAGGCCGGTCACGCCGCCGGTGTCGTTCACTGCGACCTCAAGCCCGACAACATCCTCCTCACACGCGACGGCGAGCCCAAGATCGGCGACTTCGACCTGGCTTTCTCCGTGCTCAACCAGTCCCAGGAGTCCCGCGGCAACGCCGCGTTCATGGCCCCCGAGCAGTTCGCGCGCGAGGAAGATGCGCTCGCCCCACCCGCCGATATCTACGCCCTTGGCGGACTGCTCTACTTCCTGCTCACCGGCGAACTCCCCAACGGCGCCACCCACGAGCAGATCGAGGCCGCCCACGCATCCCGCGGCACGCTCCCCCGCAAGCGGTTGAGCGGCGACCTGGGCCACATCGTCAACCGCGCGCTCTCGCACGACAAGGCCCGCCGGCACCACTCCGCCGGCGAACTCGCCGACGACCTCGAGCGGTTCCTGCGCCACGAGCCCATCGCGTGGCTGCGGACCGGCCCGCTCCGCCGCACCTCGATGTGGGCCTACCGCCGCCCCTTCACCGCCGCGGGCGTGCTTGTGGGCCTGGTCGTGTGCGCCTCATTCACCTGGCTGGCGATCCACTCGCGCCTCGCGGAGGCCCGGCGTCAGGTGGAGGCCCAGGCGGAAGCGACCAGGCTCTGGGAAGAAGACAAGGTCCGAACCCGCGAGGAGATCATGCAGCTCCTCCAGATCGCCAACGCCACCAACATGGGCTCGGCTCCCGCGGCGGACCGGTTCGACCGTCTGCTTCCGATGCTCGTGTGGCTCGAGCGGTTCGGCGAGTGGCGCGTCTTCGGCCCCGAGGGAAAGCTCATGATGACGGCGGAAAGCATCCGCCTGCTCGAGCGTGAATACCGCCGCATGACCAACTTTGGCCGTTCGGATCACATCGACGCGCACATGACCCGCTACGTCCTCGCGCACCTCATGCTCAGCAACGGGCGCCACGACAAACCCCCCCAGTACCTCGCCGAAATCGAGCAGCTCTGGCTGCCCAAGCTCGCGCCCGACGACCCGCTGCACCTCGCCGTGGAAGCGCTCAAGCGCTGCGCCGATGTGCTCAAGGCTCCGCAAGACAAGGACAAGCAGGCCGCGCTCGCCGACGTGGAAGCCAGGCTGAAAGCAGCCAAGACCACCCAGTCCGTCCACCGGCTGGTGCAGCGCATCATCGCGGACACCAACGCGCCCAAGCCGCCCGAGCCCACGCCCGCACCCTGATTCGAGTTGGGGCGGTTGCCGGAAACTGTCAAGGAACGTCCCCCCGCTCGCGGGCTCGCCGAAACGTCGCAACGGGGCTAGGGCTTGCGCGTCCCGGCACGTGCCCGGTGGGGCGGCCGGACAAGCGGGGAAAACTGGGGATCTAGGATTTGAACCTACGGGGGTTGGGTGCGTTAGCGCTTGGTCTTTCAAAGACTTACGGCGCTGCTCTCCATCGTCTGTGCCTAAATCGTGCCAAAATCCCCAAACGCATGCCTGACATTGCCCAGTAGTGCCGCGACGGGCCAAGATGACGGTGGGCTGGGTGTGATCAGGAGGAAACCGTGGTTCCAACAAGGCGAGAGTCGGATGCAGCCCGGAGGCTTGGCGAGGCGCTGCTGGAGTTCTTTATGGCCATAGAAGCGGGAGCGCGGACCCGAGCGCCCGTACCCGCACCGCAGCCGCCACCACCGCCCCCACCACTGCCACCGCCTGCCCCTCTTGTCCAACGAGCCCTGTCAGCGCCCGAGCCGAAGGAAGAGAGGCCGGCGCTGCTCACCGTCCTGGAAGCGGCCGCGTACCTGGCCGTCTCGCCGGGCACGTTGTTCAACCACTCGGTTCCGCGCGGCCCGATCCCACGCCTGAAGTTCGGTACCTCGGTGCGGTACGCGCGGAAGGACCTCGACGCGGCCATCGACCGGATGCGAGCTGTTCAGTGAGCACTCCCTGCGCAGAACGCGCACAACGCGCAAAACTCCTGGAGCCTCCATTCTCTTGATGAAATTGTGAGCGTGCATGATCGCGCATCGTTGCGCGTGCTCGCGACTCATGATGACAACCGCGCGCAACGACTGTGCGCGGCTCGCAACGCGCGTCAATTTCGTGCGTAGAACATAGGGGTAATCACTCGCGCACGGAGTACGCACATGGTGCAGGACGCACGCTCGCTCAAGATTCGCCGCGTCAAGATCACGGAACTCCACGCCGACCCCGCGAACGCGCGGACCCACGGCGAGAGGAACCTGAACGCCATCGAGGACAGCCTCAAGTCGTTCGGGCAGGTCGAGCCGCTCGTGGTCCAGAAGTCCACCGGCAAGGTGATCGGCGGGAACGGCCGCCTGGAGGTCATGCGCCGGGCCGGCATCGAAGAGTGCGACGTGGTGGAGGTCGATGTGGACGACGCGAAGGCGACGGCCCTTGGAATCGCCCTCAACCGCACCGCCGAACTGGCGGAATGGGACGACGAGGTGCTCACCAAGCTGCTGGAGGCGCTGCCTTCGGAGCTGCTCGAGGTTTCGGGGTTCAACAGCGACGACCTGCAGGAGCTCATCGCGGAGCTCCACCCGCCCGAGATCACCCAGGACGACATCCCCGCGCCGCCCGACAGCGCCGCGACCCGCCCGGGCGACCTGTGGCTGCTGGGCGACCACCGACTGATCTGCGGGGACTCGTCCATGGCCGCCGACGTGGACCGCCTGCTCGCGGGCGCGCCCATCCACATGGTCAACACCGACCCGCCGTACAACGTCGCCGTCGAGCCCCGCTCCAACAACGCCATCGCGGCTGGCCTGTCGTCCTTCCCCTCCGGGCAGAAGATGCACCTCAACGCCTTCGACCTCGCCCGCGACCCCTCGAAGGCCAAGGGGACCACCGCCAAGCTGCGGGCCAAGGACCGGCCCCTGGCCAACGACGCCGTGACGCCGCAGGAGTTCGACGCCCTGCTGGCGGCGTGGTACGGCAACGCCGCCCGCGTCCTGCTCCCGGGCCGGGCCTTCTACATCTGGGGCGGCTACGGCAACCTGAAGAACTACCCCGCCGCGCTGGAGGCCGCCGGGCTGTACTTCGCCCAGGCGATCATCTGGGACAAGCAGCACCCGGTGCTGGGCCGCAAGGACTTCATGAACGCGCACGAGTGGGCCTACTACGGCTGGCGCGAGGGCGCGGCGCACGTGTTCCTCGGGCCCAACAACATCCCCGACCTCTGGCAGGTCAAGAAGCTCAACCACACGCAGATGGTGCACCTGACCGAGAAGCCCGTGGAGCTGGCCGCCCGCGCCATGCAGTACTCCTCCCGCAAGGGCGAGCACGTGCTGGACCTCTTCGGAGGCTCGGGCAGCACGCTGATGGCGGCGGAGCAGATGGGCAGGAAGGCGTTCCTGGTCGAGCTCGACCCGCTGTACTGCGACGTGATCGTGCAGCGCTGGCAGAACGCCACCGGCCGCAAGGCCACCCTCGAAGGCGACGGCCGCACCTGGGACGAGGTCCGCGCCGAGCGTGAAACGGCCAACCCGGTCACTGCCAATGCCGACGAAAGCGCCACCGAGCCCCCTTCCGTCGGTTCTGGCGGCTCCCGCAAGAGAGAAACCCCGGCCGGTGCCGGGGTAGGGGGGAAGGCGTGATGGCGGCTCTAGGCGTCCGCGCTCTCGAAGCTGTCCGCCTCCAGCACGGCGAGGTAGTAGGACTTGCCGTCGCTGCCCTGGAGCCGCAACCCGACGAGGCCGGTCGTAAGGATCGTCCCCACGAAGGTCCCGGCGGGGCGTACGCCCGTGGCCGCGACGGCGGCGGGCTGCTCAAGCACGCGGCGGACCTGCTCGGTGATCTGGTCGCTGGTCATGGGTTAGCCCGCCTTCCTGGCCGTGAAGAGGCCGCGCTCGGTCTTGACGAACCGGCTCTCCTTCCCCTTGGCGGCGATCTCCCGGATCATCGCCGCGTAGATCGTGGACTCGGGCGTCGCCCCGCTGGTCTCCCAGAGCTTGCGGGTGAAGATCTCGGCCATGATCTGCTTGGCGTTCATCGGGACGCCCATGTCGGCCAGCACCTTGGCCGCCGCGTCCAGCCCGCTGAGCTTCTTGGGCTTGGCGGGGGGCTTGGGCTTGCTCGCCTTCTCCTTGCTGGCCTTCGCCGCCTTGGGCTGCTTCGGTTCCTTGGGGGCCTTGACCGCCTTCGGGGCCTTGGGCTCCTTGGGCGTCGCGGACTTCTTGGCCTTGGGCTCGGTCTTGGTTGCGCTCATGACGTTCTCCTGACAGGGGACTCGGGAGGCCGACGCACGCTGCGGCGGCGAATCGCGGGCGGCGGGGTTCCCCCCGCTCCCGCGCTGGGGTTAGGCGGGGCGGGGCAGCCGGCTCTGCACGATGCTGATCTGGAACTCCGCGCCGTCGGCCATCCGGACGACGATCCCGTTGCCGCCGGAGAGGATGCCCGCCTCCTCGTAGCTCGCGGCGCTCTCGACCTCCCCGGCGGCGTCGGCAAGGTCGCGGGCGAAGTCGGCCAGAGTCCCGTCGTCGTCGTCCCCATCGACCTCCTCGCGGACCTCGGTCGCCAGGTCGAACACGAACGCCAGGGCATCCTGAAGGGTCTTGGTCGTCGTCGTTTCGCGGTTGCTGCTCATGGCTTGCTCCTGTGGTTGGCCGGTGCGTACCGCCGTCTGGCGCGGCGGCGAATCGCCCCCCGCGCGGTTCCCCGCGCGTGGGC
>JAEYTB010000163.1 GCA_023434205.1 Planctomycetota bacterium | reverse complement strand
ATTTCCACTAATAGGCGATTTTCCGGCATCGGAAACAGGAGAGTCCCGGAAAGCACCCAAACATACGCCTTCTGCGGCGAGGAGGCCGTATCCGCTGGAATGGGAAGCCCGGTGAACGACCGCGCGTCACCCCGCGGCCGTGAACCTCGGCTCATCAGGGCGATCGGGCGGGGCGCAAGCACCTGCGGAAGCCGATCCACTCTCCGCCGCACGCTGCGGCTTTGGAAACGACTCCGAACAATCGAGCCATCATCGGCCCGGCGATTCACGCCCAGCGGAATCCGCCTCTGCGCAGCGTGCTGCGACTGAATCTCGCGGGCCAGTTCGGTCTTTGAGGTCGGGTCCCTTGCGGGCAACGCAAGGGGACCATCATGGCCATCGATCAAGAACGCCGACTGGAGGCATTGTGCCGCCAGCTCAACGAGATCATCATGGGCGCTGCGCTGTGCGCCACGGAGATCGCGAGCATCGTGAACTCGATGCACGATCGCGGAGGCACCGCCGGCGCAACTCCGAACGGACAGCACCGCGACCGACGCCACACGGGCAGGCCCCTGATGGATGAATCGACACTGTCCGTCATGTGGAACGGCAAGATGCTGCACCTGGGCCACACGCAGGGGTTCTGGCTGCTCGCCCGGCTTGCGCGGAGCGCCAACCAGTACGTGACGCACCTGGATCTCATCGCGGACATCTGGGACAACGACCTCACCGACCCAGCCGCGGTGCGGTCCGGGGTTCGCCGGCTACGGCTCAAGCTCCGCCGCGGCGGGATGCGGGATCTCGCTGACGCGATCGTCGGGCACCACGGGCGGTACATGCTCGACCTGGGTTTCTCATCGCGTCACACGGAAGTCACAGCATCGGCGCACTGAAAGTCACAGGCCCAGTTCATACTTCCCGCGAACGTTGAAACCGCATCGTCGCTGGGGCGTGCCCACGGTGAGGCTGGCGAAGGCGACGATGGCGAGGAAGCGATGAGCACACCGAGTCCGGCCCCTTGGTGGGCCACATCCGAGGCTGCCGTGACACCGGTCGCGCCGCGATTTCGGGGGGTGGCGTATTACCGCCATTCGGCGCGGGACCGGCAGGAGAATTCTGTCGCGATCCAGCAGGAACTCGTTCAGAAGTGGGCCGCTGACAACGGCGTCGACATCATCCACGAGTTCGCAGATCGCGGGAAGTCCGGCCTGACAGCCGAAGGGCGCCACGGCTTCAACGAGATGATGCAGAGCTGGGTCACGCAGCGCAAGGACTTCGACTTTGTGCTGTGCCTGGACGTGAGCCGCTGGGGGCGCTTCCAGGACCTCGACCTATCGGCGACCTACAGCGCCGAGTGCAAGAAGCACGGCAAGCAGGTCATCTACACAACCCTCGGGATGCCGCGCCCCGACGACCCGCTCTTTCCCGTCTATGTGCAGTTCGAACGATTCAGAGCAGCCCAGTACAGCAAAGAACTCAGCACCAAGGTGTTTCACGGGTGCGTGAGGATCGCCCAACAGGGCTACTGGGCCGGCGGCAAGGCTCCGTATGGCTTTGACCGTCTACTCCTCGACGAGTCGCGTCATCGCCTGCACGTCTTAGCCCCCGGCCAGAAGAAGAGCATCCAGAACCAGCGCGTGACGCTGACGCTGGGGCCCGAGGCGCAGGTCGCCACCGTTCGGCGGATCTTCGACGAGTACATCGACGCGGGCCACACGATGAACCAGATCGCGGCTCGGCTCAACGCCGATGGCTCCCGATCAGCCATGGGCGGACTCTGGAACGTCGGCAAGGTCCGCCGAATCCTGACGAACATCATGTACGCCGGCACGCTGGTCTACAACAAGACCACCAGCAAGCTACAGACGCCGACGCGGAGGAATCCGGTCGACCAATGGATCAGGACGGCGGGCGCCATCGATCCGCTGGTGGACCAAGCCGTGTTCGAACGCGCCCAGTCGGTCCTCGCTGAGGCAGCGCTGCGCTACTCCCCTGAGACCATGCTCCGGCACCTGGAACGGCTCCATCGCGAGCACGGCTTCCTTCGCCCCACGCTGGTCAGCGCCGACGAGGCGGCCCCCTCCGTCTCGACCTACGCCTCCCACTTCCGTTCCCTGGACGCGGCCTACCAGCAGCTATTCCGCACCGCGGCGGGGGAGGTCCGTGCCCAGGTTGAGGCCCAGCTCCGCCAACAGTTCGGCCTTCGGGGCCTCGGGGCCAAGAACGACGCGTTTGCGGCGGGCCTTTCGGGTGATGTGGATGGTTCTCACGACGGTGGTCACGCGGCTTCCTCCAATCGGCGGGCGCACAGGGCGGCAATCCCGGTCGCCCGGAACGTCACGGCGACGGTGGCGTTCTCGGCGTCGTACTCGATCTTCGAGAAGAGCAGCTTCAGCACCCGGCCCTGCTCGCGAGGCGACAGTTGCGCCCAGACCCCGTCGAACTCGTTGAGCGCATTGCGGGCCTCCTCGCGGGTGAGGGCGCTTGCTCCGATCAAGCCCAGCCGTGTTTCGACTTCGGCAAGGCGGGTGCGTGCCCCGCTGACCCGTTCGTGAGCGGCGGCCAGCCGCGCGGTGGTAGCGGTGCTGCCGCTCCGGTCCGCGACCAGTTCCCGCAACTCCTTCTCCATGCGGCCGAACGAGGCGTGGATCGACGCCCGCTCCGACTTCAGCGCCGTCAGTTCCTCGTCAACGTTGACCTGGGCTTCTGCAAGGATGCGGTCCAGCAACGCTCGGTCGTTGCCGAGCGTGCGTATCTCGTTGACCACAAGCTTCTCGATCTCCAGCCCCGGCAGCGACGACGCCTCGCAGGTGTGCGCCCCGTTCTTGATGGCTTCCAGACAGCGGTAGTAGCGGTACTGCTTGTTCCGCTTGCCGTAGAAGGTGTGGATCATGGCGCAGTCGCACTTCTTGCAGCGCAGGAGCCCTCGCAGGAGTGCCCCGTACTTATTGCGCATCTCGATACCACCGGTCCGACCGTTCTCGAGGAGCTGCTGACGGACGCGCTCGAACAAGGCGGGATCGACGATCGCTTCGTGCTCGCCGTCGTAGGTGTTGCCCCGGTGGACGATCTTGCCCGTCAGAAGCGGGTTGGTCAGAAGAACGTGGAGGGTGCCCGTGTTGAAGGGCTGGCCGCCGACGCTGACCCCCTTCTTGGTCACCCGGCGCTTGTTCTTCCACTCCCGGTGCCGGAGTTCAGTGACGGCCCTCTGGAGCGACCCCTTGTCGAGGTAGATCTGGAAGATCGCGCGGACCTTGGCCGCCTCGCGGGGGTTGACGACCAGGCGGGGACTGCCACCGGACCGGTCGACGTCGTAGCCCAGGATGGGAACGCCGCCCGCCCACTTACCCCGGCGCTTCTGGGCGGCAATCTTGTCTCGGATCCGCTCCCCGATGATCTCCCGTTCGAACTGGGCGAACGACAGCAGGATGTGAAGTGTCAGCCGCCTCATCGAGCTCGTGGTGTTGAACTGCTGCGTCACCGAGACGAACGAGACGCCCTTGCGGTCGAACGTCTGCATGATGCGGGCGAAGTCCATGAGCGAACGGCTCAGTCGGTCCACCTTGTAGACCACGACGCAGTCAACCTTGCCGGCCTCGATGTCCTTCAGGAGCTGCTCCAGCGCTGGCCGTTCCATGCTGCCGCCGGAGAACCCGCCGTCGTCGTAGCGGTCCGGAAGGCAGATCCACCCTTCGTTCCGCTGGCTGGCGATGTACGCCTCCGCCGCCTCCCGCTGGGCGTCGAGGGAGTTGAACTCGAGTTCGAGCCCCTCCTCGCTGCTCTTGCGGGTGTAGATCGCGCACCGGATCGGCCCGGGCGCTCCCGCGCCCCGTTCCCGCGATGGCGGCACGCTGGGCGTTCGGCCTCGCTTGGTCATCGCCCACCCCGCAATCCGAAGAAGCGGTACCCGTTGATGTGCTGGCCCGTCACCTTCTTGGCGATCACCGAGAGCGTGCCGTACCGCTCGCCGTCGAACTCGAAGCCTTCACCGTCCGCGAGCACCATCACCCGGATCGTCCGCCCCTTGTACTGGCGGACGATCGCGGAGCCGGGCGGCGGCAGCCGGGGATCGCGCCGGTCGCGCGGGTCGAGCGACCGCACGCAGGTGCGGATCTCGCCGGGCTGCGGCGGGGAGGTGTACGAGCGGGGAGCCATCGTCCGGATCTCGGCGTCGTCGGCGAGTTCCGCCGCCCGCCGCTTGGCTCGCTCGCTCAGGTCGCCCTCCGCGTTGGCCTGGATGCGCCACGCGATCTTGCGGATCAGATAGGCGCGGTGGCGCGTGCGGCAGGCGTGACCGTGGAGTTCCTCGTAGCGGTCCACCAAGTCGCTGGTGGTCATCCGCTGAAGCTCGCCGAGTTGTCGTTCAATCGCATCGGGCATGGGGGTTCCTCTTCGCATGGTCCGGAGCCCTAACCCCGGGGCCGTGCGGAGACACTGAGGTCCGCATGCTGCGGAAGTTCAAGTCGATCGGCGTCAGATTTCGCCAGGTCGCTCGCCTCCCGGGTGGAACGCGAACGTTCCGCATGGATGGCCCGCGCAAGGCCGCGGGCGAAGATGCTCGCCACTTCCGCGTCGCGCTCCGCAGGCGTCATGGACTCGGGCCGGGTGTTTGAGATCACGGTGAGCTCCGTGCCGGAGAGAATGGCCGCGACGATCACAGCCGCATCACCGCATGCCTTTATGCAAAAGTCGCGCGCCGCGTGGCGCGATAGCCAGCGGATCACGGTTGCAACCGCATCCATTCCGCCTTCGCAAGCACGAACCCCATTTAACCCGGGCACCCGGCGACGAGAGACGCGGAGAGACTTTGGGCCAAAATCGCGCCCGTGAGGCCCGAGTGGGCCGGAGCCGGTTATGGCCATGCGGCTCGGCAGAGATCCGACCCGCGGACGGCCGGTCTGGCGAACCCTTCGGAACGTGGGCCAAAACGCGAAAACGCCGCCGAGGTCTCTCGGCGGCGTTCCCTGAAAACCAAAGGGCCGGTCGCTTTCGCAACCGGCCCGGCAATAGCGGGGGCAGGATTTGAACCTGCGACCTCCGGGTTATGAGCCCGACGAGCTACCAGGCTGCTCTACCCCGCAATCGTGGGGCGACTGTAGGGAGGGCCGCCCGCCTCGTCAACGATCACGCCACTTTCCCCACCACGGCCCTCAGATTGACCCCGTGTTCAGCGAGGCTCCCACGCCCGCGGGGTATGCTTGGCCCTATGACGAACGGGCCCGGGTCAAAGGTCAATGTGCTGCTCATCGGCGGCGGCGGTCGCGAGCACGCCATCGCGGTCAAGCTCGCGGGCTCCGCACGCCTGGGGGACCTCTGGACCACCCACCCGGAGAACCCGGGGCTGGCCAGCCTTGCCAAGCCCGTGGACGTCCCGGTCAACATCCGTGAGATCTACCGCCTCCAGCAGTTCATCGAGAAGAAGGCCATCGGCCTGGTCGTCATCGGCCCGGAGGACCCGCTCTCAGAAGGCTTTGCAGACAAGCTCCGCGCCCCGGGCGTCCTCGTGTTCGGCCCCGTCAAGGAGGCCGCCCGCCTCGAAGCCGACAAGGCGTGGGCCAAGCAGATCATGCGCTCCGCCTCCATTCCCACGGCGGAATCCCAGACCTTCACCCACCCCGCCCATGCCCGCGCCCTGCTCGAGGCCCGCGTCCGCGATGAGCACCTCCTGGGCCAGCTCCTGGGCCAGCCCAAGGACTTCGGCAACGCCGATGAGAAGCGGGCTTACATCGTGAAGCGCATCAGCGAGGTCACCACCCGCGTCACCGGCGTGGGCGGGGCCAAAGGCGTCGGCGAGGGGCTCGAGGCCGCCCGGGCCCGTGCGGTGATCTCCGCCGCCCTCTCCGCTGCCGAGGGCTTTCGCGACCCTTCCGACCGCATCCGGTACATCGAGCAGCTCCGCTCAACCGACCCGCTCGTGAAACGGGCGTACGAGACCGAGCTCGACGGTCTGCCCGTGATCAAGGCCGCGGGCCTGGCCAAGGGCAAGGGCGTGGTCCTGCCGCGGACACTGGGCGAAGCGCTGGACGCCATCGACCGCATGATGGTCAAGCGCGAGTTCGGTGACGCGGGCCTGAAGGTCGTGATTGAAGAGCGGATGGAAGGCCGCGAGGTCTCTGTGCTGGCGATCGTGGACGGCAAGAGCATCCTCGTGCTCCCGGCGTGCCAGGACCACAAGCGCCTGGGCGACCACGACACCGGCCCCAACACCGGCGGCATGGGCGCCTACTGCCCCACCGACTCGCTCGATGAAGAGCTGATGGCCAAGATCGAGCGTGAGGTGCTCGTGCCCGCCGTGGACGCCCTCCGGCGCGAGGGGATCGAGTACACCGGCGTGCTCTACGCGGGCCTGATGCTGACCCCGGCGGGCCCCAAGGTGCTGGAGTTCAACTGCCGGTTCGGCGACCCCGAGTGCCAGCCGCTCATGACGCGTCTCAAGAGCGACCTGCTCGAGCTGCTCATCGCCGCGTGCGAGGGCCGGCTCGACAGCGTGGACGTGGAGTGGGACAGCGGCGCGGCGTGCTGCGTGGTGCTGGCCAGCGCGGGCTACCCCGACAAGCCCAGGGTGGGCCTCCCCATCGAGGGCATCGAGCAGGCGGACGCCATGCCGGGGGTGTATGTCTACCACGCCGGCACACGGCGCGGGCCCGACGGCGTGGTTCAGACCGCGGGCGGTCGCGTGCTGGGCGTGACGGGGCTTGGCAAGAACCTCGCCGAGGCCCGGGATCGGGCGTACGCCGGCTGCGCCGCCATCCGCTTCGCGGGCATGCAGGTGCGCTCGGACATCGGCGCCTCGCACGTGGCCGTGTGATCCGGCCGGCCCGGCTCCTACTGCACCAGCCCCTTGGTCAGCCGCATGAACGCCGTCTCCAGGTTCACCGGCTCCTCGGTGAACTTCGTCAGGCGGAAGCCGCTGTTGATGAGGATGTTGGGCAGGTCCGTGACCGACTGGCCCGCGGTGTCGTCGTAGTTGACGTGCAGCACCCTGCCCAGCTTGCCGTTGCCGGCGTCGTCGTTGGCGAGCACCACCTTTTTGACGCCCGGGATCTTGGTCAGCAGGTTGCCCGCTTCCTCGAACCGGTCCGTCACCCCCACGTGCAGCACGTGGCCGACCTTCGCGCGCCGCAGGATCTCGTCCACCGTGCCGTTGAAGAGCAGCTGTCCCCGCTCGATGATCCCCACCACATTGCACAGCTCCGCCAGTTCCGGCAGGATGTGGCTGGAGATCAGGATCGTTTTGCCCATCCGCCGCAGCTCTTTCAGCAGCTCGCGCATCTCGATGCGGGCCCGCGGGTCAAGCCCGCTGGCCGGCTCGTCCATCAGCAGCACCTTGGGGTCGTGCAGCAGCACTCGCGCCACCGCCAGCCGCTGCTGCATACCTCGCGAGAGCGAGTTGACCTCCGCCGTGGCCTTGTACCCCAGGTCGGTCAGCTCCAGCACGTCATGCACGACCTTCTTGCGCTGCTGTCCGTGGATGTTGTACGCCGAGGCGAAGAACTCCAGGTACTCGGTGACGACCATGTCCTCGTACGCGCCCATGAAGTCCGGCACATAGCCGATCAGCGGCCGGATCTGCCGGTTCTGGTAGCCGATCGTGAGCCCCGCGACGTTGGCCTGCCCGCTGCTGGGCTTCAGCAGCGTCGCCAGAATCTTGATCGTCGTGGTCTTCCCCGCCCCGTTGGGCCCGATGAACCCGAAGCAGTCGCCCTCGTTGATCGTCAGGTTGAGGTTGTTCAGCGCCACGAGCTCCCCGTAGCGCTTGGTCAAGTTGATGGTCTCGATCATCGGCATGGGCGGGGAAATCCTGTATCAACCCGGCTCGGAGGGCGAGTTGCGGGAAAGCGGAACGTCGGTGTCTTCGCTCGGCAGGGGCACGTCGATCTGCGGCCAGCCCGGGGGGTCGTCCGGCAGCGGGTAAATCCAGCGGACGAACGTCCGCCCGTTGTTCACGACCGGCTCCCCGTTCACCAGGATCGGCACCGGCGTGTTGCTCACGTCCTTCCGCGCGGTCGTCAGCTGCCCCATCACGATGACGCACGGCTGCGTGAACCAGTATGAAAGGTCCCATCCGTGCGTGGTGTCGCGCTGCGCGAGCAGCCGCCCGCTGTCGTCGTCCGGGGGCGGGAGCTGCGAGAACAGCGCCATCGCGTTCATGCGGCGGCCCCGGTCCGTCCCCACATCCATCGTCGGCCGGAAGTTGGTGCCGAGGTACCCCGTGAAGACCGTGTCGATCGCGTTCGGACGCGGCCGCGTCACCACGGCGAGGTCCAGCGGCTGGCCCGCGGGCCAGTCCATGCCGATCGAGAAGACCTCGCCCTCACAGATCGGCGCCGAACTGGGCCCGGCGGAAATCCGCCGCTGCCCGCGGATCACCACCACCAGCCCCTCTGTCAGCGTCCCGGGCATGTTGTGCAGCAGTGTGCCCTCGATCATCCCGCGTTGGTTCTGACGCGGCACGCCCGTCTGGTTGAGCAGCTCCAGCTTGCCGGTCCCGCCCTCTTCCACCCGCGCGGGCCGCGGCATCTCCCACGCCGGCCCGCCCGCCCATGTCACCTCGACCTGCTTCACCGTGGACCGCACGGGCACCCGCATCTGGGACGGGTCGCGCGTGTCCACCACGTAGCCCCGCTGGTCCGGGAAGCCACCCCACTGCCCGCCGTCCGCCGCCGCGGGTGGGTCCCACGACGCGATCGTCGAGCCCAGGTTCGCCTCCCCGCCGTCCTGCTTGGCCACGCTCAGCAGCGCCGTGCCGTACCAGGGGAGCCAGATGCTCGACCACGTCTTGGCCCGCTGCACCGGCTGGCCGTACACGTGATCGAGGACCGTAAAGTGCCGCGCCTCGATCTCCGACTGCCGCAACAGGTTCGCCCCCGACCACGCGATCCCCGTGAACAGCGCGATCGCACCGACGAACGCCAGCCAGGAGTGCTGCGTCAGGTTGTACCGCTTCAGCACCAGAAACCCCAACGGCGCCGCCACGAGCCAGTACAGCACGAAGATCACGAACCCCAGCAGCACGCCCGCCGCCGCGCTGTTGTTCTCCGCGATCTGGTCGTCGATATCCTGGTCCACGTTCCAGGGCTTGCGGCCGAAGATGCCCGTGTTCTGCTGGCGCGGCGTGAAGTCCCCGCGCTTGCCCAGGATCCGGTGCCAGAAGATGTCCGCGTCGATCAGGTCAAACTGAGACAGCGCCGTCTGATTGAGGTCCAGGCCCACCAGCGTCACCGCCCCCGCGCCCACCAGCCGCCGCACCACCACGCAGTCTCCGTCCGGCCCGTTGAGCACGCGCACGGCCTCGCCCGGGTTCGCCTCCGGGCTGGGACGGAAGGTGTGTACGATCGCCGACTTGGGGAACTGCGGCTGTGCGGGCAGCCTGGGGTCCGCCGGGCGGGTGATCAGCGGCCGGTACCGCTCAAAGTCGGCCACTTCCTTCCTCGCCACCGACACCGTTGGCATGATGTCGAACAGCTCGTTGGACCGCTGGTCGGTCCAGGTCTGCCCGATGCTGGGCAGGATGATGATCAGGTGCCCCCCGTGCTGCACGTACTCCCGCAGCGCACGGGCCCGCGTGTCCCGAAGCTCTGCTGGGCTCCCCTGGGCCCAGACCACGGCCTCAAAGGGGAGCAGGCCCACCCAGCGGTCGGGCATCGCCGCGGGAGAAATGCCCATCACCACGTCGATGATCTCGTTGGAGTGCAGGCTCGAGCGGCCGTTCGGCGTCGCCGCGGAGTACCCCCGCAGCCCCAGCGGCTTGGTCCCGATCATCGCGATGAGGCCCGAGGACGACTCCCGCACCGAGCCCGACGGCCCGCCCGACACGCTCAGCGACGCGAACCCCAGCAGCCGCCCCGCGCGGAAGCCGGTCGGCGCCTCGTCGGTCCTCACCCCCGAGGTCTCAACCGCCTCGTACACGTACGCCGCGAGCCCCGCGGCAGGGTTGTAGTTGAACGGCAGCCGCACGTAAATCCACACGCTCTGCCACTGGCCCGGGTTGGACGCCGTCTCCCGCTGGTAGAGCGGCGTATCCCCGTCGAAGTCCAGCCCGTTGATCCGCACGATCAGTTCGCGGCTCCGCGCCCCGGTGTCCTGAACCCGAAGCCGGATCCCGCACCAGTCCCCGCACCGGGCGACATTCCCGACGCCGAAGCTCTCCAGCTCGATCTTGACCTCGCCGCTGGAGAGCGGCGTGCCCGGGCTCTGCCCCACCGCGGACGGCGCCACCCCCAGCAGCACCGCCAACGCCACCAGCAGGGTGTGCAGGAAGGGGCGGCGGTAGCAACTGGTCCGGCCGGCGTCGCTCTTATCAGACGGGGTTCTCACGCAGGGATTCTACAGCCACTCAAGCACGCGGTTTCAGGGGCCGATGCGGGGAGTATGGGTCAGGTCTGGCTGGTGCTGGCGGTCGTGGCTGGGCTGGCGGTGCTCGCCCTGCTGCACTTCATCGCCGCGGGGCTCAAGGACGTCACGCATATCCACGACATGCGCGTCAAAGTCGCCTCGTTGCGCAAGGAGCGGCTCGACCGCATCGCCGCCGCGGCAAACCAGGAAGTGATCGAGGTCGGCGAAGCCGATGAAAAGAAGGCGGCGTAGGGCCGCCCCCCTCCCTCACCCCCCCACCAGCTCGCCGATGAAGGTCGCGTGCGACCGCGCGCCCATCCGGAAGCACGCCAGCTCGAACTTCTCGTTGGGCGAATGGACCCGGTCGTCCTCCAGGCCGAAGCCCATGAAGATCGTGTCCAGCCCCAGCATGTCCTTGAGCATCCCCGCGACCGGGATCGACCCGCCGCTCTTGATCAGCTCCGGACGCTTGCCCGTTGCCTTCTCAATCGCCTTCGCGGCGGCCTTGAGCACCGGCGAGTCCGTCGGCACCGTCACCCCGAACCCGCCGTGGTGATCGTTCAGCTCCCACCGGCAGCCCGGGGGTGTCCGCTGCTCCAGCCACTTGAAGAAGAGCTGGGTGATCTTCTTGGGGTCCTGGTCGGCGACCAGGCGGAACGAGACCTTCGCGCTCGCGAACGCGGGGATCACGGTCTTGGCCCCCTTTCCGATGTACCCGCCCCAGATGCCGTTGACCTCCGCCGTGGGCCGCGCCCACTCGCGTTCAAGGAAGGTGTACCCCTCCTCACCGATATCCGCCGCGGGGGGCAGGCCGATCTTGGCCAGAGCCTCCGCCGCCGTCACGCCCAGCTTTTTCCAGGCGTCTCGTTCCTCCTGGCGGAGGGGGCGGACGTCGTCGTAGAACCCGGGGATCGTCACGCGCCGCTTGTCATCCCAGAGCTGCGCCAGCACCTTCGCAAGCTCGTTGTTGGGGTTGGGGCAACGCCCGCCCCACAGCCCCGAGTGCAGGTCCTGGTTCGCCGCGTGCAGGGTGACCTCGGTGTACGCCAGGCCGCGGACGCCGTAGGTGATGCAGGGGCGGTCCTTGCTGATCATCCCCGTGTCGGAGATCAGCACCACGTTGCACTTCTTGAGTTCATCCTGATGCTTGGCGACAAAGGGCTGAAGGTTCGCCGAACCGCACTCCTCCTCGCCCTCCAGCAGCACCGTGTACGCCGCACCGCCCGTGGCGTGGCCGGTCGCCTGCTTCCACGCGCGGCAGGCCTCGATGAACATCATCACCTGACCCTTGTCGTCCACCGCCCCGCGGGCGACGATCCGCTCGCCGGGGCCGCCGGGGGTGGCGGGCTTGATAACAGGCTCGAAGGGTTTGGATTCCCACAGCTCCAGCGGGTCCACGGGCTGCACGTCGTAGTGGCCGTAGAACAGCACGTGCGCGCCCTTATACGTCGGCGCCGCGTCGATCGTCGCCAGCACGATCGGGTGACCAGCGCCCGCCGGTTCGCCCGTATCCAGCACCCGGACCGCAAACCCGAGTTCCTTGAGCTGATCCGCGGCCCAGTCCGCTGCCCGCCGCACCTCGGCCTTGTACGCCGGGTCCGTGCTGATGCTGGGGATCTTGAGCCAGTCGATGAGCCGCTGGATGGAAGCCGACTCGTTCTGCGTCAGGGCGTCGAGGGCGCGCGTGGTGGACATAAGGCTCTCCCTTGAGGTGAGGGAGAGGGTAGGACGCACGGGCCCCGAAGCACCTCGGGGCGGCGTTACGGGATCGGCTTATTGACCTCAAGTCCGGTCGGGTTCGAAGCGCTGCGCCGCGACTCCGGCGGCGCATCCAGCCCGTTGAAGATGCTGCCCGAAGGGTACCAGTAGTCCACACGCCGCCAGGTCGTGTCCTTGGTCAGGCTGCGGACGCTGCCGTCGAAGAAGCCCACGTTAATGTTCCCTGCGTGACGGAACGTGAGGCGGAGGTTCTGCTGCTGGGGCGATGCCGGGCTATTGCGGCCATAGGCGGTGGACTCGATGTACGCAGGCGTGTCCGTGAACGAGCTGTACCGAGCCGCCGCGGGGTTGATGTCAAAGTCGAGGTGGTCGTTGTCCCAGTACCGCGTGCCATCGGCGACGAGGGCCTTGTTCGATGGCTGGATGCCGACCTTGCTGAGGACCGGCGTCCATGTGTCGGGGATCGTCACAGGGTTGGTGAACTGCCCGTGCCCGCTTGTGGGCCGCGTGAAGTCGGTGCCGTCGCGCCGGCGGTAGTTGAGGACGGACGTCGGCGCACTCGTGCTCCACAGCGCAAAGCCAGCGGGCTGCAGGTAGCTGATCTGGCGGGCCCCCGATTCGGCGAACGCCGACTGAAAGTCCGTCTGATCCGCCGCGGACCCGAACAGGGTCTGGTTGAACTGCGTGGAGGAGGCACACCGCCACTGGTTGAAAATCGTGATCGTCCGCCGCGCCCTGTTGATCGGCAGGTTGGCCGCCTCGCCCATGGTCGGGCTGATCCAGTCAAAGTTGGTCGTCGGAGTGATGGACGTCGTATCCCCAAGCAGCGCCGCCCCGCCCGTCGCGTCCGCCTCCGCCCCGGAGGTATACCGGCACGCGTAGAACTCCTTCCAGTCGTTCATGTACGTGGCCTGGGCCAGGGCCAGCTGCCGCACCGTCGAGGCGCACGCGATGTTCCGACCCGCCTCGCGGGCCTTCCCCAGCGCCGGCAGCAGGATGCTGATCAGCAGCGCGATGATCGCGATCACCACCAGCAACTCAATCAGCGTAAACGCACGGCGGGCAAGAGGGGGGCGCATGGAACGGCTCCGTCAGGCTCCGAACGGGTTAATCCGTGTCGGGCTGGTCGATTCGAGCTTCAGCTCTCCCGACTGCTGATTGACGATCAGGTCGGGTTTCAAGTTCTTGTCCTTGCGGATGATGGACATATACCGGGTGTTCAGCACCCACTTGTCCGCGTCCTGACGCGCTGGGAACAACGTCGCCTGCTGGCTTTCGGGGTTCACCGCCGGAAAGCTCACCGGCCGACGCTCCGGGTACTTCGCCACGAACAACTGCCCCGTGCGGATGTCCACAAGGTGGACCTCGGTCGCCTGGGCGGGGGGGCCCCCCTCCCCGGTGAACGAGAAGTACGAGGCAACGCCCACGGCGATCACCGCCAGCACCATCACCGCGATCTGCCAGGGCTTGACGCTTCCCATGAACGCTCCGAGGGAACACCAGCGGCAAGCCGATCGGCGGGCCGCCCCCCGTTCTTTGCACAGAGGGTCCTCCAGCTTATCTGCCCCGCCCCCCACCCTCAACTGACCGACAGGTCTTCACGGAACCTGAACCGTGGAAAGGGGGTGGAGAACCCCGCGCGCGGGGGACCCGTAGGGGTTCAGGTCGGGTACGCCGCCCCGGCGCGTATCATCTGACAGGAACACCACCCGCCCCCGCCGCGACTCCATGAAGCTCATCCTCCCCAACCCCCGCGGCTTCTGCGCCGGCGTCCGCATGGCCATCGACGTCGTCGACCAGGTCCTCGACCTTTTCCCCGGCGAGCAGGTGTACGTCTATCACGAGATCGTCCACAACAAGCACGTCGTCGGCCGGTTCGTCGACCGCGGCGTCCGCTTCGTCGATGACCTCAACGACGTGCCCCACGGCCAGATCGTCGTCTTCTCCGCCCACGGCGTCTCGCCCGCCATCCGCGCCCAGGCCCGCGACCGCGGCCTGTTCACCATCGACGCCACCTGCCCGCTGGTCACCAAGGTCCACGCCGAGGCGGTGCGGTACGCACGCCAGGGATACCAGATCCTGCTCATCGGCCACAAGGACCACCAGGAAGTCGCCGGCACCTTCGGCGAGGCCCCCGACGCCACGCAGGTGGTCGAGTCCCCCGCCGACATCCCCGGCCTCAAGATCAAGGACCCGGGCAAGCTCGTCTACCTGACGCAGACCACCCTCTCGACCGATGACGCCGCGGTGGTGATCGATGCCCTCAAGCGGGCCTTCCCCGGCATCAAAGAGCCCCCCAGCAGCGACATCTGCTACGCCACCACCAACCGCCAGCACGCGGTGCGGCAGATCGCCCCCGAGTGCGACTTGGTGCTTGTGATCGGATCGCGCAACTCCTCGAACTCAGTCCGCTTGACGGAGATTTCGGCCAACGTGGGCACCCCCGCCAGGCGCGTGGACGATGTGAGCGAGGTGGACTTCGCGTGGTTCCCCACGGGCCAGGAGACGGTGCTCATCACCGCCGGCGCCTCCGCCCCCGAGGACCTGGTCGCGGGCGTCTGCCGTGTGCTCCTGGAGCGGTTCGGGGGCACCATCGAGCAGCGCGAGGTCTTCGAAGAAGACGTCGAGTTCGCCCCCCCGGGCGCCCTGCGTAAGGTCATGGAACAGCGAGGGATAGACCCGCTGAGCCGGACCCTGCGGGTGTCCTCGCCCATCATTACTCAGGCCCAGTACGGGGCCGTGCCTTTGACGGTGTCGGCCGCCCCTCGCATCCCGTAGACTGCCACCACTCGGTTTCCATTCATCTGGAGCATCACGCATGCACGTTCGCGTAGGGATCGCAGCAACTCTGATCGCGGCCTCAAGCCTTCTGGCCGGCCCACCCGAAACCCGGCGCGACGGCGTCAAGGACACCGTCCACGGCGTCGAGATCATCGACAACTACCGCTGGCTCGAGGGCGACAACTCCGACCCCAACGCCATGGGGAAGATGAACGATGAGGTCGCCAAGTGGACCGACGAGCAGAACGCCTACACCCGCAGCGTCCTGGACAACCTCCCCGGGCGCAAGGACATCGAGGCCAAGCTCCGCCCGCTCATGGAGGTCGGCAGCGTCTCCGCTCCCGTGATGCGCGGTAACCGCTACTTCTACTCCAAGCGCGAGGGCGACCAGAACCAGGCGTCGGTCTTCGTCCGCGACGGCATCGACGGCACGCCCAAGCTGCTCCTGGACCCCAAGGAGATCGACTCCACGGGCCTGACGACCATCTCCTGGTACACCCCCAGCGAGGACGGCAAGCTGCTCGCCTTCGGCACCTACCGCTCCGGCACCGAGAACTCCGTGCTCCGCATCCTTGAGGTGGACTCCGGCCAGGTCCGCTCGCTCGAGATCAGCGGCAAAGTCTCCGGCTGCAGCTGGCTGCCTGATTCGTCCGGCTTCGTGTACCGCAACCTCGCCGACGTGCGCAACCCCTACGCCGGCCAGGTCCGCCTTGCACGCCTGGACCCCTCGGCCCCCTACCTCATCAGCGACCAGCTCGTGATGCGGCAGTTCACCAAGGCCGAGAACGAGAAGCTCGCCACCACCTACGGGCCCTACGGCGGCATCAGCAAGGACGGCAAGTGGCTGAGCCTCTCTTACGCCACGGGCACCCGCAACAACGACCTGTGGGTCGCCCCCGCCGCGGAGTTCCTCCGCACCGGCAAGCTCACCAAGCGGCCCATCACCGAGGGCAAGGAGGCGCAGAGCGGCGGCACGATCGTCGGCGACACCATGTACATGCTGACGACGCTCAACGCCCCCAACGGGCGCGTGGTCGCCGTGAACCTCAACCGCCCCGAGGAGAAGAACTGGAAAGTCCTTGTCCCGGAGCGCCGCGACGCGGTGATCCAGAGCGTCGATGTGGCCAAGGGCATCCTCGCCGTGGAGTTCCTCAAGAACGCGTGCAGCGCCATCGAGCTGTTCGACTACAACGGCAAGGCCAAGGGCACGCTCAAGCTGCCGGGCATCGGCACCGCCGGCCTGGCCACCGACCAGAACCGCACCGACGGCTTCCTCACCTTCACCAGCTTCAACTACCCCACCACCATCTTCCACGTCGACCTCGCCCGCCCCGACGCCGAGCCCCGCCTGTGGGAGCAGCCCGCCGTACCCGTTGACCCCACCACCGTCGAGGTCAAGCAGGAGTGGTACCGCAGCAAGGACGGCACCAAGGTCAGCGTGTTCATCATCCACAAGAAGGGCCTGGAGCTCAACGGCAACAACCCCACCATCCTCTACGGCTACGGCGGGTTCACCGTCTCGCAGACCCCCACCTTCGTCCCAAGCATGTTCCAGTGGTTCGACGCGGGCGGCGTCTACGCGGTGGCCAACCTCCGCGGCGGCAACGAGTACGGCGAGGCCTGGCACCGCGGCGGAATGCTCGACCAGAAGCAGAACACCTTCGACGACTTCATCGCTGCCGCCGAGCACCTCATCAACGTCAAGTACACCAACCCCAAGCGGCTCGCCGTCCGCGGCGGGAGCAACGGCGGACTCCTGACCGGCGCCTTCCTCACGCAGCGGCCTGACCTGTGCGCCGTCGTCCTCTGCTATGTCCCGCTGCTCGACATGGTCCGCTTCGATGACTTCCTGATGGCCAAGTACTGGGTCCCCGAGTACGGCACCGCCAAGGACCCCGCCCAGTTCAAGTACATCCACGCGTACTCGCCCTACCACCACATCAAGCCCGGGACCCCCTACCCCGCCGTGCTGCTGACGGCGGGCGAGAACGACAGCCGCGTCCACCCGCTCCACGCCCGTAAGATGGCCGCGGCGCTCCAGGCCTCCACCGCGAGCGACCCCGACAAGCAGCCCGTGCTGCTGTGGGTTGACCGCGACGCCGGCCACGGCCAGGGCAAGCCCCTCAACCTCCGCGTCCGCGATATCGCGGACGAGCGGGCCTTCGTCATGTGGCAGATGGGCATGCTCGACTGAGCCGCCCGCCTGAATCCAACGAAAAAGGGGCCCGACGGCGGGCCCCTTTCTCATTTCACCGGTTGCCCAGGGTCATGGACAGAAGGGCACGCCCTCGGCGTCCACCGAGATCGTGCGCCCGCACTTCTCGCACTTGGGCGGGATCTGCCCGTGCCCGATCAGGGCGATGTGCTCCTTGCAGGCGGGGCACTTCATCGCGCGGCGCGTCAGCGCTGTCTTGCACTGCGGGCACTCCGGGGCGCCGCCGTTCTGGGCGACCCGGACCAGCTCATCGCGGGAGATCGAGAAGCTGTGCCCGCACCCGCTGTTGCTGCACGCAAAGTCCGCTGCGACCTGCTCGTCATCCCCGCCGGGCCGGTTCATGTAGCCGTAGGTGAGGTACGCGGCCTGCCCCAGCGCGGCCAGGGCGAGGATGACAAGGACAACTTTCTTGACCATGGTTACCTCGGTGAGGGGTGATCAGCGCGGCTTGTGGTCGTTGTTCCAGCGGGCGCGTGCTTCGGGCCGGGTGCTCATCAGCTCCGACTGCCGCATCGACACAGCGTGCCCATCGACAAAGAGGACCTGCGAGTTGCCCGAGTGCCGCTTCCCGGGCGCCGACAGCGGGTACAGCGGGCTGGGCGTGATCCACGTGTCCCAGTTGCCGTTGGCCAGCGAGTCTGCGATCGCGATCATGTTCGACGGGGCGACGACCTTGCTGTCCTTGATCTCGCTCCACTGCGGCTCGGGGTTGGGCGTGTTGGGCTCGGCCGGCGCCACGTGGAGCCCCAGCCCGAGCTGCGGCGCGGTGGTCCACGCAACGCTGCCCGACCCGTTGTACCCGTAGGAAAAGAACTCGTAACCGGTCAGCGGGCGTTCTTCAGGCAGGTACCCGTAGCTGGTCGGCTTGGCGAACCCCGCCGTGTTGTAGTTGAACACCGGCGTCCACTTGTATTCCTTCCTCGCGGAGGGGCAGTAGAAGACGCGGGGGTCGTCCTGAAGGTAGCGGCGCAGGCGCGGCGCCCAGGTGATCCACGACGTCGCGCCGATCTGCCGGTGGTCGCCGGGGAAGTACCCCTTGTTGTCGTTCACGTACCCCGACATCGCGTTGGCGAACTGGTTGTTGTGCGCCAGGCACAGCGCCGCCTTGGCCGACTCCCGCGCCTTCCCCAGCGCCGGCAGCAGCAGGCTGATCAGCAGCGCAATGACGGCGATGACCACCAGAAGCTCGATGAGCGAAAAGGCCCGGGCATGCCGTCGCATTGAATACCCTCCAGAACAGGAGCGGGGAGCGGGACGGCGCAGTATGGCCGGAACCGCCCAAACTTGCAACGCGAAGCGGCCCCGGTTCCGGGGCCGCCCGCCGAAAAAACAGGCCGCTACAGCCCCGGGACCGTCACCCCAACCTTCGGCCACAGCAGCGCGAACACACCCCCGGTGACCAGCCCGTACACGACCCCGTCGATCACGCACATCGCGATCGCCCGCGGGTACGCCCCGAACCAGATCTGATTGGGGATGAACGCGAACGCGTACGACAGCACGCCCATCGTCCCGACCACCTGGAAAATCTTCACCTTGTCGCCCCCCAGCGAGCCCTGCACCTGCCACGCCACGTACCCGATCAGCGTGCTCACAACCACGTACGTCAGCAGCGTCAGAACCATGTTCTTGCCCATGCTGACCTTGGGGTAAATCGTCAGCAGCCCCGCCGGCCCGCGCTCCCACTTCTTGATGAACTCCGGATCGCGGCACTGCTTGCGGTCCACGGGGTGCGGGAAGGTGTAGTTCCCCGCGGGGATCCCCTCCAGCTTCCGCAGCGTCCCGTCCTCATCCGGCAGCGCGATCGAGTCTTTAGAGTGATGCCCGACCAGCATCCACGCCAGCGCGCTCGCGACCCACACCGCCGCCGCTGCCGCGACGATCGGCAGCCACAGATTCGTCAGAAACTCCATGTGCTTCTCCTTGTGCTTCCCGCCCGGGCTTGCACCCTCGCCCGGGGAGTTCCAGTACCATCGGCACACTCCCATGTTTCCGAACAGTTCCCTATTGCAGAATGAAGCCGCGGGGCCCCCCACCGCGCCGTCGCCCACCCCGCTCCCGGTGCTGGAGCCCGTCGCCAGCATCCCCCTGCGCACGAGCCCCGACGGGTCTGTGAGTTCACCCACGCTCGAGTTCGCGCCCGATGGAGCCTCCCTCAACATTTCGCAGCGGGCCGACGGCGGGCTCTGGGCCCACATGCTCTGGCACGCCCCCACCCTCAGCGCCGCGGCACTGCTCCTCGGCCTCCTGCTGCTCATCGCCGTCCTCGCCCGCGCCCTGCGGAACCGCCAGCGGTTCGGTCACTTCTACTGCCCCCGCTGCAACTACGACCTCACCGCGCCCGGCGGCATGCCCCCCGCCCCCGGCACCTGCCCCGAGTGCGGGTCCGACACCGCGCGCCGCCCCGCAAGGCTGGGCAGGTCCTTCGTTTCTCGCATCTGGAAGCTCGTCACGGCGATCAGCGCCCTCCTCATCATCTGCGTGCTGGTGCTGTTCCTGACCCTCGAGCCGGCGGGTGCGGGCGCCCCCTGGCGCCGCCCCTGGCTCGAGCCCCTGGCCCGCATCGGGGTCCTGCCGCGCCTGGTCCGCGCGCAGGAGGGGAACTTCTTCAACCGCATGCACGTCTCGGTGTGGTCCATCCCGCAGGGCCAGCGCCTGGGCTGGGCGACCGCCGGAGGCTCCGGTGTCTTTGGCTGCGTCACCCGCGACTCCAAGTACTTCGTGTGGACCGAGTACGGCGGCCCGGGCGGCGCGGTGCTCCAAGCCCGCAACCTCTCCACCGGCGCTGTCACGCCCATCCCGCTCCCCACCACCGGGCCCTGGAACATCATGACGGTGGAACCAAGCCCCCACCCCGGCCGCGCCCTTGTCGGGTACACCAACTCCCTTCACCGCCACATCAACGAGGCCGTGCTCGCGGAAGTCGACCCGTCCCGCGCTACGACCGAGGTCATCGGCCAGGTGCCCCTGACCAGCGCTGACCTCTCCAGCGGTGGCCGCTTTGTCTGCCGCGAGGTCGGCGGCCGCATGGTCTGGGCGTACATGATCTACTCGCACGCCTCGGCCACCACCGGCGCCCTGAGCGGCCGCCTGTTCACCAGCGAGGGCCGCGAGCACAGCGTCAGCGTCAAGGGCACCTGGTGGCAGGGCCCGGAGTTGACGGCCGACGGTCTCAGCGTCGAAGTCGCCGGCGGCGGCGCCGGCGCCCTCGATGTCAAACGCATCGCCCTGGCCGACGGCGCCGAGACCTCCATCCCCGGGCTCCGCAACACCAACCGCGCCGACCTCCCCGATGGCCGGTCCGTTGCGCTAAGCGCGGGGTCCCCTTTCCTGCGGGTGCAGGCCGCGGACGGCTCCCCGCTGGCCGAACTCAAGCCCAGCGGGACGTGGCTGGGCGGCCCCGTGGTGTCACCCGACGGCCGCTGGGCCGCCGCACCCATCGGCCAGGCGCGCAAGAACTGGCTCGGCGAAGAGGGCTACCGGGTCCACGTCTACGTCTGGGACATCAGCGGCGCCCGCTAGTTCAGCGTTCGCGCCCGCTCAGTGCGCGTTGCGGTGAACAAAGCCGCGGAACAGGGTCAGCCACAGGATCTTCAGGTCAAACCCCAGCGACCAGTGCCGGATGTAGAACAGGTCGAGCTGCAGCCGCTTCCGCAGGCTCGTGTCGCCGCGCAGCCCGTTCACCTGCGCCCACCCCGTAATCCCCGCCTTCACATGCTGACGCAGCATGTACCCGCGCCAGTCGTCCCTGAACCGCGCGATCAGCTCCGGGCGCTCCGGGCGCGGGCCCACCAGCGACATGTCGCCCAGCAGCACGTTGAACAACTGCGGCAGTTCATCCAGGCTCGTCTTCCGCAGCCACCGCCCCACCGGCGTCACCCGCGGGTCGTCCCGGCGCGTCCACCCAGGCGTGCTCTCATCCTCCGCGTGGTACATCGTGCGGAACTTGAAGATGTTGAACGTCTCGCCCCCCAGGCTCACCCGCCGCTGGAGGAACATCACCGGCCCGGGGCTCGTGAACCGGATGACCGCCGCGATCGCCAGCATGAGCGGCGAGAACATCAGCAGCCCCGCGGTGGCCCCCACGATGTCGATCGCCCGCTTGACCGCACCACCCACCCCGTTCAGCGGGCTCTCCCGCACGCTCAGGATCGGCATCCCCTCCAGCACGCCGACCTGCATGTTCTGCGGCATGTACCGCGGGTGGACATCGGGCACGATCCGCACATCCAGCGCGAACCGCTCCAGCCGCTTAAGCAGCGCCGGCACCATCGCGGACCGTGAGTTCGGGATCGCCAGGTACACCGCGTCAGGCTTCTGCTTTTCGAATACCGCCTCCAAGTCCGACAGCCCGCCCAGCACCGGCCGACCCACGCACCCCTGCGGGCCGTGGTTGTGGTCCTGGTGCGACAGGAAGTAAGCGACGTGGATGCCCGTCCACGAGTTGCGGTCCAGCGTCCGGCACACGATCCGCCCCAGCCGCCCCACGCCGATCACCGCCACGTGCCGCAGGTTCCACCCCCGACGCCGGATCGCACGCAGCGCCCACCGGAACGCCACGCGGTGCAGCGCCAGCAGGTTGGGCAGCAGGATCGCCACCATCCCAAGCTGCACACGGCTGCCGTCGAGCCACATCCCCAAGAACCGCACGCGGCCCGTTTCGCGCCAGCCGCCCACCGTCTCTGTGCCAACCGCCGCGACCACCACGATCAGCAGCACCACCGCCACGATGCCGGCGCGGAACACCTCGCCGTGCTCGGCCATGATCCCGCGGTCGCGTCGCGGCAGGTACAGCTTGAAGTTCCACAGCGCCAGCAGCGCGATCGGCACCGCCAGCGGCGCGAGCGGTTCATGCACCCATGGCCGGGCGACCTCCCACCAGTCCGCCACGATCACGGGGGTCTGCGGGAACTCGCCCTCGATGACCAGCCGACGCACCGCCCACGCGCCATAGCACGCCGCGGCGACGACCAGGCCGTCAACCAGGCAGAGCAGGGCAACAAAGAACTGGTGTCGCTGCTTGAGCAAGCGGGGCGTTCCTCAACGAACTCTCTCTCCCCCGAGTGCAACCGTTTGCGGGCTGCACTCTTACAGGTTGACGCGCCGGAGTCAATCGGCATCACGTCATTGTGTGCGCCACGGAAACGCCGCCCATTCTACCAGCGGCTTCCAATGGCCTGTCCCAACCAGACTTACGTGGAACCGGGCCAGCCCGGCCCCGCCCGCACCCCCGGTGTTTCCGACCCAATCTCCCGCAGTACCCGCTGCTGATCCCCCGTCAGGCTGTCACCCCGCGGCGGCACGATCCGGATCACCGCGTACAGGTCCCCCTGCCGACCCTCCGCGTCGTGGATCCCCCGCCCCTTCAGCCGAAGCTTCTTCCCGCTCGCCGTGCCCGGCGGCACCTGAAGCTCAAGCGGCCGGTCGAGCGTGGGGACCAGCACGGTCGCCCCCAGCGTCGCCTCGCTGATGGTCAGCGGCAGGTCCAGGGTCAGGTCCAGCCCTTTGCCCGCCGACTCCCCCTCGCCGCGACGGAAGAGCTCGTGCCCCGCGATGTGCAGCCGCAGGATGAGGTCGCGCCCCTGCCCCGCCCCCGCCCGGACGCGCAGCTGCGAGCCCTCCTCCGACCCCGCCGGGATGCTCACCTCGATGGTGCGCTGCTTGCCCCCCTCCTCGCTGATGCGGAGCTTCTGCACGCCGCCCTTCGCCGCGGTCATGAAGTCGATCGTGACGTCCTGGCGCACCTCCGCGGGCTCCTGGCGGGCCTTGGCGCGCGTGCGGCCCGGCCGCGCCGCCCCGCCCCCGCCAAAGGGCGACCCGCCCCGCCCGCCGAAGATCGCATCAAACACCGAGGACATGTCCTCCTCGTCCATGCTGACGCCGAACCCGGGCCCGCCCCCCGGGCCGCCCACGTTCGACCACGAGTAGTGCGGCCCCCGCTGCGCCGCGCCCGGGTGCGGCCCGCCCGCCCCCGGCCCGCCGGACTCGAACGCCGCGGAGCCGAACTGGTCGTAGAGCTTGCGCTTCTGCTCGTCGGAGAGCACGTCGTACGCCTGCTGCACCTCGGTGAACTTCGCCTGCGCCCCCGCTTCCTTGTTCACGTCCGGGTGATACTTGCGGGCCAGCTTGCGGTACGCGGCCTTGATCTCATCGGGCGTCGCCGCCTTGGAAACGCCGAGTGTGTCGTAGTAGTCCCTGGCCATCGTGGTGCCAATCCTAGCGCGGCAGCGCCCTCCCCCGATGCAACAAGGCCCGGGAACCGGGCCTTGCCGCGCACTTCAAGCTCTGTTCCGCGTCTTACTTCTTGGGCGCGGGCTGCGGATCGGCAGGCTTGCCCTGCTTCTCCTTCTCCGCCTGCTCCGCGGCTTCCTTCTCGGCCCGCGCCTTGGCCTTGGCCTCCATCCGCGCCCGCATGTCCGCTTCCATCTTCTTGATGACCGGGTCGTTGGGGTCCACAGGCTGGAGCTGCGGCGCCACCGCGCCCGGCGCGGCCTTCACGCCCGGCGCTGGCGGCGGAGTGCTCGTCACCGCCGCCGCGCCGACCGCCTTGACCTTCACGTCATAGATCAGCGTGGAGTTCGGCGGCACCTTGCCGTTGCCGGTGGTGTCCCCGTGGGCCAGCGCCGCGGGGATGATGATCCGCCGCACCGTGCCCTCGCGGACGTCCTTCATCCCGCGGTTCCACCCCTCGATCAGCTTGTCGCCCTGCGCGTACACGAACGGGCTGCCGCGGGAGTAGGAGGCGTCGAACATCCGGCCGTTCTCAAGGTAGCCCATGTACTCGACCGCGATCCGCTCGCCGGGTTTCGCGGGGTCGCCCTTGACCTGCCCCGGATAGTTGATGACCACCAGGCCGTCGTCAGAACGGACCGCCACCGGCCCGCCCGCGAAGTTCTTGAACGTGTAGCCGCTGGCGCCCTCTGCCGGGCCCCAGACCAGCTTGCCCTCCTTGTCATACCCGCGGTCGCTGGTGACAAAGGTCTCGGCGTCGAACACGATCTCGCTCGTCATGCTGTCCGCGCCGTTCACCGTCGAGGGGTACGGCTTGAGCGTCCGGGCCCGGTAGCCCTCTCCCTCGCGTGTGACCTCCATCTCCATCGTCATCCGCATCCAGTCCAGGCTCAGGGGCGGGAAGGTCTCGGGCGCCGCCCACATCCCGGCGATGTGGTCCGGCTTGGCCCGGAACTCGTACGTCTTCAGGTGGACCTTCCCGTCCACGCGGTCGAGCTGCCAGATCGTCTGGCGGAAAGGGCGGTTCATCGCGTTCGCGAAGCTCAGCTCCGCGTACATGGTGTTGCTCGCCCCGCTTACGCCCACCGGCGCCACCGCCAGCACCACCTCGCCCGAGCCCTCGATCACCGCGCTGCGGCACCCGCTCATCGCCATCGCGATGGCCTTGAACTCATCCTCCGAGAACGTCGCGTGCGTCTTGGTCACCGGCGGGGGCGCCGGGACGGGCTGCGCCACCACCGGCTTTGCCGGGGCGTGGCTGTGGCCCGCGTGGTCGTGCCCTTCATGCCCGGGCTGCGCCAGCGCGGGAACGCTGAACAGAAGGGCCCCGGCGGCCAAGAACAAGTGTCGGGTGTTCATCATGGTTGAAGGTTCCAGTGCTCGGGGGCCGCGAGGCCCCGGTCGCCAGTTGTTTGTTTCCCGCCGGTCGGGCTGCGCTCGGGCTGAGATCCGCTTCAGGCCAGCTCGGGGAACATCTTCCGCACCACCCCGACCAGGTCCTTGACGTGGCTGATCGACTCGTCCATGAACTTCTGCTCCGTCTCGTCGAGCTTGAAGTCGATGATCTTCTCGACACCCTTATCCCCCAGCACGCACGGCACGCCGACGAAGTAGCCCTTCCCCGCGCCGCCGAACTCGTTGCCGCAGTACGCCGCGCACGCGATCACGCGCTTCTTGTCCCGCACGATCGCCTCCACCATCTCCACGGTGCCCGCGCTGGGCGCGTACCAGGCGCTGGTCCCCATCAGCTTCACGACCTCGCCCCCGCCCACCTTGGCCCGCTCCACGCAAGCCTGAATCTTCTCAGGGCTCAGCAGCGCCGTCACCGGGATCCCGTTCACGCTCGTGCGGTTGGGCAGCGGCACCATGTCGTCCCCGTGCCCGCCCAGCAGCAGCCCCTGCACATCCTCGGCCGACACGCCCAGCTCCCAAGCCAGGAAGGTCTTGTACCGGGCCACGTCCAGCGCGCCGGCCTGGCCCATCACGCGGTTGGCCGGGAACCCCGTCACCTTCCACGCCACGTACACCATCGCGTCCAGCGGGTTGCTCACCACGATCACGCACGCGTTGGGCGAGTACTTCTTCACGTTCTCCGCCACGCTCTTGACGATCCCCGTATTCACCTGCACAAGGTCGTCGCGGCTCATCCCCGGCTTGCGCGGCAGGCCCGCCGTGATCACCACCACGTCGCTGTCCGCCGTGTCCGCGTAGTCGAACGTCCCCGTGATCCTGGCGTCGAAACTCTCGACCGGCCCGCAGCACGCCAGGTCCAGGGCCTTGCCCTTGGGCATGTGCAGTTCCGGCTTGTCCTTGTTCTGGATATCCAGCAGCACGACATCGCCCAGCTCCTTGAACGCGATGGAGCGGGCGCACTCGCCGCCGATGTTCCCTGCACCGATGACGCTGATCTTCGGACGACGCATGAGGGTGGCTTCCTTTGAGGGGTTGCGGCCCCAGGCGGCCGGCCCGGGGGGGAGCAAGGATAGGTGCGGGGACCGCCGACTGTCTCGGCAAAGCCCCTGCTCAAGGGGAATACGCGATGTGCGGCCGCTTTACGCGCATGTACACCTGGAAAGAGCTCCACCGGCTCATGCGCCTCGCCACCGCGACCCCCGAGCTCCCGTTCCAGTCTTCCTACAACGTCGCCCCGACACAGACCTCGCCCGTTGTGCTCGGCGCAGCCCACGCCCGCGAAGCCCGCCTGATGCGCTGGGGCCTTGTCCCATCCTGGGCAAAGGACCTCTCCTTCGGCTCCCGCTGCATCAATGCCCGCTCAGAAGAAGCCGCCTCCAAACCCGCCTTCCGCTCGGCCATGAAGTCCCGCCGCTGCCTCGTCCCCATCTCGGGCTTCTACGAGTGGCAGAAACTCGGCGACAAGCTCAAGCAGCCCTGGTACTTCACCCCCGCCGACGGCGCCATTTTCGCCCTCGCAGGCCTCTGGGAGTGCTGGGGCTCGCCAGACCAGCCCACCGAGACTTTCACTGTCCTGACCGGCCCCCCCAACGACCTGCTCGCCAAGATCCACGACCGAATGCCCTGCATCCTCCCCCCCGAGCTCTGGGATTCCTGGCTGGACACGTCCCAGCCCCCACCCCCGCTCCCGGTCTTCCACGCCGAGGAGATGGTGGGCACCACCGTCTCGAGCCGCGTCAACTCCCCCCGCAATGACGCCCCGGACCTGATCCAGCCCGCGGCCCCCCAGGGACTGTGGTAAAACCCAGCGGTCCAATCATTTACACTCATTTACCTGACAAACACTTGACACGACAGTTTGGTTCCCGTTAGA
Source organism: Planctomycetota bacterium (assembly GCA_023434205.1). Classification (GTDB taxonomy): domain Bacteria; phylum Planctomycetota; class Phycisphaerae; order Phycisphaerales; family UBA1924; genus JAEYTB01. Next base: position 1,119 of record JAEYTB010000163.1, on the reverse strand, counting down.
TGCTTCCATGCGACGGGACCTCTCAGCGCTCGCCGAGCAAATCAACGCCGTCGAAATGCGCCGCTGGACGCACGCCACACAGCCACCCCTGCCCACCGGCCTCCACGCGCTCGACAACGCCCTCCCCCACCACGGCCTGCTCCGCGGCGCTATCCACGAATGGCTCGGCCCCGACGACGACCGCGCCGCCTCACGCCCCCCCTTCACCATCCTCATCCACCTCGCCGCCCGCGCCGCCGAACATTCCCTCCACCGCATCGTGTGGGTGGGTGAGCGGGCCTGGCCTTCCGCGCACGCCCTCGCCCGCGCAGGCCTCCTTGAGCGATCCCTCCTCATCGCCGCCCGCACACCGCACGAGCGCACCTGGGCCGCCGAGCTCGCCCTCCGCAGCCCCGCCGCGGCCTGTGTGATCACCGACGGCTCCGGCCTGGACCGCACCGCCCTCCGACGCCTCCAGCTCAGCGCCGAGGCCGGCAACGCGCTCGGCCTGCTCGCGCGCCCCGCCTCCGACGCCGGCGACTTCTCCTCCGCGGCGACCCGCTGGCTCATCCGGCGCACCCCCGCCCACACCACCTGCCAGCGATGGACCGCTGAACTACTGCGCTGCAAGGGAGTGCAGCCCACGCTGGGTCCTCGCCTCTGGACCCTCGAGCTTGACCATGCGACGGGTGCTCTCCGTATACCTCCCGTGCTGGCCGATCGACCTGCTCATCCGGCGACGCGAACGGCGCGGGCTGGGTAACAGGAAGCTCGCCCACGTCCTCACGCACCAGCAGCACCAGTGCGAGTTCGTCGCCGCGTGCTGCCCGGTCGCCGCCAGGCATTCCGTGCAGCCCGGCATGAAGCTCGCCCACGCGCGCTCCCTCCTGCCCCCCGACCGCCTCCTGGTCGCCCCTTCCAAGCCCGAGCGCGATCTCGCCGCGCTGGACGCCCTCGCCCAGTGGGCCCTGCGCTTCACGCCCGCCGTCGCCACCAGCCCGCCCGACGGCCTGTGGCTCGACGTCACCGGCTGCGAGCGTCTTTACCGCTCCGAACGCGCCCTCGCCAAGCGAGTGCTCTCCGCACTCACGCGCCTCCGCCTGCACGCCCGCGTCGCCATCGCAGCCACCCCCGGCTGCG
>JAEYTB010000243.1 GCA_023434205.1 Planctomycetota bacterium | reverse complement strand
GGGGTACCTGAGCGTGGGTGTTTGGTTCATTCGGGGCGAGCGCGGGGGATTGGGGTGCATATTGAGTGGGACGGGGGCGTCGCGGCCCGATGAGGGCGGGGTTGACAGGCGGGCGCGGGCGAAGGATAACCGTGAATCCTTACCTTGATCGGGTGGGGATGGAGGTGCATGGCGTGAAGAACGGGAATGCGAGCGTGCTGGTCTTGGCGGCGGGGCTGGCGTGCGTAGGGGGCCCGGCGTGGGCGCAGGAGCCCGGGCGGGGGGCTCCCACCAGGCCGAATCCGGCGGTGGCGGTGCCGACGCGTTCGGCCCCCGCGGCGGGCGCGGCCAAGCAGGCGGAAGGCACGGCGCAGCCCGGCGCCACCCTGACCCCGGCGCCCGACGCGCCAGCGCCGCAGGCAGGGCCCGAGTCGGACATGGTGTACCTGCCGGCGTTCGCGGAGCCGGTGCAGCTGTCGTCGCTGGTGGAACTGGTGGCGCGGACGCTGCAGATCAACGTCGCGACGCAGGGGGAGGTCCCTGGGACGGTGGTGTTCAACGCGCCGATCCCGGTGAAGCGGGCGGACCTGGTTGGGCTGCTGGACCGGCTGCTGGAGCAGCAGGGGTACACGATCACCAGGGACGAGTTCGGGCTGTACACCGTCCACCCGCTGACGACGCTGCCGTCGATCGTGGGGGCGGACCAGGCGACGACGCGGATCATCCGCACGCCCAACGTGCGGCCGAGCAGCCTGAAGCCGGCGATCGAGTCGCAGATCGGGCCGCCGCCGCCGGGGGGCACGCCCAACCGCGCGTACGCGTATATCGATGACCTGGGCGTGATCCTGGCGACGGACTCGCCGCGGAGGCTGTCGGCGATCGAGCGGCTGGTGGGCCGGCTGCTGGAGGAGGCGGCGAACACGCGGTTCACGCGCCTGGAGCTGCGGTTTCTGGCGGCTTCGGTGGCGCGTCAGCGGGCGTTGGAGCTGGTGGGCGCGATGCAGCAGGGGCAGGTCGGGCGTGCGGACCCCAATGCCGGGGCGCCGGGCGCTGGCGGTGCGCCGGCGACGGGGCGGACGGGGTCCTTGGACAACATGTCGGACCGGCTGATCGTGGACCCGCAGGGCAACGCGCTGATTTTCCGCGGGCGGCCGGAGGAGATCGCGCAGGTCGAGGCGGTGCTGGAGGTGATCGATGTGCCCAACAACCTGCTGCCGAAGAACTACGCGGTGGGGTCGTGGGCGGGGTCGATCGCGAACATCGCGCGCAGCCGCGGGCTGGGCGAGGTGACGACGATCGAAGAGGTGCCCGGGGAGATGAGCGGGGGCTTCGCGAACAACGCTGCGGCGATGCAGCGGGGCCTGGGCCAGCAGGGTCAGCAGGGGCAGATGGTGGGCGGGCCGGTGATGGTGGTGGACGGGACGCGTGGCTCGATTATCTACTACGCGACCGACGCGCAGCACCGGCAGATGGATGCGCTGATCCGGGAGATCGACCCGCAGAGCGAGCGGGTGATCATCGGGGTGTACAAGCTCAAGAACAGCGACGCCGAGGAAGTGGCGGCGGTGATCGACGGGATCATCCACAACCAGCAGCCCTACGGGACCGGGGACCTGCTCCCCAACGGCGGGCAGCCCTTCGGGGGCGTGGGGCGGAGCAGCTCGCGGCGCGGGGCGCAGGAGTTCAGCAACCGTCGGACGAACCCGCTGAACCCGCAGGGTGGCGGGCAGCCGGGGCAGGACGAGCTGAGCCTGACGGGCGAGGGCTACGTGGTCGCGGACAAGGCGAACAACCAGATTCTGGTGAAGGCCCCGGCGGGCCAGCAGCAGGAGTTCGCGCGGCTGATCGAGAAGCTCGACCTGCGGCGGCCCCAGGTGTACATCGAGGCGAAGATCATCGCCGTGACGTGGAGCGACGAGATGCGGCTGGCGTTCGAGACCCAGCTCATCAACGCGGGCGGGGCCGGCGGTCTGGTGAACACGAACTTCGGGCTGTCGAGCTTCGGCACGGGCGGGCAGATCTGGCAGCCCAAGACCGTGGCGACCGGGCTGGCGGGCATCACCGCGGCGATCATCAAGAACGACCAGGTGCCGATCATCATCAACGCGCTGCAGACCAAGACCGACTCGCGGATCCTGTCCACGCCGCAGCTTCTGGTGGACGACAACGAGGAGGCCATGATCGTGAGCGTGGACAGCCAGCCCACGGCGTCGATCACGCAGGGCAACGCCACGACAGAGACGGGCTTCGCGGGCTACGAGGACGCGGGCACGACGCTGAAGGTGACGCCCAAGATCAGCGACGCGGGGTACCTCGGGCTGAAGTACGAGGTGGAGCTGTCGAACTTCACCGGCGCGGCGACGTCCACGCTGCCGCCGCCCAAGGCCAAGAACAACCTGCAGTCCAACAGCATCACCATCCCGGCGGACACCACGGTGATCGTGGGCGGGCTGAACTTCCAGAGCGACTCGCTGACGCGGGCGCAGGTGCCGCTGCTGGGGGATATTCCGCTGATCGGGCTGCTGTTCCAGGACCGGCGGGACAATGATCGCAGGACGACGCTGTACGTGTTCCTGACGCCGCGGATTCTGCGGGACCCGACGTTCGCCGACCTGCGGATGCTGACGGCGGGCCCGCAGCGGGAGTCGATGCTGGGGAGCGAGCTGCCGCGCCTGCGGTCGGCGGTGATCGATATCCACAGCCACGCGCTGCCGGCGCGTTCGCCGAGCGTAACGGTTCGGCCGGCGCCGGTGCCGCCGCCGCAGGAGGGCGGGCGGGACGCGGTGGATGAGCGTGCGCTGCGGGAGTCCAAGGGTCGGGAGGACGAGGAAGGGATGGACGAGTAAGGCATGGCGAAGGAAGGGCTGCGTGGATTGCTGAAGCGGAACGGGGAGAGCGCGCCGGCGCCGTCGGCTGGCGCTGCGCTGGACCTGCCGCGGGTGGCGCAGCTCTTCGGGCCGCTGCCGCTGAGCGCGGAGCAGCTGCGGCAGTTCCCGCTGGTGGAGGGGAGCGACGAGGAGCCGTGGGACGTGCTGCTGTCGATGCTCGCGATGGACGAGCACCAGGCGCTGGAGCTGCTGGGGAAGCGGACGGGCCTGCGGTTTGTGCCCGAGCCTCGCGGGCAGGAGTCGGCGAGCCGGTTCTATGAGCTGGTGCCGGCGGAGGTGGCGCGGACGCGGCACGTGGCGGGGCTGGAGAGCGACGGCGTCACGATGACGGTGGTGACGGCCCAGCCGATGCAGCCGGCGACCTTCACGATGCTGGAGGACATGCTGGGGATGCCGGTGCGGGTGGTTCTTTCGCCGCGGGGCGCGGTGGGGAACCTGATCAACCGCGGGTACGAGCAGCGGCAGGACCTGGTGACGGAGATCATCGAGGAGATGCCGCTGGACGAGCGGGCGATCGCCGCGGCGGCGGGGTCGGCGGGCCAGAGCACGGACCTGCTGCAGCTTGCGCGGCAGACGCCGGTGATCCGGCTGGTAAACATGATCCTGTTCGAGGCGCTGCGGCGGCGTGCGAGCGACATCCACGTGCACCCGCAGGAGAACAAGCTGGTCATCCGGTTCAGGATCGACGGGATGCTGGTGGACGCCTTCTCGCCGCCACTGTCGCTGGCGGCGGCGATCTCGTCGCGACTGAAGGTGATGACGGAGCTGGACATCGCGAACCGGCACACGCCGCAGGACGGGCACACGTCGGTGCGGGTGGGGAGCCGGAAGGTGGACATCCGGTTCTCGTGCATCCCCACGGTGTACGGGGAGCGGCTGGTGCTGCGGTTGCTCGACCAGACGGCGACGCAGCTCTCGCTGGACGAGATCGGCATGACCAAGCCGATGCAGGCCCAGCTCCTGGACCTGATCGAGCGGCCGACGGGGATCGTGCTGGTGACGGGCCCGACGGGCAGCGGCAAGACCACGACGCTGTACGCGGCGCTCTCGCGGGTGGACCGCAGCAGCCGCAACGTGATGACGATCGAGGACCCGGTCGAGTACCACCTCGACGGCATCAGCCAGATGCAGGTGAACGTGAAGCGCGGGGTGACCTTCGCGGCGGGGCTGCGAAGCCTGCTGCGTCAGGACCCGGACGTAATCCTGGTCGGCGAAATTCGAGATGCCGAGACGGCGCAGCTCGCGATCCAGGCGTCGCTGACGGGGCACCTGGTGCTGGCGACGCTGCACACCAACGACGCGCCCAGCGCCATCCCGCGTCTGGTCGATATCGGCATCGAGCCGTACCTGGTCACCAGCTCGCTGCTGGCGGTGCTGGCGCAGCGGCTGCTGCGGCGGACGTGCCAGGCGTGCGGCGGGACGGGTGCGGGGAGCGACGGCGTGCGGTGCGAGGTGTGCTACGGCGTGGGGTACAAGGGCCGGCTGGCGGTGTACGAGATCATGACGATGGACGATGAGATGCGGCGGCTGACGGCGAGCCGCGCCGACGCGGTGACGCTGTACGAGACGGCGCGGAAGCACGGCTTTGCGCCGATGCGTGAAGATGCCCTGGCGAAGGTGAAGATGGGCCTGACGGACGAGGGCGAGGTTTACAGGGTGCTGCACTGAAGGGTGCCCCGCGGCGGCGTCGCGGGCTGGGAAGGTGGTTTCAGGCGGCGCGGGGCAGGGGGGTGCTAGGATTGCGACCCCAACGAAACCACTCGAAAGGACCCTCATGCGCAGCTCGCTTCTCCTGGTGTTGATGTCCGGCCTTGCAGTGTCCGCTCAGGCGCAGCCGCCGGGCCAGCCTCCGGCGCAGCCGCCCGCCCCCGTGCAGGCCCAGCCCGTGCTGCCGCCGATGGCGATGCCGGTGCCGGACATGCCGGTGGTGGAGAAGAAGGAGCTCGAGGGCGGGCTGATCATCGAGGACATGAAGATCGGCGACGGTTACCAGGTGAAGGAGGGCGACGCCGTGGTGGCGTATTACCACGGCACGCTCAAGAGCAACGGCACCGAGTTTGACTCCGCGTTCCGGCGCGGCGAGCCCACGGCGTTCTCGCTTGAGGGCGTGATCCAGGGTTGGCAGAAGGGTGTTCCGGGGATGAAGATCGGCGGCATCCGCCGGCTGACCATCCCCGCGGCGCTCGCCTATGGGGAGAGCGGGCGGCCGTCGATCCCGCCGAACTCTGACCTGGTGTTCGTGATCCAGCTCACCGACGCCCTCCACTGGACGGTGGTCTCGGAGGGCTCGGGCGAGGAGGCGGGCGTGCCGTGCGTGGCGGTGACGAAGCAGACGATCACGGCGGCGGACGGGCAGAAGGTGGAGCACGCGGGCTACATCTGGCTGCCCGGCGAGGCCCAGTTCGGCCCAAACAACGACGCCATCCAGAGCGCGCTCGAAGGGCTGAAGGTGGGCGGGAAGCTGAAGGTCCACCTGCCCAAGGAGATGAACCCCGCGAATCAGGTGGTGACCGAGCGGCCCACGGGCGTGGCGTGCGAGATCGAGATGGAGCTGGTGCAGGTGCGGAACCTGCGGCCCAAGCCGGCCCCAGCCCCCGCCCCCACCCCACCCCCGGCTCAGGCGCAGCCGGTGCAGCCGCCGAAGTAAGCCGCAGCGAGCGATCAACGAAGGCCGGCCCCCTCGCGGGCCGGCTTTTTTCATGGGTTGGATCAGGCCGACAGGAGGTAGAGCCCGAAGCCGAGGGTGTCGCGGCCCCAGCGCCAGTAAGCGCGGCGCCATGCGCGGGAGCGGGCGAGCAGCTCGGCGGGGAAGTCGGGGTTGGCGGCGGCGAATGATTCGATGCTGCGCTGGTGCGCCCACTCGTACTCGTCCCACTCGCGCTCGGATGCGGTGATGGACCAGTGCGGCGAGAGCCCCGCATCGGTGGCGAGGTCGAGGTTGTGGGCGTGCGTGGCGAACTCCGCGGCGGCGATGCCGGTAGCGGCGAGGAAGTCCGGCGAAGGGGGCCGGGCCCAGAACCCTTCGCCGATGAGCACCCGCCCGCCGGGGCGCGTGAGGCGCTTGAGGACGGCGAGGGTCTTCTCGTAGCCGCCCAGGGCGTGGGTGGAGCCGATGCAGATGGTGAGGTCGAACGCCGCGGGCTGCATGGTGGCGCGGAAGGCGCCGGCGTCGCCCTCGTGGACGGTGACGCCGCCAGGGAGGCCGCGCGACACCAGGCGCGCGTGGATGCGGTCGCGGGCGAGGGCGGCCATGCGGGGCGAGAGCTCCACGGCGGCGACCTGGGCCTGGTACCGCTCGGCAAGGCGGATGGGCAGCTCGCACGAGCCGGCTCCGAAGTCCGCCACCGCCGCGGCGGGGGGGAGGTCGAGCAGGTCGATGAGGCGCGCGATGGAGGCTTCGCCGAAGGGGTTGGCGAAGGGGAGGGTGCGGTGGGCGATGAAGGTGTAGAGGTCGTTCATAGGGACTGCCGTGCGAGGGGTATGCGTGAGGGTCGTATTGTTGGAGCATGCGCGAGGGTGAGCTTCTATCCCGGATATTCGCCCGTTCGGCGGGGTTGGCCGGCGCGTTCCCGCAGGTGGTTGTGGGGCCGGGGGATGACTGCGCGGTGGTGACGGTCGGGGGCGCATCGCTGCTGCTGAAGACCGACCAGGTGATCGAGGGGCGGCACTTCGTGAGCGGCACGCCGCTGGAACTGGTGGGGCGCAAGGCGGTGGCCCGGGCGGTGTCGGACATCGCCGCGATGGGGGGCAGGCCGGTGGCGGCGCTCGCGGCGTGCGCGCTGCCGCGAGGGTTCGCGGGGGCCGATGCGCTGTTCGAGGCGTGCTACCGGTGGGCGGAGAGACTTGGTGCGCCGCTGGTGGGCGGGGACATCGCCAGCTTCGCGTCGGAGGGTGCGGCGCTCACGCTGACGATCACGGTGCTGGGTGAGCCGCACGCGGCGCGCGGGCCGGTGCTGCGGACCGGGGCGCGCGCGGGGGATGCGGTGTACGTGACCGGGGAGATCGGCGGGTCGTTTGATGCGGAGACGGGGCGTGGGAAGCACCAGGAGTTTGAGCCGCGGGTGGAGGA
>JAEYTB010000244.1 GCA_023434205.1 Planctomycetota bacterium | reverse complement strand
GGCGGGGGAGGTGCCGAGGCTCTGCGAGGCGGAGGGGGCGTTCCCCCCAACCTGCAAGAATCGCCAGCCCGCAGCCGTGAGCCCGGAGCGTGCGCCTGCGCGCACAGAGCGTGCGCCGGAGCGCACGGAGCATGCGCTGCAGCGCACGAAACAAATCGTCCCGGCCCATAGCCGCAAAAACCGCGTTTGCGGCGTCAAAACGGGGGTCACGCCATCCTCAACTCGGCCGACCTCCGGCCTCCGACTCCCACTTCCGACATCCGTCGGTACCCCCCAAAGCGGGGCCCATCCGTCCCCTCGGTCCCATGCGTCCCATGGGTCCCATCTCCTCCCCTCCCCCCTAACCAACCCCTCCCCTTGACGCCGCCCGGGCATTCAGGGACACTGCCCACCCCCGTCCGGAAACCCCGGACAGGTCCAATGCGTACCGTCGGTGCCGGCGTGCCCCTGCGCTGCAGGGAACTGGGCCACACAGCCCCCGCCGCACCCCCAACCTGAGTGGAGCGTTCAAATGGCCGGTCGGACCAGCACGAGTGTCGGAATGGGTGTGGCTGTCACGGTTCTCAGCCTCACCACCGTGGGATTCTTCGTCGCCTTCGCCGTGTTCTACGGCAAGTACAGCGACAAGACCCGCCTCCTAGAGACCGCCAACCAGGCCAACGTCGAGATCATCCGCGACATCGAGCGCAACCGCGACGATGTCCGCAACCTCGTTGCCGACGCCAAGAAGAGCAACCAGTCCCTCGTCACCTACCTCCTCGAGAGCCAGGCCGCGACCATGCAGCTCGCCACCGGCAGCCGGCGCGAGAAGGCCAGCGACCTCGCCGCCAAGATGAAGGCCGCGGGCCTGGAGAACACCACCCTCATGGCCAAGCTCAACGAGCGGGCCGCCGAGATCAGCAACCTCCAGAGCCAGCTCGAGCAGGAGCGGGCCGGCCGCCAGAAGGCCATGGCCGACCTCCAGAACGAGGTCGAGCGCATCGCCCGCCTCCGCGACGACCACCAGCGCACCGTCAACACCCTCGCCGCGGAGGTCGCCCAGATCAAGTCCGAGAGCGACGGCTACCGCGTCGGCGCCGACGAGTACAAGAAGCAGCTCGACGCCCAGCGCGAGCGCCAGCTCACCGAGGCCGACGAGAAGCTCAAGTCCGCCCAGGACCAGCTCGCCAAGGCCAACGAGCAGCTCCTCATCGCCAACGGCCAGCTCTCCGCCCTCCGCCAGCAGAAGTCCGGCGAGATCTACACCGTCGGCGACGAGTCCGCCCTCGTCGACGGCGCCGTCCTCAGCACCAGCCCCGGCGACCGCCAGGCCTTCATCAACCGCGGCTCCCGCGACAAGATCACCCTCGGCATGACCTTCAACGTCTACCCCACCGCCGCCGCCATCAAGCCCGACGCCGACGGCAACTACCCCCGCGGCAAGGCCGTCATCGAGGTCATCAACGTCAACGAGAACAGCGCCGCCTGCCGCATCGTCTCCGAAGTCCGCGGCAACCCCGTCGTCAAGGGCGACGTCATCGCCAACCCCATCTACGACCCCAACAAGACCTACAAGTTCGTCGTCTTCGGCATCTTCGACGCCAACCGCGACGGCGTCGCCACCAGCATGGAGCAGCAGGACATCGCCACCATGATCCAGGCCTGGGGCGGCGCGATCGCCGACGACCTCACCGGCGATGTCGACTTCCTCGTCCTGGGCGGCAGCCCCGTCGTCCCGCCCCGCCCCTCCTCCGACGCGCCCCTCGAGGTCGTCCAGGAATACATCCGCCGCCAGCGCGAGGTTGAGCGCTACGAGGACCTGCTCCGCCGCGCCACCGCCACCAGCGTCCCCGTCATCAGCGAGAACCGCCTCTACACCCTCATCTCCAAGAGCCCCACCCGCGCCGCCCGCTAACGGGTAACCCGCCAGGCTCTTCACTCTCCGACACCCTCAACGGCCGACCCCACCCGGGCCGGCCGTTTTCTTTCTACCATCACCCCGCCCATGCCCGACCCCGCACAACCCAAGCACCGCCCGCCGCGTAAACGCAGGAAGCAGCCCAAGGTGGTCCAGGCCGTGCAGGCGGTCGCGGCGCGGTCGGCGATGACGATCCCGCTGGTGCTGGGCCTCAACGCCTCCATGAACGTGGCCCGCTCGCTCGGGCGCACCGTCCCCCGCTTCCTCCCCAAGCACTTCACCCGCGCGGAACAGAACCTCTCCGAGGCGTTCCCCGACTGGCCGCCGGAGAAGGTGCGTCAGCACGCCATCCACAGCTACCAGCACCTCGCCCAGCTCGGCGTCGAGATCGCCTTCGCCCCCCGCCTCATCACGCACGAGGGCTTCACCAAACACCTCATCTTCACCGACATCGCCCCCGCCCTGGGCCACCTGCTCCGCTCCGGCCCGGTCATCCTCATTACCGGCCACGTGGGCAACTGGGAGCTCATCGGCTACGCCATCTCCATGCTCGGCTTCCCCATGCACGCCGTGTACCGCCCCCTCGACAGCGAGCCCCTTGACCACTGGCTCCGCGACACCCGCGAACGCCGCGGCCTCACCCTGGTCTCCAAGTTCGGCGCTGTCCGCGCCCTGCCCCCCGTCCTCCGCGCCGGCCACCCCGTCGGGCTCGTCGCCGACCAGTCCGGCGGAG
>JAEYTB010000236.1 GCA_023434205.1 Planctomycetota bacterium | reverse complement strand
AACTCCGTCCCGCGGTTCCCCTGCATCGCCGCCGCCAGAACCTCCATCACCCCCCTCAGCTGCGACGGGTCCCACCCCGCCTTCGCCATGTACCGCATCCCCAGCGCATCAGACTCCAGCTCCTGCTCGCGGCTGTACCGCATCAGCACCGTCTGGCTCCCAAGCTGGATCAGCGTCGGCGTGAGCTGACCGCCCCGCCCCTGCAGCAGCGTCTGCGCCACATCCCCGCCGATCGACGCCACCTGCTCCCGCACCACCTGATCATTGATATGCCGCGCCGTCACGTGCCCCACCTCGTGCCCCAGCACCCCGGCAAACTGCGCCTCGTTCTTCAGCTGCGCCGCCAGCCCCCGCGAGAAGAACACCTTCCCCCCCGGCAGCGCGAACGCGTTGATCACGTCGCTGTCCAGCATGGTGAACTCCCACGGCAGCTTCGGGTTGTCCCCCTCCGTCTGCGCCGCGAGCTTCTTGCCCACCTCCGTCGTGTACGCCTGCACGTCCTTGTCCGGGTACGCGCCCCCGTACTGCTGGATCACCGCCGGCGAGGACTGCACCCCCAGCGCAATCTCCTGCTCCGGCGAGATCGCGTTGAACTGCGACCGCCCCGTCGCCGGGTTCGTCGAGCACCCCGCCAGCGTCATCAGCCCGGCCCCGCACACCGCCGCCTTCAGCCATCCACGCATGCGTGTCTCCTTCACAATCTCTGAATCAAGGGTACCCCTCCCTACCATCCCCGTATGAGTGCCGAGTGTACGAATGGCTCATCCCCCACCGCCCCAGCCGCCTGGACGCCCCCCGAGCTCGCCAACCCCCACCAGTCCGCCGACAAAGCCGCCAAGGTCCGCGGCATGTTCTCCGCCATCGCCCCCAGCTACGACCTCAACAACCGCGTCCACTCCCTCTGGCAGGACCAGCGCTGGCGCCGCACCGCCGTCCGCATCGCCAACGTCCAGCCCGGCGACCGCGTTCTTGATGTCGCCTGCGGCACCGGCGACCTCACCCACCTCTTCGCCCGCACCCAGGCCGCCGACGTCACCGGCCTGGACTTCACCCCCGCGATGCTCGACATCGCCCGCCACAAGCTCGCCGCCCGCCCCGCCCGCGCGCCCGTCACCTACCTCGAGGGCGACGCCATGGCCCTCCCCTTCCCCGACGCCTCCTTCGACGTCCTCTCCATCGCCTTCGGGATCCGCAACGTCACCGACCCCGCCCGCGCCCTGGCCGAGTTCGCTCGCGTCCTCAAACCCAACGGCCGCCTCGTCATCCTCGAGTTCGCCCAGCCCTCCAACCCCCTCATGCGGTGGTTCAACGGCCTGTACTGCGCCCGCGTCATGCCCCGCACCGCGACCCTCATCAGCCGCGACACCACCGGCGCTTACCAGTACCTCCCCGCCTCCGTCGGCACCTTCTGGACCCCCGCCCAGATGCAGCAAGCCCTCGAAGCCCAAGGCTTTACCAGCATCACCAGCACCCCGCTCACCCTGGGTATCTGCGTCTGCTACCGCGCCGTCAAGCCCTGACCCAACCGCCCCCACCCCCATGCGCAGATAACGCCGAACATTTCCGGACGTCAAATCATCCTTGCGCAAAGGGGGGTCACTTTCCGTCCATCGCCCGCCAACCGCTCGATAGGGAGAACGCACCCGCGGCACTCGCCGCAGCCCGGAAGGCAGGAGCCTCCCGGACAACCGCACCAACGACCGGACCGGTGGAACCGATCCCTTCACGACCAGACGAACGGAGTCCACCAATGAGTCAGGAAGTCCTTGTCGAGCGTTTCTTCGAGACCCTTGTGGCCGGCGACCGCCAGGCCGCCCGCGCCATCGTCCAGGAGACGGTGGACCAGGATGTCCCCGCCCAGGTCCTCATCACCGACCTCTTCTGGCCCGCGCACGAGATGATCGAGCGCCTCTACAAGTCCGACCAGATGACCGTCGTCTCCTACCAGCTCGCCACCCGCCTGCTCCGCATGCTCGTTGACCAGGCCTCCTGCCGCCTCGAGATCCCCGCCGTCCGCGGCCGCACCGTCTTCGCCGCCTGCGGCCCCAGCCAGGGCGAAGAGCTCGCCGGCCAGATGGCCGTGGACCTCCTCGAGGCCAACGGCTTCGACGTCACCTTCACCGGCGGCGGAATCCCCGCCGACGAGGTCCTTGCCCAGGTCCAGGAACGCAGGCCCGACCTGCTCGTCCTCTTCGCCTCCGCCGCCAGCGACCTCCCCGGCATCCGCACCATCATCGACAACCTCCGTGACAACGGCGCCTGCGCAGGCACCCGCATCGTGGTGGGCGGCGGCGTCTTCAACCGCGCCGACGGCCTCGCCCAGGAGATGGGCGCCGACCTCTGGGCCTACAGCCCCTTCGACCTCGTCGACCTCCTCGTCAACGACCCCGCCGGCCGAGGCGAGGAAGTCCAGCAGGCCGCCCCCCGCAAGCGCCGCGGCCGGGCCGCCGCCTGATAACCCCCCCCGAACACACCTCCAACCAAGGCCCCGAAAGGGGCCTTTTTCGCTGGAACTGGCCGGATTTGTGGACACCCAGCCTCTTCTGGTGTGCAATCTACGGTTGCGGGGAGTCCCCCGCGTTCTCGTTCCACATTCACCACGTCCAGAGAGGGATTGGGAGGTTCCGATGCGTTTTCAGGTTGCTTCTGCGCTCGTCCTGTGTGCCACTTCCGCGGCGTTCGCCGCCCCGCGTGAAACCATCTCGTTCACCAACGTCAACAGCGACGGCCTCTACGGGGACGCCACCAACACCGTCCTCACCCAGGCCGTCGTCGGCGGCTACAGCGTCGGCCGCCTCAACTTCAACGGCACGCTCGTCGCCGTGAACCCCGGCACCTACGAGTCCGAGTCCGTCTTCGAGGTCATCCCGCCCGTGGGCGACAGCTTCTTCATCCAGCCCTCGTTCTTCGAGGACACCTACACCAGCACCACCTTCACCAACCTCGAGCTCGTCCTCGACGCCTCCATCCCCGAGGCCGCCGGCACCTGGACCGTCCGCTTCTTCGAGACCTACAACGACTCCGGCATCGACGCCAACTGGAGCTCCTGGAGCCTCACCCTCGACGACGGCCCCGCCGCCACCGACCGCTACGCCGAGACCGGCGACGCCGGCAGCCTCACTTCCTCCGCCCAGGATGTCGCCGGAGGCACCGGCCCCGTCACCATCATCCGCGGCGACCTCAACAACGACGAGGACATGTTCAAGATCAACATCTGCGACCCGGCCAACTTCTCCGCCACCACGATGTTCGGCAGCAACGTCGACACCCGCCTCTACCTCTTCAACCTCGACGGGACCGGCATCGTCGGCAACGACGACGTCGACGACGGCGTAAACTACTACTACCAGTCTTACATCGAGACCGCGACGCCCCTCGCCGCGGGCGAGTATTACCTCGCCATCACCATGTACAACCACACGCCCGTGGACGCCTCCAGCCAGGCCCTCTGGCTCGCGACGCCCTACGAGACCATCCGCACCCCCGACGGCCCCGGCGCCGCCAACCCCCTCGCGGGCTGGACCGCCACCGTCAACGAGGTCGGCCCCTACTCCATCTACCTGACCGGCGTCTGCTTCCTGGGCCCCACCGGCCCCGTCTGCGGCACCGCCGACTTCGACGGTGACGGCGACACCGGCACCGACGCCGACATCGAATCCTTCTTCGCCTGCCTCGCCGGCAACTGCTGCGCGACCTGCTACAGCGGCGGCGCCGACTTCGACGCCGACGGCGACACCGGCACCGACGCCGACATCGAGTCCTTCTTCCGAGTCCTCGCCGGCGGCCCCTGCTGATCTGACCTCGCCCCCGTCCCTCCCCAAACCCCCGCCCCACGGCGGGGGTTTTTCATTGCGCTCCCCGATCCTGAAAGGATCAAAGCCAGTAGCCGTGGGCAGAGCGAGCCGCCACGGCGAGCGCCGCCCACGGAACCAACGCCGCAAGTCTCGGCACCCTGCAGGGGTGCAAGCTGCGCAAATCTGCATCACTAAACAAATGAGAGCAGTTACCACCCGGTATAGAACGTCTGTTTCTGCACCGACGCCACGGCCCCGCCGTCATCAACCTCGACCTGCCAGAGTCTCGCCTTGATAACGCGATGCTTCGGGTTCCTCAGGATAATCAACATCCGCGGCCCGTTGAGCGAGTGCTCGCCCCCCCGACTCTGGAGTTGCTCGCTTGCACATCCCGCGTTGACCCCGACCTCGACCACGGAGTCGACCCACCCCTCGTCGGGATGGAACTCCGCCGCCGCCGAATGCGGCCAGGCCAACGCCGCCAGTATGGATCCAATCGCGATCAGCCCCGCGCCCGCCAGCCACCTCCAACGGGTCATCACACCAGATCGAACGGGCCTGCCCACACCCGGCGCCTCATGGGGGTGATCGCTCACGAAAAGGCCGGGGTGGGATTCGAACCCACGAAGCTTGCGCAACGGATTTGCAATCCGTCCCATTTGACCACTCTGGCACCCGGCCGGGTGGCGGGCCGCCGCGGCCCGCAGGGGCAACAATACGCGTCCACACTCCGCTTTGCGACCCCACCACAGGCCTTCCACGCCCCCACTCGCCGCCCCATCAAGCCCTGCACCCGCTCCGGCCGATCCTCACCCTGCCATGCACACCCACCTCGCCATCGCCCTCCTCGCCCTCGCATTGCTTGCTCACCCCCCGCTCGCCCAGGCCCAGGAGCAGCCCCTCGACCCCGACGAGCCCATCCGGCCCACCCAGTCCAAGCCCCCGCAGCGGGCCCTCCCCTCCATCCCCGCCCCCGTCGTTGATGCCCCCGGCCTCTCCAACGTCGACCTCTCCCTCCCGCCGCGCCGCCTCTACACCGAGGGCACCTTCCTCCCCGCCCGCCGCGGCACGCTCATCAAGGCCCGCACCGGCGACATCATCTTCCTAGCCGACACCGTCGAGGGCGCCCGCCCCGAGCCCCCCATGATCCTCCTCGCCGGCCAGCGCCTCGCCCAGATCGACACCGCGATGTCCGCCCCCGCCTTCTCGGGGCGCATCAACCTTGGCGGCCAGGTCTTCGTCTACCGCGACCGCCACTACCTGCTCGCCACCATCTTCAACCCGCTCGCGCCCGAACCCACCCCCGAGCCCGCCCCGGCCGCGGAGCCCGCCTCGAACCCCGGCCCCGACCCCCGCGTCGAAGACCTCATCAAAGACCTCGAGTCCCAGCGCTCCGCCCCGCGAGTCCTGACCCTCCAGCCCCCCACACCCGCCGCGCAGCCCGAGCCCGAGCAGCCCCGCGCCAACATCCTCCCCGAGGGCACCATCCTCACCTTCCGCCGCGCCAGGCTCATCCGCCTCGCCGACCACGCAGGCCGCATCGCCCTCGCCTTCGACAACGACCCCAACAGCCCGGCCCCGCCCCCCATGCTCATCGAGCCCTGCGCCCAGCTCCAGCGCATCGAGTCCCTCGCCGCCTCCCGCGGCGACTCCACCCCCCTCAAAGTCAGCGGCCGCGTCCTCACCTACAAGGGGCGCAACCACCTCCTGCCCACCTTCGTGCAGGTGGTCAGCCCAGGCGAAGTTGTGCCGATGCAGTAGGGTTACACCCGAGGTGGGTGCCACGGGCCCGTCCTCGGGCCGTGCTCTTTCTTACACCATCGTGTCCTGCAGCGCCGCCGGCTCGCTCGGCGCCGTCCGCACGCGCTCGCCCGGCATCGGGCTGAACCGCGACCCGTACATCGGCAGCTTGCGGTTCGACGTGTCCTTGCTGAACAGCGGCGCCATCAGCAGCACCACCGCCATCACGCCCACGTTCGCCAGCAGCATCGCCGGCGTGCTCGTGTACCCCAGGTACACCATCACGCTCACCACCACCACCAGCGCCAAGGCCACGGGGATCACCAGTTGCCACGCCATCATCATGATCTGGTCGTACCGCAGGCGGGGAATCGTCCAGCGGATCAGCATCATGAACGCGATCAGCAGCACCACCTTCCCGAAGAACACCAGGAACTTCAGACCCGCCATCCACAGCCCGCCCACCGCATCCGGGCTCGTGACCGGGTCCCCCACGAACGGCAGGAGCTGGTACCCGCCCAGGAACAGCAGCGCGAAGAACGCCGAGCTGGTCACCATGTGCGAGTACTCCGCCAGGAAGAATAGCGCGAACCGCATCGCGCTGTACTCCGTGTGGTACCCGCCCACCAGCTCCTGCTCCGCCTCCGCATTATCAAACGGCGCCCGGTTGGCCTCCGCCATGATCGCGATGAAGAACAGCAGCGCCGCCAGCGGCTGGCTGAAGATCAGCCACCCGTGCTGCGCCTGGTACCGGATGATCGAGTCCGGGTACACCGACCCCACCAGCAGCAGCGTCGCCAGCAGCGCCAGGCCCAGCGGGATCTCGTACGAGATCATCTGCGCCGTCGCCCGCAGCCCCCCCAAAAACGAGTACTTGTTGTTGCTCGCCCACCCGCCCAGCGCCACGCCGTACACCCCCAGCGAAGCCACCGCCAGCAGGTACACGATCCCGATGTTGATGTTCGCCCCCGCCACCTGCACCGGCCCGCCCTCGATGTGCAGCGCATCGATCCCCAGCAGGTTGAACGACGGGCAGTTCCACGTCCCGCCCCACGGGATGATGATGAACCCGATCAACGCCGGGATGATGATGATCCCCGGCGCCAGCGTGAACATCACCTTGTCCACCCGGTTGGGCGTGAAGTCCTCCTTCAGGATGAACTTCAGCCCGTCCGCCAGCGACTGCCCCAGCCCCAGCGCCCCCTTCAGCCCCTTCAGCGCCGGCAGCCCGAAGTCGAACCCCACCCGGTTCGGCCCCACCCGGTCCTGCACATACGCCGAGAGCTTCCGCTCCACGTAGATCAGGTACGCGCACGTGATCAGGATCACATGCACCACGATCAGGTTCGTCACGACCGACACGATGAGCTGAGCCGTCAGCCAGCTTGGGGCTTGCATAGGCGGCAACTGTATCGGCCCGCACCCACCCTGTCACCCGGCCCCGCAGGTTACCCCTCCGCCCCCGCACCCCGCACCCGCCGCGCCAGCTTCCGCAGCGCCATCTTCGCCAGCAGGCTCCCCCCCAGCTCATCCGCCATCTGCACCTTCTCCTCCACCGTCGGCTTCGCCCGCGGCAGGTCAACCGCCCCCACCCTCCCCCGCAGCAGCCCCGCCAGCAACCCCAGCCGCTCCGCGAACCCCTCCCCGTGCCTCATCAGCAGCGCCTGAAGCTCCTCCGGCCTCGCCTCTTCCACACTTCCCCGCGTCCCCCCCATCGCCCGCGGCAACAGCGTCCCGTGCCCCCACCGCTGCACCGCCGCCCACACATACCCCGTGTGCCCCAGCCGCCCCAGGCTCGTATCAAACAGGTCCACCAGCGGGAACTCCGGCTCGGTCCGCACCAGAACCCGCGCCAGCTGCGCCCCCCGCTCAAACGGGTACAGCTCCGGCGCCACATCCACCGTCAGCGGGTCCTGCACGCCCCCGCGCGAAGCCCACGTCCCCGCGAACGCCATCTCCGCACGCCGCGACAGCGCCCCCGCGCACAGCCCCAGCCACTCCCTGTCCGGATCATCATCGCTCCACAAGACCGCCAGCGCATCCGTCGTCAGCGCATCGCTGGGCTCCACGGCGTTCCCCTCCACATCCCGCGCGTGCCACGCCCGCCCCAGCCACCACAGCGTTTCCTCCCCGTCCGGGCTCGCCGGCACCAGCAGCAGCACCCGCGCCGGCCGCACCGACTGCCGCCGCAGCGCCGCCACCGCCGGCCACTCCCGCTCCGGCCCCGCCTGCCCCTCTCTTCCCATCACCACCACCAGCGGCGTCACCGCGCGCTCAGCACCCCGCACCGGACGCAACGCCCGCGGCTGCTCATAGAACCCGCCAAGCGCCCCCTCCGCCACCGCGTACGGCCGCCGCAGCCGCTCCCGCAGCGCCCCATCCTCCACCATCCGCTCCATCTGCGCCAGCAGCCCCTGCGTCGTCCCGTCGTACACCAGCGCGTTCTTCTCGTGCTCGAAAAAGTCCCTGAAAGCCGGCAGCCCGTTCACCACCACCGGCACCCCCGCGTCGTACACCTCGTGCAGCGCGTAGCAGAACGACTCCACGCGGTTGGGGAATACCGCGAACAGCGCCCCATTGAGCCGCGACACGACCTCCGCGTGCGACAACTGCCCGTGGAACACAAATCGCTCGCGCAGCCGCTGCGGGATCAAGGTCTTGAGGTACGCCGTGTAGCTCCCCGCCACCGGGCTCTCGTCGCTGTCGTACCCGATCAGGTCCACCGTAAACTCGAGCCCCGGCCGCCGCTTCATCAGCATCACGCACGCATGGACGAACTGGTCCACCCCCTTGAGGTGGAACATCCGCCCCAAAAACGCGATGCTGAACGTCCCCGCCGCGCTCGGCCGCCCCGTCACCTTCGGGAACGCCTGCTTGGGCGGGCTCGACACCACCACCCGCCCCTCCTCCAACCCATACAGCCCCTTGTAGTACTCCTCGTAGTACGTCCGGCTGGGCGTCAGCACCGCCTCGCTCAACCTGAGCGCCCGCCGCTCGAACGCGTGCACCAGCATCCGGTCCACATCCCGCACTGCGCCGTGCCCGTGCCTGTCCAGCACCTCCAGCGACCCGTGCAGCCGCGACCCCAGCACCGGCCCCGCGCCGTGCTCGCGCGCATACAGCCGCTCCACGAACGCGTAGTACCCCGCCCCGCAGTACTCAAAGAACTCCACGTAGTCCACGCGCTCGCGCTCGAGCATCTTCCCAAGCGCCCGCGCGAACTGCACGCTCTTCCACTGGAACACGCTCGCATAGTCCGCCGCCCGCAGCCCCTCCCCGGCGCACAGGTCCTCAACCCGGTACGCCCGGACCCGCTCGGGGTGCGAGAACGTCTTCACGTCCCGCTCCACCAGCCGCGTGAACGCCTCCGCCGGCATGTCCAGCAGGAACACCACCTCCTGCCCCGCCGCCAGCAGCACCTCCGCCGCGTGATGGATCAGCACCCCCGCCCCGCCCATGTTGGTCGGGTGCAGTTCGTACGACACGAAGCACGTCACCGGCAAAGTGTTCACCCTCGGAGGAACTCGCGCACCAGGAGCCTGGCCCGCTCATTGTACATCGGGGCGTACCGCGTCCACTCCGCAATGATCGCCCCGCGTTCCTCCACCGCCCGCTGCGCGTACCGCGCGATCACCTCTGGCCGGTCCGGGTACGGCACCACCAGCCGCTCGTGCAGAAACGCGTTGTCCTCGAACAGGTGGCAGCACGGCCCGATCAAACACGGCACGCCCAGCTGCAAGCTCTCCAGCGGCAGCATCGGGCTGCACTCCGCGCTCGTCACGTACATACTCACGTGCGTCGCCCGGATCCGCCGCTCCAGCTCCTCGCGGCTCACCGTGCTCGCGCTGGTGAACCCGCGCTCGATCCCCAGAAAGTCCGCCAGCTCCTCGCCCTGCTCCCCCAGCCCCGCCGAGTGCAGCACCGCCCCCGGCATCATCGTCAGCGCCGCGATCATCGGGTTCGCGCTCTTGAAGATCGTCCCGCTGAACCACACCCCCACGTGCGTCCCCGGCGCGCTGATTTCCGCCAGCGCCATCGTCTCTCCCGGCACATAGTTCACCAGGTGCCGCGACCGCACCCCCGCCGCGCGCAGAACCTCCTCCGCCCCCTTCTTCAGCGTGACGAACTCCCGCACCTTCCCCGCCTTCACCGCGTTGCTCCACATCGTGAACAGCGACCAGATGTACGCGTCCCCCAGCTGCGTGAAGTTGCCGTGGAACACCAGGTCAAACCGCACCGACGCGTCCCGCCGACGCACCGCCTCCATCAGCCGGTAGTGCGCCTCGTCGCCCCCCGAAAAGATCACGTGCTCCGCCCCCGCCTCCACCAGCACCTGCGCGTGCCGCTCGATCTCCTCGTCCGTCAGGTCCCCCGGCCATTCCTCCGGCGTGTTGGGCACCGGGTAGCACCCCTCGAACAGCGTCCGCGTCGAGTTGCTCACCCCCAGCCACCGCGGCGTATGCACCGCGATCGCCCTCCATCCCTTCTCCCGCGCCGTCCGCACAAACGCCTTCTGGAACGCCGTGGCCTCCGGCACCTCGCGCCGGCGCTCCACCGGCGCCTGCACCGGCTCCCGCCCCGGCTGCAACGTGAACACCCCCGCCCCCGCCGCGACCTCCACCACCTCGTCCCGCCCCTCGAAGCACACCCGCAGCCGCGCCGCACGCTCCCCCCGCCGCACCACCACCACCGGGTCGCCCGACACCTGCGTCCGCAGACCTTCCCCCGCGCTCAGGTGCATCACCTTCCCGTACGCCCCAAGATTGCAGTCGCACGTCCGCCCCGCGCCCCCCACGCCCTCCACCATCAGCCACGGCAGTGCCGGCTCGTGCGGCCGCGAATGCACCGCCTGCACCACCACCGGCCCCCCGCTCACCACCTCCACCGTCAGCCGGTTTTTGGACCCGTGCTTGATCCAGCTCGCCAGCGACAGCAGCCCCGTCTTGCGCGCGAGCAGCCCCAGCCTGAACTCCGACGAGCGGCCGACCGCCTCCAGCCCGAACTTTGACTCTTCCAGTCGGTCCAATCGTCACCCCTGCCTTGTTCCGCGCCCCCGAGCGCACTCGGGCCGGCCTCTTCAGGCCGCCCCGACCGCCTCGCTCGTCAGCGCTTCCGCCGTGGCGCTCCGCGTCCGCTCCCGCGGCGAAGCTTCGATCACCGCACCCCCCATCCCTGTGGGGCGCGGCTCCACCATCGGCGTCCGCCCAGGATACACGATCACATCCACCGGGTGCGGCGAGCGCAGGTCCACCACCTCCGTCCGCCCGTTGAACGTCACCGCCGCGCGCGTGCTCCCCACGTGCGCCATGAACCGCACCGCCGGGTCCTCCGTCGTCCGCACCACCAGCTCCCCGCCCAGCCCGCTGTGCATCCGGCACTGCCCGTGCGCGCTCCCCGCCGACGCCCGCTCCACGAACGGCGCCGTCGTCCGCACCACATCCCACGGCAAAGCCGGCTCATCCGCCCGCGCATGCACGCCCAGCACCCACGCCTCCGCGCCCGCCCCGCCCTCCAGCGGCAGCGGCCGCACCGTCAGCAGGTTGCGGTCGCCCAGCTTCCACTGCACCAGCGCGCGGACGACCGGGTTCTCCTTGATTCGCTTCGCCAGCCGGTACGACGCCGACCGCTTGATGAACTCCAGCTCGAACACCTTCTCCTGCACGCGCCGGGAGACCTGGTCCAGCGCTCCGTCGTGAGCCGCCGCGGCCCCGCCGGTCCACGCCCCGCTGTCCCCGAGCACCGCGCCCTGCGAGAACAGCGACTCGCGCAGCCGGCGCGGGTCCTTGCGAGACAGGACGAAGCTCCCGTACTCGCGCCCGATGTAGTCCTGCAGCAGCGCCCGCCGCACCAGCCCGAAGGGCACAAAGTCCGCCGGCTCCCAGCTCGACAGGTGCCGCTCGTACACGTTCCCGTACGCCTCGCCCTGCGGGTGCTCCTCCCCGATCGGGATGTTCACAATGACGTAGTCCGACCGGTCCAGGCTGAGGTTCAGCAGCTCGTGCGCCTTCGCCTTGGTGAAGTGCTCCAGCACATCGCCGTAGATCGTCACGCTCCACGGCCCCTCGAGCGTGGGGATCAGCTCCGCCGCGTCGCCCAGGTGGATCTGGTTGTAGAAGTGCCGGTGGTAGTCCGTGATGCTCCTGGGGAACGCCTCGATCCCCTCCAGGTGGACCTGCCACTGGTCCTTGAACACCCGCGAGAACCACACATCGCAGAACTCGCGGACGATCATCCCCCACCGCCCGAACCCAACGCCCACGTCCAGCACCCGGCGCGGCTCGATCTTCATCAGCGCGTCGATGCAGAAAGGAATTTGCTGCCAGTTGCTCGTTCCCAACTCAACCTCCAGATCGCTCTGACCCAAGCGTGAGCGTGACCCGTTCGATAAACCGGCGCCGTTCCTCGATCATCCGCAGCAGCGCCGCCCGGTCCCCCGCCCAGCCCGCATCCACCCGCGCCAGGTGCTCGTGCAGCGACAGCACCTGCCGCACCGCCTCGTCCCTGGCCGCGGTCATCTCCGAGTAGTGCCGCCGCAGCGACTCGACCTCACCCTCGCGCAGCTTCAGGGCGCACTCCGCGCCCAGGGCCCTGGCCTCCGACGCCTGCGCCGCGTCGCGTGCCCGCGCCGCCCGCGCCTCGGCCGCCGCGGTTTCCGCCCGCGCCCCCTCGGCCGCCTGCTCCAGCCCCGCGACCTTCCCCATCACCCCGTTGAGCACTTCCGTCTGCTGCACCAGCGCCGACACCCGCGTCCGCAGCTCCCCCTCCATGTCCGCGAAGCCCGCATCGATGTCCCGCTCCAGCCGCCGGTACATGTCCAGCACCTGCCGCGGCCACGTCCACGCCGGGGCCGACCCCACCGCCACCCGGAACGGCGTGTGGCACTCGTACCCGCTCGCCAGAACCTCGCACTCGCGCCCCAGCCGCGCGTACACCCCCGGCAGGTCGTGCTTCCAGCACCCGCTGTGCTCCCCGCTCACGATCGGGTAGTCAGGGCTCGTCTCCAGGTGCAGCACATGCCCGCGGCAGACCCGCACCATCTCCTTCAGCCGCCCCTCCAGGTCCTCCGGCCGCACGTGGACCAGCACCTCCGCCGAGTACACCAGGTCGAACGCCCCGTCCTCGTACGGCAGCGGCCCCGTCGGCAGCCCCACCCGCACGTGCCGCTCAAACCAGTCGCGGCTCGCCCACCGCAGCACGCCCTCCGCCATCGCCTGGCTCTGGTCGAACCCGTGGACCTCCACGTTCGGCAGGCGCGACAGGTTCCGCAGGTGCCGACCCACGCCGCACCCGAACTCCAGCACCTTCAGCGGCGCCGCCGAGGCCGCCGCGTGGTGCTCCACGTAGTTGGCCAGCATCAGCTCCTGGATGTGGTACAGCACCATCCGCTTCTTGCGGTTGTCGTAGTGATCAACCCACTCCCCGCCGTGTGTCCGCCAGTACTCGTAGTTGGCGTCCACACCGGCGTCGGCGGGTGTCGGGTTGGCGGCAGGATCATGCATCCGCAGCTCGGGCATTCGCGTTCCTAGGGGCCCTTCCACTGTACCGTAACCGGCTGGTGGAACTTGTAATGCACAGGCCGGTCCGGGCTGGGGACCACCACAAACCCCGCGCACCCGTCCACCTGATCAAACAGCACAACGTCCGAATAATCCCGGCGCGACACCCGTGTCACCGCCAGGCACACACCGTAGTTGCCCGCCCGCAGCCGGTTCTCGAAGGTGAACTCGACCGTCCCCCGCTCCCCCGCCCGCAGCACCGGCGCCGCCGCCCGCTCGTCAAAGGTCGTCGTCCCCATCACGTCGATCCCGGTCATGTCCCGCACCAGGAAGCTGACCGACAGGTCTTTGGCCTCGATCTGGCTCGTGAGCGCCGCCCGGATCGTCACCTCTTCCCCCAGCCCGAACGCGCGGGCCGGCTCTCCGGCCCGGTTCAGCACCTCCACCTGCTCGATCTGCACGTGCCCCGTCCCGTACCGCAGCTGCCCCTGCACCTGCGTCGTCCGCGCCACCGGCGCCGAGAGGTCCGCCTGCTCCTTCAGCGCCTCCTGGTTCGTGTGCTCGCGGATGTGGCTCAGGTACAGGTCCGTCGCCCGCTCCGCCGGGCCGTAGAACGCCGGCTGCCCGTTGAGCAGGAACAGCGCCTTCTGGCAGATGCTCCGCACCGCATCGGGGGAGTGGCTCACGAACAGCATCGTCAGCCCGCTGTCCCGCAGCTGCCGCAGCCGCGCGATGCACTTCTGCTGGAACCCGATGTCCCCCACTGCCAGGATCTCGTCCACGATCAGGAGGTCCGGGTCCACCGAGAACGACACCGCGAACGCCAGCCGCGCCGCCATGCCGCTGCTGTACGTCTTGATCGGCTGATCGATAAAGCTCCCGATATCCGCGAAGCCCGCGATCTGGTCGAACCGGTCCTCCATCTCCTTGCGCGTGATCCCAAGGATCGCCCCGCCCAGGAACACGTTCTCGCGCCCCGTGAACTCCGGGTTGAACCCGCTGCCAAGCTCGAGCATCGCCGCCACGCGCCCGCGCACCGCGACCTCCCCCGTTGTCGGAGCCATCGTCCCCGCGATGATCTGCAGGAGCGTGCTCTTGCCCGCGCCGTTGCGGCCCAGGATCCCCACCGCCTCGCCGCGGAGCACATCAAACGACACGCCCCTGAGGGCCCAGAAGTCCTTGTAGAACTTCTTCCTCCGCCACCGCAGCAGGGCCTGCTTCAGCCGGTCCTGCGGCCGCGCGTACACGTGGTACAGCTTCCCTACATCCCGCACGCTGATAACCGGCTCGCTCTCCCGCGCTGTGCCGTGGGCCACCGCGGGGTCGTGCCACTGCGTCGCCTGTCGCGCGACAGGCCCCGCCGGCGCCGCTTCCACCAGCACCTCAGAGCACATCCGCGAACCCCCGCTTGCTCTTCATGAACCACGCGTAGCCGAGCTGCATCACCACCAGGCCCGCCACCAGCACGCCCGCCAGCGCCCGCCAGTCGGGCATCTGCCCGTACAGCGTCACCTGCCTCGCCGACTCGATCACGACCCCCAGCGGGTTCACCCGCACGATCCACGCCCACTCCTTCAGGTCCTCGGCCCTGTAGAAGATCGGCGTCAGGAAGAACAGGATCTGCCCCACCACGATCACCACCAGGTTCCCGATGTCGCGCACGAACACCGCCAGCGACGCGATGAACCACGCCAGCCCCAGCGCCAGGGCCAGCATCGGCAGCACCACCACCGGCAGCAGCAGCACCGTCGCGTACACCTTGGGGTAGAACGCCACCACCCCCGCCAGCGACAGCCCCAGCCCGAACAGGCTGAACTTCACCGCCGACATCAGCGACGACACCGGCAGCACCTCGAGCGGGAACACCACCCGCTTCACATAGTTCGTGTTGTCCAGCACCAGCCCCGCCGACCGCACCACCGACTCGCTGAAGATGTTGAAGATCGTCAGGCTCAGGAACAGCGCCACCGCGTACTGCGTCTGCGTCTCCGGCAGCGCACCGCCGGCCCCGTCGGGCACCAGCCGCGCCGACCGCGCCGTGAACACAAAGTTGAAGATGAACGAGTACACCACCAGCAGCACCAGCGGGAACAGCAGCGCCCACACCATCCCCAGGTGCGTGCCCCGGTGCCGCGCCAGGAAGTACCGCTGGCTGAACTGCCCGATCAGGTCCCGGCGCGACCACAACTCCGAGAGCATCCCGACCGGGTTCAGCAACGCCGAAATCGACGCCGGCCGGGCTGTCCGCAGCACCATGTCCGTCATCGAGGCCCCTCTCCCTGCACGCCCATAAACCACCGCGCCCACGCGGGTTCCAATCGCCCACGCGGCACGAAACCCGGACAACCCCGGGGCCCTCACACGGTCTAAAGCTTAGCGCAAGCGCCTGGAAACCGCCACAGCCCCGCCCCCGCGCTCCACCATCGCCCCCTCCGCGACCGCGCGGTACCCCATCTCCACCCGCGCCTGCGGCCCGCTCCCCAACACCTCCACCGTCGTGACCGACACCGTCCGGGCCTCCGCCCGCGACATCATCACGCTGATCTCCGGCTCCCCCTCCCACCCATGCTGGTGGAACGCGTCCTGCTCGCCGGACGTGAACCCGGTCTGCGCCACCCGCTCCTCAAACAGCCGCAGCCGCCCCTCCACCCGCGAATCGCCCAGCCCCGAGCTCACAAAGCACAGCGGCAACGCCGCGTGCTCCACGCTCCGCAGCCGCTCCCGGTCCCAGCGGCACTCCCACACCCCGCCTCCCCGCTCCGCCACCACCAGCCGGAACGGCGCGAACCGCCTCAGCTCCAGCCGCTCCAGCGCACCCACTACCCCGACCGCCCCCGCACTCTCCACCACACTGGGGATGATCAGCCCGCGCGACAGCAACCCCTCAGGGAGGAAAGGCCGCGGCTCCAGGTTCAGGTTCAGCAGGCACAGCACCAGCCCGCGCGACGTGGCCGCGATCCACGTCCCCCCGCCCGCCGGGTCCGTCGGCCAGACCGCCCGCAAACCGCCGGACAGCTCCCGCCAGCACGGCGCGATCGCCGCGGGCCGGTCCCGCTGCTCGTCCCGGTTCATGACCAGCCGCAGCCCCGGGGGCCCGTCCGCACGCTCAACCGCGATCAGGGTCAGTGTGCACATGCAGTCAGCGGGGACCTTAGGAGCCCCGGGCACGCTCCGCGTGCAGGGTCGAGGGCGCCTTCCCGAACGCATCCTCCATCTCGATCCCGAACTCTCCCGCGATGGCCCGCATCATCGCCTGGTGATGCACCGCGTGGTGCGTCGCGAACGCCAGCTCGCGCCCCAGCGTCGACGCCAGCTCCAGCTCGCCGCCTTCGCCGTCGATCATCACCCGCACCTTGACCGGCCGGCCCAGCCCCTCCCCCGCCGCGGCGGACAGCCGGATCCGCAGCTCATCGATCGCGTCCACCGCCGCGACCTTGTCCGTCTCCACCGGCGTCTCCCGCCGGCGGCGGTCGTAGTCGATCACGCCATCCTCGCCCACCACGCTCAGCGCCGCCACGTAGTGGTCCAGCGTGTGCCGAAGGTGCTTGCCCAGCGTCCCGCCCTTGAGCGTCCGCGACTCCGCGCACATCGCCCCCTCCGGCACCGCCCGCACCAGCGCCTCGCACTGGTCCAGCACCGCCCCCGCGGCGGTCACAAGCTGCTCGCACACGCCCACCCCCCATCCGCAACTGCCGTCCATAGAGAAGTGCCTCCAGCCGCCCACCACCTCATTGGGATTCGCACGCATCAGGGTTTACCTGAACGGCGCGGGGCCCCGGCCCGGGTGAGGACTGCCTGAATTCAAGTCCAGCATCCACGGCTCAGGCCTCCCAATCAGGCAAACGGGCTCACAATCCTCACGCCATCGATCACCGGTGCGCTCTGAAGGTCCTCGGAATACAGCACCTTCACCCCCGCTTCGCTGCATGCCGCAATCAGCGCAGCATCCCAATAAGAGACCTGAAACCCAAGGTGAATCTCGAGCGCTCGGGTCAGAACACGGGGCCTGGGGACCACGAGCGGAAACTGTCCGTGAACAGAGCGGACGACATCGTCGAGCTTGCCAAGGAGCCGCCCCTGCCGGGCGTGCTTCGTTGCCGCGGCCGTAAACTCCGAGGCAACCTGCCATAGCAGCACGGTCTCTGCGGGATTCAATGAGCTGATCAGCGCCGTCGCTGCCGCTCGCCGCACCGGATCATCGACACTGATCGAATACACGAAGATATTCGTATCAACCGCGTTCATGCATCTCGTCACGGGTGAGCGGCCGCCCACCGAGCCGAAGAACTCCTTTCTCGGTAAAGGACTTCCACAGCTCACGCGCCTTCCGCGCCTCCTCAGGATCAGGAAAGACCCACACAGGCCCCGGGGCCTCACCTTCCTCATGCACCGTCAGCCGCACCCGCGCGCGATCCGGCAGCGACACCGGCTCCTCGGGCCGGAACACCCCGCCGTCGTACGTCGCCTCGATGTCGAACCCGCGATCCATCAGTGAATCGTATCAGGGCGTGGCCGCAGGTGCGCCAATCCCCGCCACCCCCCGCACCTGATCGATCAGCTCCCGCCCGTTTGCGCACCGCGGGCACTTGTGCTGCCCGCCGAGCTTGCCGCGGCTCTCCAGCCAGCGGTGAAAAGTCCCGGCAGGCAAAGGGGTTATGGTCGGCTCCACCATCCCCACCCCGTCCGTCCGCTTGGTCGTGTAGTCCACGTTCTGCCGCTTGAGCGACTCGTCGAACGCCTTGCCGAACACCTCCACGGCCCCCACCGGCAGGTCCTCCACCGCGAGTTCCAGCCCCGCGCGGTTCCCGTTCTGCGGGTACACCGGCGCCGCCGTGAACTCGCCCACCATCACCTTCGCCGCCCGCGCCGCCTCGGCCACGGCGTTCTCGATGTGCTCGACGATCAGGTTCTCGCCGAACGCGTTGATGAAGTGCTTGTGCCGCCCCACGATCCGCATCCGGCACGGCCCGTCCCCGCCCCCGCCCCCGTCGCTCGCCAGCCTGTCAGGGACCGTGTCGAACTCCACCACATCCCCCAGCACGTAACGCCACAGCCCCGCGCACGTGCTCAGCACCACCACGTACCGCTGCCCCTTCTCCACCGCTTCGCACGTGAACGCCGGCGGGTCGGGGTCGTTGATCGCCTCCAGCGGCACGAACTCGAAGAAGTTGTACTGGTCGACGTTCAGCCGCAGGCCCGGGTCCCCCCGCGTGTCCTGGATCGCGACAAACCCCTCGCTCGCCGGGTACAGCTCCAGGCGGTACGCGATATCCGCGCCGTCGGGCGACCCCGAATAAATCTGCCGCATCCTGGGGTCAAACGGCGCGTACTTCACCCCGCCGTGGACGAACACCTGGAAGTTGGGCCACACATCGCGGATGGTCCGCACCGTGCGGCCCTGCTCGCGGGCCATCTGCATGACCCGCTCCATCAGCACCAGCCCCCACGAGCACATGCCGCTCACCATCCGCACATCCTCGCGCAGGCATCGCTCGGCCATCGCCTCGATCTTGCTGGGCCAGTGGCTCATCAGCGCGATCTTCGGCCCCGGCAGGTAGATCTCGCTCAGGGGCCACTTGATCAGCGGCGTCACGATCCCCGACAGGTCCCCCGTCCGCACGCCCTTGGGGCTCGTCGAGAGGTCCGTCGAGCCGCCCAAGAAAAGGCTTTTGCCCGACAGCATCCGCGGCAGCGACACCCCGAACCGCATCAGGTGCGCGAAGATGTCCAGCGAGGCCAGCAGGTTGCTCTTGAGCATCCGCTCGCTCACGGGGATGAACTTGTCCCCGGCGGTGGTCCCGCTGGTCTGCGCAAAGTCGCGCACCAGCCCCGGCCACAGCACATCGGGCTCACCCTCCTCGCGCATCCGCGCGATCTGCGTGCGGAACGCGTACCAGTCGCTGACCGGCACTTCCTTGCGGTACGCCGCGACGATCTCGCTGTTCTCGAGCTTGGCCAGCTTCGCGAAGCCGCGCTCGCGCCCAAACACCGTCCCCTGCGCATCCCGCAGCAGGTTCCGCAGCTGCGCCCGCTGGATGCCCGCGCTGTTGCGCTGCCAGTGCTTCACGTTCGACAGCGACCGCGCACGGCCCAGCAGACCCGCCGCCAGCCCCGCCCCGACGATCGAAGTCCACGCCATGCGTTACCCGCGCCTGTCCAGGTCCGCGATAAAGTCGCGCAGCGCCCGGCTGAAGTCGCGCGGGCACTCCAGCATCGGCGCGTGCCCGCACCGCTCGAACCACACCACCCGCGTGTCCCGGATCTTCGCCTGGAACTCCTGGCACGCCTCCGGCGGCGTCACGATGTCCTGCCTCCCCCAGATAATCAGCGTCGGCGCCTGGATCGCGTGGATCTGGTCGCCCAGGTGGTTGTGCCGCGCCGACTTCGAGAGCTTCACCATCGCCCGCGCGTGCCCGCGCTCCGACAGGCTCTCGTGCGCCCGGTCCACATCCCCCATGTCCATCCGGCTGCGGTCATAGAACAGCTCGCCGATCTTCTCCGTCAGCCACTCGCGGCTGGGCCGGACCGGCGCGCCCTTCACCATGGTCTTCTCGATCAGGCCGCTCGCCCCCGCCAGCACCAGCCCGCCCACCAGGTCCGGACGCTCGATCGCGATCCGCAGCGCCACGTGCCCGCCGAAGGAGTTGCCCACCAGCACCGCCGGCTCGCGGACGTGCTGCTCCAAAAACTTGATCGTCAGCGCTACCGCCCCGTGGATCGAGCAGTCGTCCCCCGTCAGGTCGAGCAACGGCAGCTCCAGCATGATGCAGCGGGCGTGGCTGTTCACTTCCCGCGCGACCTCTTCCCAGTGGTCGTTGAGCCCCACCAGCCCATGCAGAAAGACCAGCGGCCGGCCCGCCCCCGTGTCGACCACGTCGGCCGGTACCGGAACCCCGGCCAGCCCTGTCAGCATCACGGGGCTGGGAATACGGGTCATGCGATGGGTCGCGGCGGTGGTCATCGTGCCCAAAGGTGCTCCACGCTCATAGTACCAACTAACCCGGGGGCTATCGCACCCACCCGGCACGCCCCCCGGTCCACGCCGACCCCCGCCGCGGACCACCCGACAGGGTGTTCACACCCGCCCCCCTCACCCAGCCCCACTATTAGCCGGGGACGACCAGCCCGTCCATGAGGCGGATGACCCGATCCGCCCTCTTTGCGGTCTCTTCATCGTGGGTCACCACCACCATGGTTTGGCTTCGCTGCCGCCGGATTTCCATCAGCATGTCCAGGATTTTGCCGCCCGTGACGTGGTCCAGGTTGCCCGTGGGCTCATCCGCCAGCAGCAGGGTGGGCTGATTGATCAGCGCCCGGGCGATCGCCACCCGCTGCCGCTCACCCCCCGACAGCTCCGCCGGGCGGTGCTTCAGCCGGTGCCCCAACCCCACCGTCTCCAGCAGCTTGGTCGCCTCGATCTTCGCCTGCCCCGACCGCGCCATGTACCCCAGCCGCCCGTGCCGGATCATCGGCCCCAGCAGCACGTTCTCCAGCACCGTCAGCTCGGGCAGCAGGTGGTAGAACTGGAACACAAACCCGACATCCTGGGCCCGGTAGCTGTCCAGCTCTCCCGCGGACATTCCCTTGAGCGTCCGCCCCCGGAACTCGATCATCGAGCCTTGTGCCTCGTCCGGCCTGTCGAGCCCGCCCATCAGGTGCAGCAAGGTGCTCTTGCCCGAGCCCGAGGCCCCCAGCACCGCCACGAACTCCCCCTGCGCCACGCTGAGCGACACCCCCCGCAGCACCGGCACATCGACGCGCCCCAGGTGGTAGGTCTTGTGCAGGTTCTCCACGCGCATCAGCGCCGCGCCAGGCGCGAGCGCTGTGGACCCTGACCGGCCTGCCGTGCTCGTGCTCAACGCCCGCTCCTTACTCAAACCGCAGCGCCCTGACCGGGTGCAGCATCGCGGCACGACCCGCGGGGATGGCCGCCCCCACCGCGCACGACAGCACAAACCCCGCCATCACGATCGCCATGTGCGTGTAGTTCACCTGGTTGGGAATCTGGATGAAGTAGTACACCCGCGGGTCCCAGATCTGGATGTCCATGGCCCGCCCCATCCACTCGTGGATCGGGTTGATGTTGTGGACGATTCCCCACGCCGCCGCCGCGCCGGTGATCGCGCCCACGATGCCGATCGCCAGCCCGTACCGCACCCAGATCCACGCCACGCCCGTCCGCGAGGCCCCCATCGCCCTCAGAATCCCGATGTCCTTGGTCTTCTCCGCCACCATCGACCAGAAGATCGACAGCACCAGCACCACCGCCACCAGCGACACCAGGCAGAACAGGACCAGCACCAGCGCCGTCTCCTTCTCTACCGCCGTGATGAATGTCCCGTTCATTTCCCGCCATGTCGCGATGGTCGGGAACTCGGGCACATCGCCGCGGTGCTCCCTGGCGAACTGGTCGTAAATCTGCTGCACCCGCGCCTTGAGCTCCGCCGAGTTCTCCTCGCTCCCGGCCCCGCGCACCAGCACGTGCGTGACGCGACCGGGCACCTCCACCGGCCCGGCCTCCGGCGCCGCCGCGAAGCCTTCGTCCCCGCTCATTTCCTGCTGCGGCGCCGCCGTGTACGCCTGCATCCGCAGCATCTTCTGCAGCGCATCCAGCCGAACCAGCACCACCTGCTTGTCCGTCTCGTACAGCCCCGACTGGAACTCGTTCGCGACCGGGAAGATCGCCGTGGCCGTCTCGATCCCCTTCCCCGTCGTGTCCGTCGGCAGCACGTTCAGCGTCACCTGCCCGCTCCGCGGCAGGAACATATCCAGGAACTTGATCGACCCATCCGGCTGCGGCACCGCCCGCGTCCGGGGCGTGTAGAACCCGCCCAGCTCCCGCTGGTTGAAGCGGCTGACCTCCATCCCCAGCACCACCGCCGGCTCCGCAACCCCCGTCGCGGGGTTGGTCCGTTCCAGGTTCAGCCCGTTGTCGTAGAGCTGCTGCGCGAACTCCCGCGTCAGGTGCGTGGGGTCATCCGGGATCGTCCGCGGCAGGCGCGGGTCCTCGCCCAGCGTGTCCTTGGGCATCGGCTTGTCCAGCGGCTTCCACCACAGGATGTCCTCGTACTCCGTGACCTTCGCGTAGCTGCCGCCCTCGATGCCGCGGATCAGCACCCACTCGTTGCGCCCGTCGGGCAGCCGGATCATGCCGGGGGCCTCGATCATCGGCGCCGCCGCGGCGACCATCGGGTCCTTCTCGAGGCGGGCGATCAGGTCCTCATAGTGCCGGAACCCGGTCGTCGGCCAGATGATGCTGACATCGCCCGTGAGCGTGCGGCCGGTGCCGATGAGCATGTTGAGGAACCCGCCCATGACCGACCAGATCACGATGACCATGCAGGTACACAGCAGCACCGCCACCGAGGCCAGCAGCGGCATGATCTTGCTGAACAGGTACCGGCGTGTCAGTAAAGCTTGGTACATCGCGGGGTGTCACAGTCCTTTGCTCGACCGCCTCCGGCCGCACGTCACTCTACGGCCTGATCCTTAAGCGATCTTCGCGCCCTTGGAGTTCACGCAATCCCCCAGAACCGCGCCCAGTTGCCCCAGGCAAACGCCTGCACGTCCTCATCGCTCCAGCCGCGCCGAGAAAGCTCCTCCCCCAGCTTCCACAGGTCGCTCGGTAAGTCCAGCCCCACGGGCAACTTGTCGGCGGCGAACCCCCCGTCCATGTCGCTCCCCAGCCCTACGCAGCCCTTGTGCCCCGCCAGCATGCAGATGTGCTCGACATGGTCCACCGCTTCGCGGACCGTCGCCCGCCGCTCCCGGGAGCCGCCGCGGATCAGGAAGGGTGAGTACAGGTTCAGCCCGATCACGCCGTCCCGCGCCGCGATTTCGCGCACTTGGGCATCGGTCAGGTGCCGCTGCGTCGGGCCCTGCCCGGGCTCATCGATCAGGGCGCGGCAGTTGCTGTGGCTTGCCATCACCGCCCCGGTGGCCAGCCCCATCAGCTCCTCGAACGCGCGGTCGGAGAGGTGCGACACATCGTGCACCACATCCAACCGGTCCATCTCCTGTACTAGCTCGCGACCGACCGGCGTGAGCCCTGTCTGCTGCGTGTTGCCCCCCGCGTACCGCGAGCCCTTCGCCCACGCCAGCCCCACCGCCACCACGCCCTGCTCCACCCACGACGCAAGCTCATCGGGGTGCGAGATCGGGTCGGCGCACTCCATCAGGATTCCGATGTCCGGCGACCTGGGTGCCCCACCGCTGCGCGCCGGCTCCTGCTCGCCGCCGGACAGCAGGAGTTCGATCTCGCCCGCCTGCTCCCAGCGCTGGTACACCTCCACCTGCCGCAGCCCCGCGCGGTGGGCGCCGGCCGCGTCGGTGTAGCCCGCCGCGTGGTCAGCGCCGACTTCGGTGAAGATCGTCCCCAGGCACGCGGTGATGCGGCCCGCGCGGAGAGACGGCAGCGTGACGCACGCGGGCAGGTCGGGGCCGCCCGCGTCCTTGGGGTGCGCGAGCATGTCCCGCCCCAGCACCGCGAGGTAGGCCAAGTCCAGGTGTGCATCGAACCAGCGCTCGATCATTCGATCACCTTTACCGCCCACAGCCCCGCCGCGGCGACCAGCACCCACAGCAGGCCCGCCTGCACCAGCGCCCGCCAGCCGACCCCCGCCAGCGCCTTCCTCGAGAGCCCGCTCCCGATCAGGAACAGCGCGAGCTGGAACCCTGAATCCTTGACCACCATCAGCGGCTTGGCCTGCTCCTTCAGGGAGGGTACGAGGGTCACCAGCCCGCTCGCCGCGAGGAAGCCGAGGATGAACCAGGGGAACGGGGCCCTGGCCATGCCGGTGTCGGCGCGGGGCCAGTAGCGGGCGGCGAGCAGGGCGATGGGCGTGATCCAGATGACGCGGGTGAGCTTGACGACCATCGCGGTGTGGGCCGCGTCCTCACCGCCGCCGAAGGCCTTGCCCGCCGCGCCCACGGAGGCGATGTCATGCAACGCGATGCCCGCCCACGCGCCGAACTGGTCGGCGGTCAGGCCCATCGCGCGGGCCAGGGGCGGGAGCACGAACAGCCCCACCGCGTTGAGCACGAAGATCGCGCCGGTCGCCACCGCCATCGCGCCGCTGCTGGCGCGGATGGATGAGCCCACCGCGGCGATCGCCGAGCCCCCGCAGATGGCCGTGCCCGCGGAGACCAGCAGTGAGGTGTCGCGCTCGGTCTTGAGCGCGCGGCCCATGAGAAGGCCGGCGGCCAGGGTCAGGAAGACCGTTGCGACGGCGAGCACACCACCGCTGCGCAGCTCGGCCCACATCTCGCCCAGGTCCAGACGCAGGCCCAGCAGCACCACGCACACCTGAATCAGGATGCGGGCGAGCTTCTTCGACTGGGAATCGAAGGCGGTCAGGCCCAGCATCGCGAGCACGATGCCCGCGAGCAGAGCCGCCTGCGCGGCGTACTCCCATGGGTAGAGGCTCGCCGCGGCGCACACGAGGAACACGCCTGTGCGCAAAGTGGCGGGTGGGCGTCGCGGGTTGGGGGGTGCATCGCTCACGGGCCGCTACTCTAACCACTGTGAACCCCGACCTCCCCGCACCCTCAGAGTTTGCCCGCCACTGGGCGCTGGACCCCTCCATTGTCTTCCTGAACCACGGCAGCTTCGGGGCCACGCCCCGTGCCGTGCAGCAGGCCCAGACCGCGTACCGCGAGCGGCTGGAGCGCGAGCCGGTGGACCACTACGTCAACCAGCACTGGGGGCTGATGGACGAGTCGCGCCGGGCGCTGGCGGGGCTGGTGCATGCGGCGTGGGACTGCATCGCGCCGGTGTCCAACGCGACCATCGGCGTCGCGACGGCGGTCTCGGGCATCGCGCTGCTGCCGGGCGATGAAGTCTTGACCAACAGCCACGAGTACCCGGCGTGCCAGAACAACCTGCGGCGTGCCGCGGCACGCACGGGGGCGCGGGTGGTGGTGGCGGAGGTGCCGTTCCCTGTGGCGTCGCCGGGGCAGGTGGCGGACGCGGTGCTGTCGCGCGTGACGGAGCGGACGCGGGCGGTGCTCATCAGCCATGTGACCAGCCCGACGGGGCTGGTGATGCCGGTGGAGACGATCGTGGCGGAGTGCAACCGCCGGTCGATCCCGGTGATCGTGGACGGGGCGCACGCACCGGGGATGCTGCCGTCGCTGGACATCCAGAAGCTGGACCCCACCTTCTACACGGCGAACTGCCACAAGTGGGTGTGCTCGCCCAAGGGGTCGGCGTTCCTGTACGTCCGGCCGGACCAGCGGG
The DNA here is from genome assembly GCA_023434205.1 of Planctomycetota bacterium. Lineage (GTDB taxonomy): Bacteria > Planctomycetota > Phycisphaerae > Phycisphaerales > UBA1924 > JAEYTB01. The sequence goes on along the minus strand of JAEYTB010000236.1, from coordinate 988 downwards.
AGTTCACGCGGCCGGTGGTCTTGAGCAACAACGCCGAGAGGCCGCGGGCGGGGCGGGCGCAGTTCCTGACCGAGTTCGACTATGTCGGGACGGGCGATTACACGATGTTCTACAGCGTGAAGGACGCGGTCGAGACGATGTCGGCGATGCTTCCCGGCGGGTTCGCGGAGGTGATGGAGCGGAACCACGCGCTGGTGCTGAAGGGGCGGGCGGTGCTGTGCAACGCGCTGGGGATCGAGCCGCCCGCGCCCGATGAGATGATCGGGTCGATCTGCACGCTGATCCTGCCGCCGCACGATGCGGCGCGGCGTGAGCGGCTGATTCAGCGGCCCACCCGGTACCACGATGCGCTGCAGGATGTGCTCATCAACAAGCACCGGATCCAGGTGCCGGTGTGGGGGCTGGCGGGGAAGCCGGACCGGTTTGTGCGGATCAGCGCGCAGCTCTACAACACGGTGGAGCAGTACGAGTACCTCGCGGCGGCGCTGAAGGAAGAGCTGGCTGCTGAGGCGAAGCTGTGAAGAGGAACACAGAGGGAACAGAGGGGGGAACGGAGTTGAACAGAGAGAGGACTGGGACGGGCTTGAACGTACGGGTCTAGACCTTGTCCTTGCTCTGTGCCCTCTGCGTTCCGCTTGAAAGACTACTTGCTCTGGTACTCGACCTTGCCGGGGATGGTGCGGGAGAGGGCGTCGGACTTGAGGATGTCGAGGGCCTTGGGGTCGGCGCGGAGGTGGGCGTTGAGAAACGTCAGCACCGCGGCGTTAGTGGCCTGCTCGATCTGGTCGGCGTCGGTGGTCGGGCGTTCGCCGAGCAGGGTGGAGCCCTTGCCGGAGTAGGCGGAGTGGGTGCCGCCCTCGAAGTAGACGAGGTAGGCGGGCGGGCCGCCGTTGGCTGTGCCGCGGGACTTTTCGAAGGGGTGTCGGCGGGTCTGGCCGGTTTCGCCGCCCATCTGCGGGGGCGAGCCGTCGAGCGAGCCGCTGAAGAC
>JAEYTB010000229.1 GCA_023434205.1 Planctomycetota bacterium | reverse complement strand
CCGTTGGCGGTGTAGACCTCCAGCTCGTGCGGCCGCGCCGCCTCCCTCGAGCTCGCGGGCGGCTGCATCGGCAGAGAGTACTCGAACGGCGGCCTGGCCCCCTGCCGGATCGACAGGTCGTACAGGTCCACCTCCACCTGCGGCATCCACTGCGGCCGAACCGCCGTGATCACCGGCGGCCTCCGCCCGTTGGCAAGCTGGAACGCCGTCAGCCCCAGCATCATCCGCGTTCCCGCGGCCTCCACTTTGGCCACCTGCCGCAGCTCGATCAGCCGCGTCATGTCGGGCGTGGTCACGTCGATCGCCGCGTTGGCGCTGCGGTCCAGCTTCGAGTACTCGGAGATCAGCAGCCGCCCGCTGTCAAAGTACGGCGCCACCCACCGGCGGGCGAAGTCGTCGTACACGCCCCTGACCTTGTCGATGGCCTGGAAGCCGCCCGCCTGCCCGCCCGCCAGCGACCGCCAGCGGGCCGCCTCCGCGAACAGCCGCAGCGGCCGCTCCGTGCTCCCCAGGCGCGACATCGTCGTCGCGAACACTTCCTCGTTGATCGTGCCCCCGCCGGCGTACACCCGCGCCACGATCTGCTCCGCCGCCAGCCGGTTCCCGATCGGGAATCGGACCCGGTCCAGGTCCATGTACCCCAGGTTCTCCTCGCTCAGACGCTTGATCTGCTCGGGGATCCGCATGAACTCGATCTTCTTGTCGCCCCGGAGGTCCTGGAAGGCGATATCCCGCACCCGCTCGTACGTCGCCGCCAGGCTCTCGAACGCCCAGACGACCTCCTCGTAGAACTGCCGGTCCGCCATCTGCCGCTCGAAGAACAGCAGGTCGACCAGCACGTCGATCGCCTCGCTGGGCTTCCCATCCGCCGCCAGGCGTGTGGCCTCCACGTTCGCCAGCACCACCAGGTGGTCGAGGGCCGGCATATACAGGTGCTGCGCCGCCGCCAGCATCGGCGGGTCGCCCAGCTCCGTGTACATCCGCGCCTGGATCAGCTCGGGCGTCGCCCCCTCCGCGCCGTACGGCTGGCCGAAGGCCATCGCCAGCTTCCAGTCCGTCTCCGTCGTGACCCTGTCCAGCGCCTCCAGCACCGCCCGCTGGCTGGGCGCCTGCGCCCACGCCGCCGCGCTGGAAAACTCCGGGCTGCTCGCCGGCAGCAGCGCCGCCTGCGCGGGCGTCGCCACCGCCTTGGGCGGGGCCTCCATCTTCGCGAGCGCCGGCAGGATCACCGCGTCGCTCCGCTTGCTCGGCCCGATCACGTTGAACGGCTCATTGACCCGCTCGATGATGTTCTGCTGCGCGACCGCCGTGGAAACCACCGCCGCGCACACCGCCACCACCAGCCCGGTAACGAATCGACCTTGCTTCATGCGACCGATGGTAGCAGTTTCCCGCGCCCCGCTCAGCCCCGCTACCGGCGCTCGCCGTACCCCCGGTCGTCGTACCGCGTCCCGGGCTGGTCGCGCCCCAGCGCCCTGTCCACCGCCCGATCCGCGGAGGTGTCCGAGCGGTACTCCGGCTGCACCCGCGTCCCCGCCGCGCCCAGCCCGCGCGTCCCCACCACCCGCTTGTAACAACCCCCCACCGCCACCGCCGCCACCATGATCATCAACAGCGCTCGCATCCGGCCATGATACCGGCCCCGTCCTGCACCACGCCCCAAGCCCGTTTTCATCGCCCCCCCAGCCCCGCGCTCGTACCTTCCCCTGAAGGAGACCCCAGACATGGTCGAAGACGCCGTGAACTCCGCCGCCGGACGCCTCCGCGCCGATGTCGGCCGCGCCCGCCAGGACCTCCGCCGAATCGCCCAGGACCTCGCCAACCTCCTCAAAAGCACCCGCGGCGTGGGCCGCTCCGCCACCACCAAAGTGGGTGGCCGCTTCAAGGACATGCCCGCCGCCGTGGGCGACCGGGTCGGCGACGCCATCGAGGCCAAGCCCCTGGCCGTGATCGGCACCGCCTTCGCCGCGGGCCTGATCGCGGGGGTCCTTCTGTCCCGGCAAGACTAAGGCCCGCCCGGCGCGACGTGGGGACGCAACCCCAAACCCCGCCTATCCTTCCCGCCCCACCCGGATCGGCCGGAGGGGTACAACCTGCCATGGTCGGCCTGCCCTCTCAGGCCAGAGGAGTTCCCAGAATGGTCCGTCTCCGCATGCAGCGGCTTGGCCGCCGCAACCGTCCCTTCTACCGCATCGCCGCCGTCGAGAAGCAGACCCGCCGCAACGGCCCCGTCATCGAGGCCCTCGGCTGGTACAACCCGCTCGAGACGGACCCGGCGAAGGCCCTCCAGATCAACGACGAGCGCGTCAAGCACTGGCTGGGCAAGGGCGCCCAGCCCAGCGACACCGTCCGCGACATGCTCGCCAAGCGCGGCATCGGCGACCTCAAGCAGTGGGAGGCCGACCGTGCCTTCGACCGCAAGGTCGTCGAGGAGAAGAAGGCCAAGGCCGCCGCCGCCGAATCCGAGAAGAAGGAAGAAGCCAAGGCCTGATCCCTTGAACCCGCCGAACCAAGGCCCGGGACTCGCTCCCGGGCCTTATTCTTTTCCAGACCATGCCCCTCCGATTCGACATCCTCACCACCTTCCCCGAGATGTTCGGCACCCAGCCCCCCGCGGCGATGGGTGTCAGCATCCCCGGCCGCGCCGCCAAGGCCGGCCTCATCGAGATCGTCGCCACCAACATCCGGGCCTTCACCACCGACAAGCACCAGAAGACCGACGACCGCCCCTTCGGCGGCGGCCCGGGCATGGTCATGATGTGCCAGCCCCTCTGGGACGCCGTCCACGCCGTGGAGGCCGCCGACCCGCGCCCCGCCACCCGTGTCCTGCTCACCCCCCAAGGCCGCCCGCTCACCCAATCCCTCGTCGAAGAGCTGGCCGGCAAGCCCCGCCTGCTGCTCATCGCCGGGCACTACGAGGGCATCGACGAGCGCGTCATCGAAAAACTCGCCCCGCTGGAAGTCTCCATCGGCGACTACGTCCTCTCCGGCGGCGAGCTGGGGGCCATGGTCCTGATCGACGCCGTCACCCGCCTGATCCCGGGGGCCCTCGGCGACGAGGGAAGCAGCGTCCAGGACAGCTTCTCCCCCTCCACCCAGGGCAGGCTGCTGGACTGCCCCCACTTCACCAAGCCCCGTGAATGGATGGGCCTGCCCATCCCCGAGGTCCTCCTCAGCGGCAACCACGCCCACATCGAGGCCTGGCGCAACCAGCAGCGGCTTGCCCGCACAAAGGCCAGACGCCCGGACCTGCTTGCCGGCCAGCCACTTGCAGATGCAGGCCGCCCGCCGCACCCACACGAGGGCGTTCGTTGAACCCGGCAGGGTCAAGGTCTATCCTTCCCGCCCTACTCCGAGGTACCCATGTCCCAGCAGATCATCGAAGAGATCAATAAGGCCAGCCTCAAGACCAGCGTCCCCAAGTTCGAGGTGGGCGACACCATCAACGTGCACTTCCGCATCGTTGAAGGCGACAAGGAGCGCACGCAGGTCTTCCAGGGCGTGGTGATCTCCCGCAAGGGCCGCGGCATCGGCGAGATGGCCACCGTCCGCAAGGTCGTGGACGAGGTCGGCGTCGAGCGCATCTTCCCCGTCCACTCCCCGCTCATCGCCCGCTACGAAGTCGTCCGGCGCGCCGACTCCCGCCGCGCCAAGCTCTACTTCCTCCGCGACCGCACCGGCAAGAGCCGCCGCCTCCGCGACCGCCGCCGCGGCCTCAAGCACGACCCCATGGCCGGCGTCACCGTCGAGGCCCCCGTCGCCAAGCCTAAGGCCGAAAAGGCCGAGAAGAAGGGCAAGAAGTAAACCGACCCTGACCGCAGTCGATTCAAGCCCCCGCGCATCGCGGGGGTTTTTTCTTGGCGCCTCAGGCCCAGAACTTCCAGGCCTGCTCACGCCCCAGCATCGCCGCGGGCACCAGCCGCTCCCGCACCGCCGCGGCGAGCGCGGCGACGCCCTCGCCCTTTGCGACGCTCACCCGCACATCCGCGCCGAACCCCGGCTCGCCCAGGTCCGCCCGCAGCCCGACCGTGATCCGATCCAAACCCCCCAGCACCCGCGGCGGGGGCGCAGTATGGTCGCCGCACACCAGCAGCAGATCGGCGCTGCGCGCCAACTCCATCGCGGCGTTCACCGCCTCGCGCTCGATCTCCCCCGCCCCCTGCCGCAGGCCCGGCGTGTCCACGTACCGCACCACCAGCCCGCCCAGGTCCAGCACCACCCCAACGTGATCGCGCGTGGTGCCCGGCTCATCCGCGACGATCGACACGCCCCGCCCCGCCAGCGCGTTGGCCAGCGTCGACTTGCCGATGTTGCTCGCCCCCACCGCCACCACCAGCGGCGGCTCGATCAGCCGCCCGAGCACGCGGTCCCGGCCCGGGTCGCTCACAGCCCCCGGCCGCGCCCACAGCTCATGCTGCGCCAGCAGCAGGTCCACCGCCAGCGGGCTCGCCGCGCGCGACACCGCCGCCAGCGCCCGCGCCTCCACCTCCGACCTCGCCTCCGGGTACATCTGCCGCGGGTCCGGGTCACGCCGCTCGACGATCCCGCGCGCCGCCAGCCCTTCAAGCACCAGCCGCACCACCGCCGCACCCGCGTGCGGCATGAGCTGGCAGCTTTCACCCGTCCACCTCGCCACCACGCCGCGATCAACCCCCATCAGGTCGCGCACCGCAACCCCGCCCACGGGCACCGGCCTGATGCCGCACGCCGCCAGCGCCCCGTCGATGTCGCCCGCAAGCTGCACGACCGCGATCGCGCCCGGCCCCGATGCCGTTGCCAGCGTCCACGTCGCGTCCACGCCTATTCCATCCCCGAGGCCCGCATGTCCTCTACCGCGCGGCAGACCTCCAGAATCCCGATGAGCTGCAGGTCCGGCACGATCGACTCCACCAGCCCCCCACCGTCCGCGACCTCCGGCCCGAACAGCGCCGCCGCATCCCCGCCCGTCGCCACCACCTGCGGGTACGCCCCAAAGAACTCCGCGTACCTCTCGGCCGTGTGGTACACCAGCCCCCGCACCGCGTTCGTCACGCCCAGCAGCATCGCGTCCCGCGTGGACTGGCCGAACGGGTTGGGCGTGCCCGCCTCATTCCGCTCCGCCTCCACGGGCTGATACTCCACTTTGGGCAGCTTCGCGGTCTTCTCGTGCAGCGCGGCCAGCATCATGTTGAGCCCCGGCGCGATCACGCCGCCGTGGAACACGCCCTCCCCGTCCACAAAGTCCACCGTCACCGCGGTGCCCGCGTCCACGACGATGCACGCCTGCTTGGCCCGCGCGTGCGCCCCGTAGGCGCACAGCAGCCGGTCCATCCCCAGCGTGCTGGCGTCCACCAGCGAGTGCTGCATCGGCACCTCGATGTCCGTCCCGATGCGGTAGACGTTCTCCTCGCCCGCATCCTCCAGGGCCTTCTGGAGGGCGTCGGCCACCTTCGGGTTGACATCGCCGATCACGATCGACACCCCGTGCTCCCCCTCCGCCGCCTTCAGCACCGCCGCCGCCAGCGCCGGCAGGTCGTCGTTGGGCAGCGAAGCCGGGTCCGAGAGCTCGACGCCGTGGAAAACGCCAAGGCGGGTGCGGGTGTTCCCCACGGCAACGGCAAGCAGGTGTCCCTGTTCGGTCATGCCCGGAGGGTACGCGCCACGCGCTCGTTTCACGTACACTCGCCCCTATGCGTCGTTTTGACCTCGTCGTGATCGGAAGCGGCCCCGCGGGGCAGAAGGCGGCCATCCAGGCCGCCAAGCTGGGCAAGTCCGTCTGCGTGATCGAGGGATACGGCAACATCGGGGGCGTGGCGGTCAACACCGGCACCATCCCCAGCAAGGCCCTCCGCGAGGCCATCCTCAACCTCGGCACCTGCCGCGTCGGTCTCGGCGCACGCGGCACCGGGCCCGCCGAAGCCGCCGCCGTCTCCCGCACCTCCACCCTCGCCAACCTCTGGGACGCCTGCCGCCCCATCATCCGGGCCGAGGTCGACCTGGTCCGCGGCCACTTCGCCAGCAACGGCGTCGCCCTCATCAACGGCTGGGCCTCGTTCGAAGACCCGCACAAGATCAGGAGCGAGGGCGAGCACCACTCCGAGGTCGTCGAGGCCGACAACATCGTCATCGCCGTGGGCACCTCCCCCGCCCGCCCCGCCAACGTCCCCTTCGACCACGAAGATGTCATCACCTCCGACGAGCTGCTCACCCTCAAGGAGCTGCCGCACTCCATGATCATCGTGGGCGGCGGCGTCATCGGCACCGAGTACGCCTCCATGCTCAGCCTGCTGGGCGTCAAGGTCACCCTCATCGAGGGCCGCAACCGCCTGCTCGACTTTGTCGACGCCGAGATCACCGAGGCGCTCCAGTACCACCTCCGCCAGGCCGGCATGACCCTGCGCCTGGGCGAAAAGGTCGTCACCATCCGCAAGGTCGAGGCCCCCGCCGGCGCACGCACCGGCAACAGCGTCATGGCCGAGGCCGTCCTCGAGAGCGGCAAAACCCTCCGCGCCGACTGCCTCATGTACGCCATCGGCCGCCAGGGCGCCACCGACAAACTCAACCTCAAGGCCGCGGGCCTTGAGGCCGACTCCCGCGGCAGGATCAAGGTCAACGAGTGCTTTCAGACCGCCGTCCCCCACATCTACGCCGTGGGCGATGTCGTCGGCTTCCCCGCCCTGGCGAGCACCAGCATGGAGCAGGGCCGCCTCTCCGCCTGCCATATGTTCGGCGCACGGTACGAGACCGTCGCCGAGCTGCTCCCCTACGGCATCTACTCCATCCCCGAGATGTCGCAGGTGGGCTGGACCGAAGAAAAGCTCACCGCCGAGGGCATCCCCTACGAGGCCGGCATCGCGCAGTACAAGGAAATCGCCCGCGGCCAGCTCCTGGGCGACGAGATCGGCATGCTCAAGCTGCTGATCCACCAGGACACCCACGCCATCCTCGGCGTCCACATCATCGGCACCGGCGCCACCGAGCTCATCCACATCGGCCAGTGCGCCATGGCCTTCAAGGCCACCGTCGAGTACTTCGTCAACACCGTCTTCAATTACCCGACCCTCGCCGAGTGCTACAAGGTCGCCGCCCTCAACGGCCTGAACAAGCTGCGCAACGTCTGAACGGAGGCCACCCCACTCCTCCCCCGGCTCGGCGGGGCAGGTGCCGAGGCTTTGCGAGGCGGAGGGGGGCCATGCGATGCCCCCCTGCCCGTGGGCCCCTTGCCATCCCCCTACCATTGGCCCCATGCCTATCCCCCGCGTCGCAATTGTCGGTCGGCCCAATGTGGGCAAGAGCTCGCTCATGAACATGATCGCGGGGTCCAAGGTCTCCATCGTGGACCCCACGCCCGGCGTCACCCGGGACCGCGTCACCGCGATCGTGGAGCTCCAGCCGCCCATCAAGGGCGGCGTCGTTAAGCCCGTGGAGTTCGTCGATACCGGCGGCTTCGGCGTCTACGTGGCCGAGGGCCAGCGCTTCGACGAGGTGGGCGAGGACCTCGCCCGCCTGACCCCCGGCATCGAGTCGCAGATCCAGGCCGCCATCGGCGACGCCGACCTCGTGCTCTTCGCGATCGACGCCCAGGCCGGCCTCACACCCCAGGATGAAGAGATCGCCAAGCTGCTCCGCGAGGGCCGGCTGGGCGGCAGCAAGACCAGCAAGGGCGGCAAGGGCGAGAAGAAGCAGGACACCGAAAAGACCAAGGGCCAGAAGAAGCGCGGCCGCCCCCCGATCCGCGTCGTCGCGACCAAGGTCGACGGGCCGAAGTGGGAGAGCCACGCCGCGGAGCTCGCCGGCCTGGGCTTCGGCGAGCCGCTGGCGGTCAGCAGCAAGAGCAACTACTTCCGCCGCGACTTCCTCGACGAGGTCTGGGGCCTGATCCCCGAGCCCTACGGCGACGAGGAGAAGTTCGTGGCCGACCTCCAGGTCGCGATCATCGGCAAGCGCAACGCGGGCAAGAGCACGCTCGTCAACACCCTCGCCGGCGAGCCCCGCATGATCGTCTCCGAGATCGCCGGCACCACCCGCGACGCTGTGGACGTGCGCTTCGAGATGAACGGCCGCTCCATCGTGGCCATCGACACCGCCGGCCTGCGCCGCAAGCGCAGCTTCCAGAACATGATCGAGCACTTCGCCTTCGACCGCGTCCAGCGCGCGGTCGACCGCGCCGACGTGCTCCTGCTCCTCATCGACGCCACCGAAAAAATCAGCCAGGTCGACGAGCAGCTCGCCATGATGGCCCAGAAGGCCTTCAAGCCCGTCATCGTCGTCGTGAACAAGTGGGACCAGGTCGAGGGCCGCCCCGACCGCAAGGGCAAGCCCATCACCACCGAGACCTTCCAGACCTACGTCCGTGGTGAGCTCAAGGGCCTGTGGTTCGCCCCCATCTCCTTCGTCAGCGGCCAGAGCGGGCGCAACGTCCGCCAGACCATCGACCTCGCGTTCGAGCTGCGCGAGCAGTCCGCCGCCCGCGTCACCACCGGCAAGCTCAACCGCCTCGTCCGGGCCATCATCGAGAAGCGCGGCCCCACCGACATCAAGGGCACCTTCGCCAAGGTCTACTACGTCGCCCAGACCGGCATCGAGCCGCCCACCATCACGCTCGTGGTCAACCACCCCGACCTCTTCACCCCCAACTACATGCGCTTCCTCATGAACCGTTTCCGCGAGGAGCTGCCTTTCAGCGAGGTGCCCATCCGCATCGTCGTGCGAGAACGCCGTCAGCGCGAGGGCGACCTGGCCGACGCGGGCGAGGAGGGCCAGGCCCGCGTCAGCCGCGGCCGCAAGGGCGTCCACGAGCGCACCGGCGCCCGAAAGAGCGCCCCCATCGCCGATGAAGACCACGTCCCCGGCGAGGAACTGCTGAGCGACGAGTTCTCTAAGGTCGTCAACATCGACGGCGACGACGACGCCGCCAGCTACTTCGAAGACGACGAGGAATGACCCACAGGGCGCCTTGACGCCGGGCCTGAGGAGCGCAGCGACGAAGTCCCGGGTACGAGCGCCCCGCTCACAATCCTCCGCTGCGCGTTCCCCATCGCCAGCACCGCCGCCTCCGCGGGCGTGAACCACCGCCGCCCCGCCGCCGCAACACGCTCCGCCCGGTACACCGTGAAGCGCACATCCCGGTGCGTGGTCGCGTGGACAAACACCCCGGCCCGCCCGAGCCCCTCCGCCC